>JAJEEA010000136.1 GCA_022821235.1 Vicinamibacteria bacterium
GCCGCCTCGGCGCCGGGCCGCCGGGCCGGGCCGCCGGGGCGTACCGCCGCGTCGCCGGGTCAGGCGGCTTCGGGGCCGCCGGCGAGCGGCGACGGCGCGGTCGGGTAGTGGTCCGTCATGTCTCAATCTTCGGATACGGACATGGGCATGACCCCCGCCACCGCTGACGAATCACAGCCCGCGTACCCCGAACATTCGGTCATGACGCAGTACCGACCGCGGAAGACGTGTGCGAACACGGCTTCGGCCCGGGTCGTGATCTCGTCCGCCGAGCCCGCCAATCGTCGCCTGCGGTTGCACTCGGTGGCCGGCCCACGCGCCGGGAGTCCGCGGTGTCCTGCCGCGCAGGCTGCTTGCGCCGGCCGTCAGCCGGACCGCTGGCGAAGCATCGCTTCGAGTTCCGCCACCCGGGCTTCGGCGGCCAGGCGGCCCTCGGCTTCCTCGTCGTGGCTGCGCAGATCGCTGCCTGTCGCCGGGTCCCGGAAACGCAGCTCGCGGCCGGGCGCGGCCCGCAGCTCCAGGCTCAGGGTCTCGCTGCGCAGCGTCAACGTGCCGTCGAGCGCCGTCAACGCCGGTTGACGGACGTAGCCCGACGGCGTCAGCCGCTCGCCTTCGAGTCGCGCCGGCAGATGGTCGCCGGTCGGATCGTACCGGCAGTACTCGCGCACGCCGAGCCGGGCGTACACCGACCGCTTCCGCCCGAGGTCGTCCCGCCATGTGCTCGGCGAGGCCACCTCGAGGACGAAGGCCGGCGCCCGCTGCTCTTCCCACAGCTTGTAGTTGGGCCGTTCGCGCTTCTCGACGCCGAAGACCACGAAGACGTCCGGGGCGATCGACACCCGCGGGTTGCCTTCCTCGTAATAGATCAGCAGGTCGCCGGACACGTACACGTCCGGACGGTTTCTGAAGTGGCGGGCCAGCGCACCGACGCCGTACATGATGGCGTTGCGCTGGGCGTCGTTCTCCGCCATCGGCTTGCCGTCCGAGCTCGGGTAGTGGATCGGGGCGGCGGCAGGTGCGGGTCGGAACATGGTCGGGACCTCCCGGCGGCGCGGCGGCACGCACGACTTCCCCCCAAGCTACCACACGCTGCGACGCCGCTCCGATGTCGGTGTAGGGGCGTCCGTACGGGGGAGTGAAGGCACGTACCATGCCAGCCAGCGCTGGACGACCCGCCCCGGGAAACGCGAGACGACTTCGCGGTGTTACTGTCGCCGCCCGAGATGGGCTACTGCGCCGGTTCGCGATGGTCTTCCCGGCGCCGCGGCCGGCAAGGTGCTCCGCTGGCTTTCTCGGATGACGCTCGTGGTTTCGACCGGACTATCGCCGCGGGTCTCGGCGGGAGCCCTTCGGCTTCGCTTCTGACCGTTGGGGGGCGGACGACGAGCGCGGGCGCCGTGATGGTCGTGCTCGACGGCGGCCCAGGCGCCGATCAGCTACCGGCGGTCTGCCGCCTGATGAATCCGCCCAGCAGGGGAACCGCGAACGAGTACTTCCCGTGTCGATTCTTGTACACGAGGCCCTGGGCGGCCAGCGTGACGAGCATCTGGCTGACGTGGCTGGCGCTGAACGGCTTGTCCAGGGAGCGCCGGGATTCTTCGACCACTTCCTGGACCGTGAACTCGTCGTCGCAGCTTTCGAGTCGTGCGATCACCGCCAGCAGATCCCGTTGCCGGTCGGTGGCGCGCGCCCAGCGTCCGGCGAAGAAGTCCGTGTCGAGCTTCCGTTCGATTTCGGCGACGGGGACGGAAGCCCGCTCGCCCTTGTCGATCCGTTGGATGAACGCGTCGTAGACCTCGCGGCAAATGAACTGGAGGAAATAGGGATAGCCGCCGGACGTCTCGACGATCGTCCGTACGGAGTCGTCGGACAGCCGCACCGGACACGCCGCGTCCTCGACCGGCTTGCGAACCGCGTCTTCACTCTCGCGCTCGTTCAGACTCCGCAGGAACCGTACCCTGAACATTCTCTCGGAGAACGTCCGGGCCTCCACCAGCTTGGGGAACAGCGTCGGCAGACCGGTCAGGACCAGCATCAGCGGGAGCCCCATCCTCTGCAGAGACTGGAAGGTGTCGAGCAGGAGGGACAGGGGATACTGTTCTCTCGCCGGCCGGTCCGCGAGATTCTGGGCCTCGTCGTAGGCGAAGATGATTCCGCGGACGGTCCGGGTCTGCGAGAGCCCGTTCCAGGCGAGCTGGAGAGCCGCCTTGGTCTTGTCGAGAGCCAGGCCGGGGGTGCGGCGGTAGTGTTCGATGAGGGCCTGGTAGCCGAGGGTGTGCGTGATCGTCTCGGTGGCGGCCCCGAATCCCGCTTGGCGTCGTTCCTCGGTGGCCGCGACCACGCCGGACGTGGCCGGAGACAGATCCGCGCAGAGCCGGGTCGCCAGGTTCTCCTCGCTGACGCTGGTCGACTCCGACAGGTCGGTTCCCACCCAGAGCCACCCCCGGCTCGTCGCGAGCGGCTTGAACGTATCGAGCAGCACCGTCTTGCCCACGCCTCGAAGCCCCGTGAGGACCAGGTTGTCCAGGATCGTGGGCTGATCGAGCAGCCCGAGGAACTCCTCGCGTTCCACGCGACGACCGGCCAGATACGGCGGGGTGTGCCCGGCCCCGGGACGAAACGGATTCGAGAACTCGGCGATGTCGATGTTCATTGCGCGCAAGTGATGTTCATGATTTTATATCAGAAAATAAATTCAGTCATCCACCGCCCCGTGAACAGGTTCGTCGACGGGCACTATCTGCTCGTGGGGCCGGGTCGGCGATCCGGTATTCCCGGCACGCCGTGGGTCGCACAAACACCCGCATCCTGCGGCCGCGACAGACGGTGGTCGTGCGCGCGGGGAGGCGCGCGGGTCGAACCGCACAGCGGCGTCTCCGATGCGCGGCGGTCGTGTGCGCGGGGAGGCGCGTTCAACGCGTCGGCCACGTCCGTCCACCGGCTGCGGCGGTCGTGCGCGCCGGGAGGCGCGTTGACCGAGGCGGGCGAGGGCGGTTTCGGGTGTCGTTCGGAATCGTGGCTCAGGGCCGCGGGGTGACCCGGACGACCTCCAGGGCGATGGCGTCCGGGCAGTCGGCCGATTCCGCGAGGCGGCCCTCGACCTCCACGTCGTCCCCGGGCGCGAGGGCCTGCCGGTCGCCGGTCAGCACGTAGCGCTCGCCGCCCTCGCCCCCTTCCTCGAGCACCAGGCAGTTGCCCCCGCCGTCCGCGATGCGCCCCTGGCGCCGCAGGGTGCCGTCGGTCTCGGTGACGTGGAAGGCGGCGGACACCGCCAACGGCCGGAAGTAGACGTCGACGAGGACGAAGAAGTGGGTCCGGTCGGTGGTGGCCCAGGTCGGCACGTCGATGACCGTCGACATCGTGCCGAACTCGTCGGTGACGAGCTGGGCGAGAACCTCGAAGCTCGACCGGGTGGCCCCCATGCCGAGGTAGATCGGGGTGACGGCGGGGAGGTTGGTCGTCTCCACCGTCACCGGAGTGCCGGCCGAGCCGCTGCCGGGCGAGAAGACCGGCGCCCGCGTGTGCACGGGGTCCAGCGGCTGGTTCAAACGGTTGCTCGGCGCGGGCTGCTGCAAGGCCATCAGGGTCGCTCCCGACGCGCATCATCCTACCACCTGCGCCAGATGTCCGCCGTGTTCGGACCGGCCTTGGTGGCGCTGGTCGAGACGCGGGACTCGGTGGTGGACGGGGCCCCGCGGCCGACCCGAACCCCGGGTACCGGACCTTCCTGCGCCTGAACCGCCACGAGGTCGTCGTACTCTGCGATCGTCTCACTGCGCGGCGGCCTGCCGGGCGATGAACCTGTCCAACAGGGGAACCGAGCACCGCCGGGGCGGCGTCAGCAACGTGGACACGTTCGCGGTCAGGGAACCGCGAAGACGCCGCCGGCCGTGAACGTCAGGTCGGGGAGGAGCACCGAGCGTACGACATCGTCCGCCGCGGCGGCCTGCGCGAGCCGGTAGGCGCCGTCTTCGAGTGCGTGCACGTCGATACGCTTGCGGACCGGGTCGACGATCCAGTATTCCGGCACGCGGTAGGTCGCGAACATCCGCATCTTGCGGCCGCGGTCGACGGCGGCGGTGGATGGAGACAGCACCTCGACGGCGATGTCCGGAGCGTGTCGGGTCACGGCGTCGGGCTGGACGAGATGGCGCCGTTCCGCCCGGAAGAAAACCACGTCGGGCTGCACGACGTCGATCTCGTCGAGCACGATGTCGAGCGGCGCGATCAACGCCATGCCGCCGGTGTCTCGGGCATGGCCTTCCAGCAGCAGGAAGACCGACTGGACCGCCATCTGGTGGCGGGGCAGCGGTGACGGGACCACGACGAGCTCTCCTCCGTGGATCTCGTAGCGGCGCCCGTCGTCCGGCAGGTCGAGGAGATCGGCGTATCCGACCCGCGCCTCCGCGGTGGGCATGGGCGCCATGGTACCACCGCGTCCAAGCGAGATTCATGCCATCGCGCCCATCGCGGCGGGGCGCTGGTGTTATGGGGTGGCTCGTGGGAGATGTGGCAGATACGGCGATGTCGTCTCGCCCCGCGGGTCGGCGGTTTCTGCCGAGGTGCGGACGGCTTGGGCGGGGAGAGGCGGGAGGGCCGGGAGGCGGAGAGCGCGATGATCTGCTAAACTTGCGCGATTCGCGTTCCGGCGGTTCGAGGCGATCCCCATGATGAGAGTCCCTGCCGTTTCCGCCGCGGTCGTCGCCGCCGGGCTCGCCGTCCTCGGCGCAGCCGCTCACGTGGCCGCGCAGGAAGCGGCCGCGCCGCCGCCCGCCGCCCTCGACCACGAGGCCCTGAATGGCGTGGTCGGCACCTACTGTCAGCGCTGCCACAACGACCGGATGCTGACCGGCAACTTCTCGCTGGACGGCTTCGACGTCGGCGCCGCGGGCGGCGACACGGAGCGGGCCGAGAAGATGATTCGCAAGCTGCGGGCGAACATGATGCCCCCGCCGGGCATGCGCCGCCCGCCCGCGGAGACCCTCGCGGCGCTGGTCGAGACGCTGGAGTCGGTGGTGGACGAAACCGCCGCGGTCGACCCGAACCCCGGCTACCGGACCTTCCAGCGCCTGAACCGCCACGAGTACGCGCAGGCCGTCCGCGACCTGCTGGCCCTCGACATCGACGCGGGCGACTACCTGCCGCTCGACACCATGAGCGCCAACTTCGACAACATCGCCGACGTCCAGCTCCTGTCGGCGACGCTGCTCGACGGATACCTCCGGGCGGCGGCCGAGGTCAGCCAGCTCGCGGTGGGCAACCCGAACGCGCTGCCCAAGCAGACGACCTACGCCAAGTCGCGCGCATATTCGCAGTGGGACCAGGTGGAGGGCGCCCCCTACGGCACCCGCGGCGGGTTCTCGGTGGTGCACAACTTCCCGGCCGACGGGGACTACGTGTTCCGGATGGCGTTCCAGCACACGACGACGGGCGGCCTGTCGGGATCGACCATCCGGAACGAGCAGATCGAGATATCGATCGACGGCGAGCCGGCCGCGGTGCTGGCCATGGACCAGTGGCTGCGGACCTCCGACCCCAACGGGGTGAACCTGGAGGTCGAGGCGCCGATCTTCGTGCGGGCCGGCCCCCACCGGGTGTCGGCGGTGTTC
>JAJEEA010000145.1 GCA_022821235.1 Vicinamibacteria bacterium
CTCCGCGTCGATCACGTCGCGGCGGCGCTTCCACCGGCCCAACGGCCCGGCCGCCCCTGCACGCCGGTGGGCTCGGCGTCACTCCGCGTCGATCACGTCGCGGCGGCGCTTCCACCGGCCGAGCAGGAGCGTGGCGAGGCCCAGCATCAACTCGTCGATGAAGGGGATCGGGTCCGGCACCACCAGGTCGGCCACGAAGAGCGCCCCCGCGAGGACGAAGAGCTGCCACGAGCGCAGGCCCGACAGCCAGGCGAAGGGGCCGCGGCCGTCGGCGCTATCGGACATGCTCCCGGTAGAACGCCAGCATGCGCGACCAGCACTCGGCCGCGCGATCGGCGTCGTAGACCTCGGAACGCGTGTCGTTGAAGAACGCGTGGTCGGCGCCGTCGAACACGGTGACGTCGCCCGACTTGCCCGCCGCCCGGAGGTCCTGCTCGAGCTGCCGCGCCGCCGTCGGGGGCACGAACGCGTCGCGCTCGGCGAAGAACCCGAGGACCGGCGCCTCGAGGGCGGCCAGGTTCGGCTTGACGTTCGGGTGGATGCCGTAGAAGACGACGCACGCCCCGACCGCGGGGTTCTCGCAGGCGGCGTAGAGTGAGAGCTGTCCGCCCATGCAGAAGCCCACCGTGCCGACGTGCGCGCTCGTGACCTCGTCCCGCCCGAGCAGGTACTGGATGGCGCCCCGCAGGTCCTTCTCGACCCGTCCGATGTCGAGGGCCATCATGAGCTTGCCGGCGTCGTCGGGGCTCGTGGTGCTCTCGCCGTGATAGAGGTCGGGCGCGAGGGCCACGAACCCCTCGGCCGCGAAACGGTCGGCCACGTCCTTGATGTGGTCGACGAGCCCCCACCACTCCTGCAGCACGATCACGCCGGGGCCGCCGCCGTCGGCGGGCGTCGACAGGTAGCCGGCGCCGGTCGCGCCGTTGCTCGCAAACTCCACCATCGTTCCTGGCATTCGATGATCTCCGTCGCGGATGTCCTCATTATATGGGGTCGTGACCGGCGGGGTCCGCATCGGGGCCCGTTCGCTACAAGCGGGCGCGCGGCGACGTGGTGCGGCAACGCCCGGACTCCCGCCGCGAGGTCCGCCTGGATCGGCCGCCCGCGGCTCCGCCCGCCGCCTCGCGCCGCCGACGCGCCCGCCGCCTCGACAGCCCGGGGCGAGAGCCCGCGTTGCATCGTGCCCGGAGGGCGCCGGCGAAGGGCCGCGGCGCGGGACTGACGAGGCGCGACGAGGGAAAATGCCGGGCATCCGCGACCGAGGATCGACGCAGCCAGGCGGGATGCATCGCCGCTCGAATGAGCGGGGAACCTTCGCGACGCCGTCGAGCACGGACCGTCGCCGGCCGCGCTCCCGGCCGTCAACGCGCGTCGGCCGCGACCTCGCGCTCCATGCCGCCCTCGTCGTCGTAGAAGGCGAGGCTCGCCCTTCCGTTCTCGGCCACGCCGAGCACCATCCGCGTCCGCGCGCCATCGCCGAGGTTGACCACGGTGGCGCCCTGCACCGTTCCCAGGGTGACGCGCTGCGCGCCGGCGGCGTCGAACACCGACAGGAACGGCGCGTCGTTGGCCCCCACGATCATGCCGATGGCGGGTTGCCCCCGGCGGTTGAACAGGTTCACCCGCGGCTGCCCCTCATCCCCCAGGGTGAGCTGCATCGGGATCCGCCGGCCGTCGGACAGCCCGAAGAACGGCGTGCCCGACTGGGACCCGACGAGGGCGTGGCGCGCGGTCTCGTCCCCGACCGTGACCAGCCCGTCCTCCTGCCCCACCCGGGCGAGAAGCCGCGTGCCGCCGGCCGGATCGGTGAACCGCAGCACGGGATGACCGTCCGCGTCGATCCCGACGTGGCCGCGGAACGCGCCGCCGGGTCCGTAGAACGCGAGCGAGGCCATGCCGCGCTCGTCGTCGCCGGACAGGATCGCCCGCAGCCGGCCCGCCCCGTCGACGATGTTCACCTGCGACGCGGTGACCACCCCCGCGCCCTGCGCATCGAGCCGCGCCGTGAGCAGCGCGCTCGACACCGCGCCGCCGACCAGCGACGCCGCCAGCATCGCGCCCACCAGCCATCCCTGCCGTCTCATGTCCACTCCCCCCGCCCCGACCCGCCAATCGTCGCCCGCAGCGCCGTTCTGCGGTGCAGACTCCCTGGCCCACCAATCGTCGCCTGCTGCCTCCGACGGCGCCCAACCGACTCTCGCGGCGTCCGCGCGGTCCTGAGGGGCAGACCTCCGGACGGCCGGCTACCCGGTCTCGGCCGGCTCCCCCTCGTCGACGGCGTGAAAGCGCCGCCCCCGCGTCTCGGGCCCCAGCCAGACCGCCGCCGCCACCAGCAGTCCGCCCGCCACGATGCACGCCAGCATGGCGTCGCCGGTGGTCATGCCGCCGTCCTGCAGATGCCCCAGCACGAACGGGGTCGCCGAGCCCGCCGCCGCCCCGACGTGGTAGGCCAACCCGGGCCCCACCCCGCGCACCGAGGTCGGGAACCGCTCGGTCAGATAGGCCGGGGCCATCCCCCAGATGCCGCCGCCGGTGGCCCCCATCAGCACCGCCCCCGCGAGCAGTTGCGCCGGCCCGGACGCCGCGAGGAACGCGGGGGCGAGCGCCGCGCCCAGCAGCGCCGCGAGCGAGACCGCCCCGCGGCGCCCCAAGGCGCTCTCCGACGCGCGTCCCCACAGCGCGATGCCCAGAATCGCCCCGGCATTGAAGCCGACGAGGTACCGCAGCGGCTCGACGCCCGCGCCCAGCAGGAACGTGGGGTACCAGAACGAGATCGAGTAGTACGAGAACATGAACGCGGACATCAGCAGCGAGCTCTGCACCGTGGCCCACAGCAGGTCCGGCTGAAGGAGCCGCAGCAGCGACACCCGGTCCGCCAGCTCCTCCCGTCCCCTCGTCTTCAGGTACCGCTGCCGCTCCAGCCACACCGGGCTCTCCGCGACGCCGGTCCGGATCCAGAGCACGAGGAGGGCCGGGACGCCCCCGACCCAGAACAGCACCCGCCAGCCGAGCGTCGACTCCGGGGACGCGCCGAGGGGGTCGGGGACGGCGTCGAACAGCGGATGGACCGTCGAGAAGACCAGCGCCGCCAGCATGTAGCCCCAGAACCAGCCCCCCTGCAGCAGCCCCGACGCGAGCCCGCGCAGCCGCGTCGGCCAGTGCTCGAGGGTCAGGGGCATGCCCGCCGCCCACACCCCGCCCATGCCGATGCCGAACAGGGCGCGGCACGCGAACAGCATGGCGTAGGACGTGGAGAAACCGCTGAGGAACGCGAACAGCGAGAACCACAGGATGGACAGCATCAGCGGGAGCTTGCGGCCCCACCGATCCGCCATCATGCCGGCGCCGAGCCCGCCGGCCAGCCGGAAGAACAGGGTGACGGTGCCGAGGGCGCCGGCCAGCGCCGCGTCGACGGTGAAGCTGTTCCGGATGTCGACGAGGATGAACGTCAGGACGGAGAAGTCGAACGCGTCGAGCGTCCAGCCCAGGAAGGTGGCGATGAACGCCCGCCGCTGCCGGCCGTCGACCTGCCGGTACCACCGCGCGTCGGGGTGAATCGCCATGGGCCGTCCGCGGTACCCGCTCCATCCGCCTCGTCGAGGCGCCATTATAGCCCCGGGCTCGGGAGCCCCCCGCGTGCGGCCGGTCGCCGCCGTTCGCAGTCGATCAGCGGCTCGACTGCCCGGGAGCCCCCGGGTACGGCCGGTCGCTTCGCCGGCGGATCCCGCGGATCGGCTTCGCGCGACTCGAGGTGTGACGCCTTCGAGGTTCGTCGAGGTTCGTCGTTTGCACGGTCGCCGGAGGGACTACAATGGGGACTCGCCGCGGCGCGCCCGTTCCGTTGCCCGGCGCCGCCCCCGTTCATCCGCAGGCAGGAACAGGAGGTTCTCATGCTGATCCCGATCCGGCGTCTTCCCGGGGCGCGCACGGCGTTGCTCGCGGCTGGACTCTGCCTCCTGGGAACCGCGTTCGCGCACGCCCAGGAGCACACGCTGCACGTCGCGGTCGCCGACGCGAACGGCAATCCCGTCCCCGGCCTCACCGAGGGCGACATCGTCGTGCAGTGGGACGGCGAGAACCTCGAGACCACCGAGTTCGAGGCCGTCGACTGGCCGGTCCGGCTCACGGTCTTCGTCGACAACGGCGACAACGCGACCACCCTGGTCCCGCAGGTCCGCGAAGGCTTGCTGGCGCTCCTGCGGGAGTTGCCGGCCGACGTGGAGATCGCGATGCTGACCACGGGCCGGCAGCCGCGCTGGATCACGCGGCATACCACGGACCGGGCGGAGCTGGAGGAGAACATCGCCAACATCTCGCCCGACACCGGGGCCGGGGCGACGTTCAACGACGCCCTCATCGAGGAGACGAACCGCATCCACGACGACGACGACCGCGAGTACTACCCGGTCATCATCATGGTCGCCACCGACGGGGCCGACCTCAGCCGGAGCCAGCAGGGGCGCGTCGACCAGATGGTGGAGCGCATGGTGGAGAACTCGGTGGAGGTCCACACGCTGCTGTTCGTCAGCGGCAACGCGCTCGGCTCGGGATCGATGGCGGCGGGGGTCGGCGAGGCGCTCGTCCCGGTGACCCGCGGCACCTTCGAGCGGATCACCGTCCCCACCGTCGTCGTCGATCGGCTCGAGGCCCTGGGCCGCGACATCGCACGGAAGCACCGCTTCGTGAGCAACCAGTACCGCATCACGTATCGTCAGCCCCGCAGTCCGTCCCCGCAGCCGGCCATCGGCGTGGCCACCGAGCGGGCGGGGCTTCAGATGCTGCCCACCCTGGACGGCAACGTCCCGTCGCGCATGCCGCAGCCGTAGGCCCGGGTGATTCCGACGCGGCCGCCGCCGAGACCGGTCCGGCGGCCACGGTTCACCGCGGGCGCTTCGGCACGAAGTCCGGATAGGTCCTGACCCGGGCCGCGGGCCGGTCGCGGTCCCGGGCGTGCAGGGCCACCGTGGCGTGGTGGGCTCGGCGTTGCGGCTCGGGAAGCCGGTAGCGGGCCGCGAGGGCGAGCACCAGCTCGACGGCCGACTCGGTGTCGGCGCGGTGCCCCGGCGACACGAAGACCGGGTTCACCCCCTCGCGGGTGCGGACCACCGCCCCGACCGTCTCGCCGTCCACCCCCAACGGGGCCGAGGCGCCCCGGCGGTCCGGCACGGGGCCGTGCTCGCCCACGAGCCGGGTCTTCGCGCAGCCGATGGACGGCGCGTCGAGCAGCAGCCCCGCGTGGCAGGCGAGCCCGAACCGGCGCGGATGGGCCAGCCCCTGCCCGTCGAACACCAGCACGTTCGGCGCCTGCGAGAGTCGCTCGAAGGCCTCGATCAGCGACGGCACCTCGCGGAACGAGAGCAGCCCGGGAATGTAGGGGAACGTCGCCGTCCGCGTGACGCCGACCGATTCCACCGTCTCCAGCGACGGCAGCTCCACCACCACGACGGCCGCGTAGACGCGATGGGTGCGGCGCGAGTACGCCACGTCGGCCCCCGCCACGAGCCGCGGCTCCTTCGGCAGGGGGGCGGCGACGAGCCGCGGGCGCAACGCGTCCTGAATCCCCGCCGCCCGGGCATGGGACACGCGCCACGGATGCAGGACGCGAGCCTTCACGATCCGCCCGCCGGCCTCTCGCCCTCGCCCGAACCCGGCAAGGACCGTCAGTACCGGAACAAGTACTGAATCTTGGTGAACACCGCGCGGTTGGTCTGCAGGTAGCCGCGGTCGATGATGTTCACCTGGTCGTCGTAGAACTGCTCGTACTGCTGGTAGTGATCGTCGTATCCGATGTAGAACGCCGTCCCGGAGTTCACGCGGTAGGTGGCCAGGAGGTTGAGGCCGACCGTCCGGTCCCAGGTGTTGAACTCGGTGATGTTGCGCAGCGCCAGCCGGTCGGTGAACTGATAGGTGTTGAGGGCGCGGAAGATGTTGACGTTGAAGATCTCGCCGTCCTCGCTCCGCTCGCCGTCGTTGACGCCGGCCGTGAAGAGGCCCAGCGGATCCGTGAACCGGCTCGTGGTGATGTTGATGTTGGTGGCGAAGCGCGACGTCGGCCGGAAGTTGACGAACGTGCGGAAGCCGCTCTCGCGCCCGAGGAACGCGTTGGCCCCGTCGAAGTAGACCTCGTCCCCCCAGTCGAAGCCGGTGCCGATGGACAGGATCCGGCTCGTGTTGACGTTGCCGAACATCCGGTAGCGGCGCTTGTCGAAGTCGATGCCGTAGTAGCGCTCCATGTCCTGGTCGACGTCGAAGCTGTAGCGGATGTTCTTCGCGAAGTTGGCGCTGACCCCGGCCCGGAACTGCTCGTCCTCGAGCACCTGGTCGAAGTTGTAGTTGCGGCCGTAGCGGACCTCCGGCCCCCAACTGATCAGCCAGTTCTGCGGCCACCACTCGTACTCGAGCCGCGCCTCGGTCTCGCGCTGGTCGGTCCGGCGCACGAACCCGACGTCGGTCCGGAAGTCGGGCGACAGCGCGAACGAGTCGATGGAGTAGCTGAGGTTGCGTCCCCGCTTCCGGAACCCGAAGTCGTACGCATGGCCGCCGCACGACGCGGGGGTCTCCGGGTCCGACGTCGCCGTCATCGGGCAGGGACTCGTCTGGGGACCGCTCTGCGACAACCGCCGGTCGGTCCCGAAGGCCCGGAAGCCCAACTGGTGGGTTGCCCCGATACGGAAGTTGCTGTCCGCCCCGACGAGGCGGCTGTAGCCGTCGACGAACTCCCGGTCGGTGACGACCGCCCCGATGAACGACTCGGAGTAGAGGTCGTAGCGGGCCCGGCCCACGAAGGTCTGCGCCGACTGGCCGAACGCGGGGTCCAGTCGGTCGTCCACCCCCAGGCTGGCCCCCTCGTCGTTGGCGAACAGCACCCCCAGCGTCGTCTTGCCCGCCTTGCCGGTCAGCTTGGCCCCGTACTGCGGGTCGACGATGGTCCGGGTGTGCACGACGGTGACCGGCGCCTGGATCTGGAAGATCTCGGCCCCTTCCAGGAAGAACGGGCGCAGCTCGGGATAGAAGAGGGCGAAGCGCTGGTTCACCTCGACCTGCGGCCGGTCCGACTCGATCTGCGAGAAGTCGGGGTTGAGGGTGAAGTCGGCGATGAGGTTGGG
>JAJEEA010000170.1 GCA_022821235.1 Vicinamibacteria bacterium
ACCGCCTCGACTCGCACGAGCGGCACCCCCGTGGGGTCGGTCGGCGCGAGCCGCGAGAACGCCGGCTCGGGGTCGGCCGGCCGGGCGTCGTCCAGCCGCGCGGCCCGGTCCACCTGCGCCTCGGCGCCGTTGACGGCGAGGGTGAAGCGCGACACGTGCGGCCGGCGCAGGACGTCGTGAACGGTGGCCGCGCGCACGGCCGCGGCCACCATCTCGCGCAACGCGTCCTCGTCGGCGTCCGCGTCGATCCGCACGTCGAGCTCGACCGGCAGGGCGCCGCCCGTCATCGTGCCGTTCAGGGCCGAGCCCTCCATGGTGTAACGGTTGTCCTGCACGAGGACGAGGTCGCGGACGGTCAGGCCACGGGCCCGCGCCGCGTCCAGCACCGCGTTCATCCAGGACGACACCATGCCCGCGGTCATGAACGCGAGCGGGCACGGTGCGGCGTCGAAGCCGTCGAGGTACGGCCCCTCGTCGCTGGCGAGACGCCAGACCCCGCCAACGGTGGACCAGACGACCGCCTCCTTCTGCATGCCCGAGAGCGATCGCGCCCAGACCCTGACCGTCTCGCCGTCGGCGGGCGCGGGCCGCTCCAACCCGAGGGCGTCGGACCGGTCGACGGCGAAGAACACGGGCCGCGGGTCGTTGCCGAGGATGTTCTCGGCGCCGGCGGCAGCGGGACCGGGGCGCTGGGTGACCATGTCCTGTAACCCGAGAGAGCGGAGCGGCCGTCGTGGCTCGGGCCACGCCTCCGTTGTCGTCGAGGGCGCAGCCCGGCCGGCCTCTTCCGTCGCGCCCGAGCGGCCACCGGGGCTCGGGTGAGCACGCGAGGCCGTCAAGGCGCGCCGTCGCCCCGTTGCCCGTTGGAGCGACGCGGGCCATTGTGACACACTGGCGCGGCGCTTCCGGTCCGCGACACGGCCCACCCGGCCGTCGCCGACGGACCGCGCCCGAGGAGACCCGATGCAGGCAAACGCCCCCACCGTGAACCAGCCCCCCGCCCCCACCACCCAGGCCCTCGCCGGGGTGGCCGCGGCGGTGCTGCTCGCCCTCGTGGTCCTCGGTCTGCCCGGACCCGAGGCCCTGCCGGCCGAGGGCCAGCGGATGGCCGCCATCTTCGTGGTGGTGCTCGTGCTGTGGGTGACCGAGGCCCTGCCGGTGGGGATGACGGCGCTGCTCGCGGTGGTGCTGCTGCCGATCTTCGGGGTGGCCGACCTGCCCACCGCGTTCACCACGTTCATCAGCCCCGTCTTCTTCTTCGTCCTCGCGATGTTCGTCGTCGCCCAGGCGTTCATCAGCTCGGGACTCGACCGGCGCTTCTCGCTGTGGCTGCTCTCGAAGGCGGGCACCGACAGCCGCCGCGTCGTGTGGGTGTTCATGGTGGGCACGTGCCTCGTGTCCACCATCATGTCCGACGTGCCCGCGACGGCCATCTTCATGGCCCTCGCCGTCGGCCTCTTCGACAAGATGGGGCTGACCCCGGGCCGCTCGTCGTTCGCGAAGGTCGTGATGATCGGCGTCCCGTTCGCGGCCCTCATCGGCGGCGTGGCGACGCCGGCCGGCAGCTCCATCAACATCCTCGGCATCTTCTTCATCCAGGAGTACGGCAACGTCACCGTGCGCTTCCTCGACTGGATGGTCATCGGCGTCCCGATGGTCGTCGTGCTGCTGCCGGTCGCGACCGTCATCCTGCTGCGCTTCTACCCGCCCGAGATGGACCACGTCACCGCGGTCGGCGACGTCGCGGCCGAACGGTCCGCCCTCGGCCCCGTGAGCGGCCGCGAGTGGCGGGTCCTCGTCGTCCTCGGCACCATGATCGTGCTGTGGATCCTCAGCACCTGGTTCCCGGCCCTGAACGTGGTGATGGTGAGTATCCTCGGGGCCGTGGTCATGTTCCTCCCCGGCATGCGCATCTTCACGTGGAAGGAGGTGGAGCGCGGCATCGGCTGGGAGGCGCTGCTGATGGTGGGCGGCGTCACCGCCCTGGGGGCGGCCTCGGTCGAGACCGGCCTCGCGCAGTGGCTCGTCGACGGCTCCCTCGGGGGCCTCGAGGACTGGAGCGCCCTGGGCATCGTCGCCCTCGTGAGCGCGTTCACCGTCGTCATCCACCTCGCGCTGCCCATCGGCCCCGTGATCAACACGGTGCTGATTCCCCCCCTCGCCCTCCTCGCCCTCTCGACCGGGCAGAACCCCGCCCTCTACGCGCTGCCGGTCGCGTTCACCGCCTCGTGCGCCTTCCTGCTGCCCCTCGACGCGGTGCCCCTGGTCACCTACACCAAGGGCTACTACCGCATGCTCGACATGCTGGCCCCGGGCACGCTGCTGTCGGCGGTCTGGGTGGTGCTGATCACGATCCTCATGGTCTCGCTGGGGTCGCTGGTGGGTTTCCTGTAGCGCGCGGCGCACCGCCTCCGGCCGTACGCGGGGTACCTTGCTGATCGGACCGGTCGATGGTACGGTTGGAGAGACATGGATCGGTCCGATCGCATCACCGTCCTGCTGTCGGTGGCCGCCCTGTGCGGCACCATCATCGGCACGTCATGCTCGACGAACGCCCGCATCGGCGACGTGAACGCCCGCATCGATGACGTGAACGCCCGCATCGATGACGTGAATGCCAACCTGAACGCCCGCATCGGCGACGTGCGCGCGGAATTCACGGCGCAGATCGCCAGCGTGAACGCCCGCATCGACGAGTTGCGCCAGGACATCCGCCAGGATATCCGCGAGCTGCGCGCTCTCGTGATCGACGCCCTCAAGGTGAACGCGCCCGCTGCCGAGTGAGCCGCAACGTCCTCGGAGCCCCATCGGACCGGCCTCCGAGGGGCCGCTGTACGCCGCGGCGAACGCCGTCGATGGCGAACGCCCGGCCGAACCGGCCGCCACCGGGTCGACCGTACCCGCAAGCGTTACCGGCGGGAGGCCGTCAGGCTGAACCCGGCGCCCTCGCGCCACGAACCGGCTCGGACCGGAGGTCCAGCCAAAGTGCCGTCAAGCCGAGCCACAACGCGTGGGCAAGAAGCAGGTGCGCCATCTGGAGGGCGATGGGAGCCAGCAGCACGGCGTCGAGGACCCCGACGGCGAACGCCGCGGCAAAGACCCCGGCGGACACGGGAAACAACACCGGCAGGCCGTCCGGGCAGGTCCGTCCGAGCCGCCGTCCGAGCCAGACGAGGTAGGCACCGAAGGCAAGGACCGCGGCGGGGTGCCAGACCCGGAGCCGGATCAGGTAGTGGGCGCCGCCCGCGAAGTCGCTGCGGACGCCGTCGAGGAACGACTCGGACGGGAAGACCGTCGACGCGAGGGACGCGGCGGTGCCGAAGGCGCTCACCACGATCAGGCCGCACAAGGCGCCCGCCACCAGCCGGTCGGGACGTTCCGGGCCGGGCGCCGCTGCCGGCCGCCGGGACCCGGACCACCACGCCGCGCACGCCAGCGCGCCCATGAGGAGATAGGTGTTGGCGAGGTGAACCGGCTGCACGAGGGCACGGGCCAGCGAGACGTTCATGTCGACCCACTGGAAGATGACGAGGGCGGCCCCGATGAGCGACTCGACGACCATGAACGCGAGGGACAGAACGGCCCAGTACCGCGCTCGGTGGCCGGGGGGAAACCGGTAGCGCGACCAGACGGCGAGACCCGCGACGGCGAGCAGCGCGAGCCCGCTCGTCGCGCGGTGGGTGAACTCGACGAGGGTGTCGGCGGCGTCCGCCGGGGTCGTCCCCGAGGGCGAGAGCAGCTCGCCGCACAGCGGCCAGTCGTCGCCGCAGCCGTCGCCGGCGCCGCTGGCGCTGACGAAGCCGCCCCACAGGACCACGAACAGCGTGAAGACGAGGGCGGCCCAGGCCGCCCCGGTGTAGGAAACGCGAGCGCTCATGAGGCGGATGTCCGCACGAACGGCGCGAAGGCGGACGCGGTCCAAGCGTCGGTGCAGTCAGAGCTGGGGAGCATACCGGCTATCGGCGGCGCGCCGGGCGGGATGGTAGCACGAATACAGTCCCGCAAGCTCAGGGCGCGCAGCTCGACCAGGCCCGCGGCGTCCGTGAACCCGACGCGCGTCGTCGCCGCGTCCTCCGCCGCCGCGGTGACGGTGGCGCCGGGGATGGCAGGCCATCCTGGTCGGTGGCCACGACCCGGACGTTCCCGGTGGTCGTGACTTGCGCCGACGCGAGCGATCCGTAGCCGGCGAGGAGCAGCAGCGCGAGCGCCGCCGGCGTCCACCGCGAGTGAACGGGAGGAAACGAGCCAATGACGGTGACAGGTACACCGCGGAGTATAGGGCCTCCATCACCTGGGCGGGCCCGCCGCGTTGTCGTGGGACGAAACCGGCTCGAGACCATCAGGCCGCACATTCGGGGTCGGTTGCCCGGGAACGGCTGCCGGTAGTGCCGGAAGGGCGCGCCCTCCCCAGTCAAGGAGACCGGCGGTGCGAGTCGACGGGGTGGCTTGTGACAGGTTGCGAGTGCAGCAGCAGCGGCTGCAGCGGCGTCTCCAGCTCGGGCGGAATCGGGCTCTCGACCGTCCCCGCGTAGCCCTTCGGCGAGAAGCTCCAGCCGAGCACCGACGCCGCGAACCCCGGGAAGTCGGGCAGCCACGGCTCGGGCTCGCCGTCGGGCCGGAACCGCCCGTTCGGCCACGCACGCCCGCAGCCGCCGCTGCTCCTCGGGGTCGCGCGGCAACACCGCCCCCGCCCGCACCAGGGCCACCGCCGACACCACGAGACCCGTCGGCCGCACGAAGCCGATCCACTCGGGGCGGGCGTCGATCTGGGGGTCGCGTTTCGGCATCGGCTGTGTCGGGACGGTCAAACAGGATGTTCGGCGTGGCCGCCTTCCCCACCCACAGGCCGATCTCGAACGGCCACGAGTCGTAACGCCCGCCGGCCTCACACCGCTCCATTTCCAGCGCGCAGACCAGCCCCGCCGCCCGCGCGAGCTGATCGAGCGTCAGCCAGCCGCAGCGTGTAGCGCATGATGACGCTCACGCCGGCGCCGACCAAGCCGTCGTCGCCGGGATGGCGCAGGCGGCGCAGCACCATCGCCACCGCGGCCAGCCCCAGGTACGCCTCGGTCTTCCCGCCGCCCGTCGGGGAAGAAACAACAGCCTCGCCGTATCGCTCGCCACTGCCCGGTTCATCGAAACGCTGCTGTTCGGGCTAGCACCTCTCGACCTCGTCGTGCTCGGGGGCGCCGCCGTCGCGGCCCTCGGACTCGGGGCGGTCGCCTGTCTCGTGCCGACGGCCCGCGCCTTGCGAGTGCCGCCGGCCCGGACGTTGAACACGAACTGAGCGGGGTCGCCATGAACCTGCGGTAGCGCCCGGCTGCCTTCCACCGGCGATGCAGCCACCCTCGCCTCAGCCCGGCACGCGCGGCGCACCTGGCGCCAAGTCTCGAGAGGTACGCGGGCCCCATCGGCCGGGTCGTGGCGACGGGCGCAGCAGAGACGCCGTCCGGCGGTACCCGCCCTGGAAGAGAAACGGCGTAGGGGTGCACGTCAGCATTGTTGGGACCGGCGCGGGCTGGACCATCGCAGAGGCCGACGCCGACATCGCGCTGCACGGCCGGAAGCTCCGCGGCTGCTTCGAGACTTCCGGGAACGAAGAGCCGCCAAGCCAGCCTCAGGCTCTCCAACAAATCTGACGTGCACCCACGGCGTAGTCCTCGGTTGAATGCGTGGTACGATAATTGCGGTGAAGGCAACAGTTGACATCCGTGACGAGTTGCTCGCCCAAGCTCGTGCGCAAGCCGCCAGGGAACGCACTACGCTGGCCGCCGTGGTCGAGGAGGGGCTGGTTCTCCGCCTGCGTTCGACGGCACCGCGCGGCGGCGCCATGAACGCGTTGCCGGTTTCTCCCCGCCGCGGTGGTTTGCGACCCGGCATCGACGGCTCCTGCAATCGATCTCTTCTGGATGCGGCGGACCGGTGATTCCGGATGTGACGTACTGGTCGCGGCATTCCGACCCGACCATGAACACCATGTTGTTGCGGCAACGTGGCTCAACGACGCCCGAAACGCCTGCGCGAGAGGAGACGGCACGCTTTTTCTACCACCGATGGTGGTTGCCGGTTTCCTGCGGGTCGTCACGAATCACCGCGTGTTCATCGATCCCGATTCCATTCAGGACGCCATAGCGTTCGCCGACGCTCTGCTGGAAACCCCTGGTGCGGAAGTCTGCCCGTCCGGCCACGAGTGGCCCGTGCTGCGAAACAAGCTGCTGGAGGGGAATCTGGAGGGGAACCTCGTTACCGATGCGTGGATAGCAGCGGTGGTCCTGCACCAATCGGAGTCTCTCGCCACGTTCGACAAGGACTTTCGCCAGCTATTGCCCGCCCACGCGCTCATCTGGAATCCTGCGGGGAAGACGGGAGCATGACCGATGAACGAGTCGACCCGATTGGCGGTGTAACACCAGAACCGATCTGTACCGAGTACCGGTGTCGGCCGCGCTGGACCGGATCGCTTTGCTGCGAATCGTGCTATGTCCGGCTCGGGAGTATGGACGGGACGGCCGCGTCGGCGCGGGTCGGGCAGTCCGCATCGTGACCTGGGCGATATCCCGTAAGCCGCTACCTCACCGAGGGTCTCAAACGGCCAGACTTGCGCGTCGACGCGGTTCCGTAGCCCCTCCAGCGCCGCGGTTCCGGTCAGCACCTGCCCTCCGACCGCGGCGTGAGCTCCGGCAGCGTCGACCGGACCGGCCCCACCCAGCGCAGGGCCGCGAGCGCGGCCCAGCCCCCGGCACCGACCAGCACGAGCGGCTCGGCCGCGAGCGGACGGACGAGGTCGCGGCGCCCCCAGCGTGCGCCGCACTGCCAGCTCGTGGGCCTGCTCGCTTACAAGTCCGCATATCTGGACAAATGCGGACCGGCACGGACCAGCGTCAGCGTTAAGGCAACGACCCCGGCCGCCGGCCCGCCGGCCCGGCCGCCCGGCCGGCCGGCCGCTCCCGGCCGTCCGCGTCGGCCAGCGACAGACCCGGTTCTTCTCGTCGACCCGTGCTGATCGAGACCTTCGTCGAGGCCACGCCGCCTCGCCCCTGCCATGCAGCCGGGCCGCTGGACAAGATGTCCGGCTCCACGTTGGGACCGCGCGACCCGGGCGCTGCCATCGCAGGCGTTACAGGGCCCCAAGAGTCAGAGCGGCAGAGGCCGCGTACCAGGGCAGCGACGCCCCTCCGGCCCCACCGGTTGCCGATGCGGTGCGTGCAGACGCTGGCGGTCTCCTCGCGAACGCTGGCTTCGCATCAGGGTGCCGACCACAGAAGTACATCAGTCCCGCACCGCCACGACCGAACGCTTACCCGGAGTTTCCGAAGCTCCGAAACTGCCAGAATGCCCGAGCCCGACCCCTTACTTCCGACGCCATCAACGCCCGGAAATCGAGCCGACCCGACAGCCCGACCCTTCTAGCTAGCTCCGCGTCGACCAGAGGCCGCGACCGGACTAGACGGCCCTCCTCGTCCCCACGAGGCACTGTCATCCCTCCGCTGTCACAGGCAACCGTGGCAATCACCCAATGTCAGCGCGACCCGTCGTCGAAGCGCCCTTCGATCCTTCGTCGTCTCGGCGGTCCATCCCCGAGGGGGATGACGGCCGCTCGAAACCAGCGTCACCGCGGACCCCGCGACCGCGCCGGCCGCTCAGCATCCACGAACACGCCCTCACGTCGAGGCGTTGACAACGGGTCATTCCAGATCACAGCCAGAACGTCGAACCATCCTGCGCCTCCACCTCGCTTGCGCCGCAGACCCGGGCCGTGGCATCATTGAGCCTTCGCGTTGAATTCTGAAGCCTCTCAGGGAGCTAGGAATACCTGCTGCCGGTATCGTGGATGTTGATATCTTGAAGGAAGGCGGCACTCCGTGGATGAACTTTTTGGGTGGTGGTTTTGTGCCTGAACTAGAACACGACTCGCTCGGGACGTTCCGAGCCCAGATCAAGGCCAAGGTGGACGCCACCGGCCTTGATATTAGACGTGATGGAGGCCTGGACGTATTATCTGCTGGCGATAGAGAGGCGGCAGACAATCTGTGCGAGACGTTGCGAGAATACGGACTCTTCGTCGTCAGGCGTGGGGAGCTGGAGTCGTGGCTGCGCCGGCTAGGGGCTTCGGGCCACGGGCCAAGGTGGCTCATTGATATCTTCCAGAAGATGGGTGAGGATCCGAGCGCAGAGGGGTATGTGCGCCCAGGGGTCGATGACGTGTGGTCGTTCATGGCGGAGATCCGTGAGTGGTTTTCCAACCCCAAGCGGAAGGGGATACCTTCGTAGAGGAGGGAAGGAAGTTAGGATCACCCTGAACAGGCGTGATCTTCATGAGGCGCCTATCGTCTTCCTGGTCTTCGGTTTGGTGCTGCGTTCCTGCTGCTTCCGTTCACCCAATGCGGCCAACTCCGCCAAGCGTCGGTTTCGTTGGTCACGCGCGACGTAGAGTTCGTCGAAGAGAATCTCAACCAAGTCTATTAGCTTGGTCGCCTCTTCGGGATCAATGCTGACTATCTTGTTGACATCCTCCTCCATGTGAGCTCCGATGTTGCCAACTTTGCGAACAGCGTCAATGGCAGTCCAGAGGGAGTAGTCGATCTTGTCCTTGAGTGCGGCGATTTCATCCAGAAGTCGCCTCTTCTTGATCTTCCAGAAGTCGCGGATTATGCCCTGAAGACAACGCCGGGCCAGGGTCGCGGCGGCTTTCGGACTCAAGTCTCGAATTCGACAGGCTTCATAGTAGTCTTCCCTTAACTGCTGAGGTATATAGTCCGGTTGGAGCTTGCCCGCGGATTCAGGTAGCAACCTTGTGGCCTTGAGCGTCGGGCGGTCTCGGATTGGCTGCCAGCTACCGCTCTGGCGTTCGCATGGTAACACGTTTACAACGAGAGCCAATTCGTTACATTCGGGATTCGGGCACCTCGTGGCATGCCACAACATGCCGACGTGACCATGCCGAGTTTCCCCTATTTCAAAATGATGCAGAGCAACGTCAACGAGATTGCCGGTAATCGTGGTATGCCGGCCACAGTGAGGGCAGGTCCAATTTCGTGCAGTTGGCATGGCATAGTTCTCCGGCTCCTACACCGCGCGTCCTGAAGTCATGCTCCTCACACCAAGATCCGGCCCAGGCCACGTGCCCCCGCGGCGCGGCTCCTGCAGCTCGGCAACACCCACTCCGCCGCCGTGCTGGCTCCTCATTCGCACGTCGGCCGTTTTCTCCAGCGAAGAGCCGGAGCGGGTCTCGGCGGCGGCGCGCTCGGCGTTGAGCTCGAGGAGCCGCGCGAGGACCTCGTCGCGGGTGTCGTCGGACCACCGGTAGCGGTAGTAGGGCTTCGTCCGGGCGCCCCGCGCCGCGTCGTCGATCGGGTCGTCGGGCAGGAACTCGCAGTCGGTGACTACATCTCGCCAGCCGTAGACGTCGAGGACCGCCCGGTCAAGGGCCGCGTGCAGACGGCGGAGGGTCACGATGTCGGGCGCGTCCTCGTGCGGGTCGTGGAAGCAGTTATAGATCTTGGTCAGGCCCTCGCCGCGGCGGACCATGAGGCCGGCGCGAAACTCGTAGTACTGCTGGCCGGCGGCTTCGAGAGCGTCGGCGGTTCCCCAGCCGGCTGGGAACGGGAAGGGCTCAAAGCAGTCTGCTGCTGCGTACATAAAGCGCTCTTCCAAGGACGATCCAAAGAACCGGGCCCAGACTTCGTGACAACGTGATTGAAGCACCGCGAAGGTGGTAGGTCTGGGATCAGAGACGATGTACAGTCGGTGAGAGTAGACCATGCCCGCGGGCAGATGAGCAAAAACGACATGCTGCGTTACCTGGGAAATTGCGAGAACTTGCTGCAGTCCGGCAATGGCAGCATAGAGGCCGGGCCGTTTGTCGGCGTATTGCCACCAACGCTCGCGGAGCGCCTTGCGCTTCTGCGTGTCCCTTTCCGGCTTCACGCGGGCCTCAACAAGCTCAAGCAACTCCGGCCAATCCGCCACCACCGGCCCCGGGTAGTCTTGCGGCACGATCCCCTTCCGCAGCCGCTCGCGGCGCTGAAGGTCGTCCGCCCCCGCCCACGACTCCCCCAGATCTTCCCTCCGCAACGGCCAGTCGCGAAAGTTGATGACGTGTCGGTGGTGCGCGTGCGTCGGGCTCGTGTTCACCTCCTCGCCGCCGATGTAGGGAAACACCGCCTCCCCGTTCCGCGGAGTCTCCGCGATCAGGCGCCTCATCTCGGCGACGGGCGACGCGACCCCCTTCGCATCCGTGTCGTCGAAAGTGAAGCCCATGCCGAGCACATAGCTGCCGACGAAGCTCTTCCCGGCGTTCGCGGCCAGCCGCGCGGGGTCGTCGTGGCCGCCCCGGTGGAAGAGGAACGCAGTGATGCAATCCGTCGCCGCGTCGTCGAGCCGCCGCACGCCGGCGAACGGTCCCTTGTGTACGTGCACCACGCTCACCACCACCGCCGCGAGACCGGGCCACGGGACCCGCCGGCGTGCTCGGTAGATCTCGCCGCCGTGCGTACAGATCCAGCGGAGACCGCTTGCCCGCGTGTCGCCCTGGGCGATTGTGTTCGTCGCAATCAGCCCGAGTGTGCCGGTCTGACGGGCGAGGTCGAATCCCCGGCGGAAGAAGTGAGCAACGATGTCGGTGTTGCTGCTCGACCCCTCATGAACGGCTGCAAGCCAATCCCGATATCCATCACCCAGCATGGTGCTGATTCGCTTGCCGCCGAGGAAGGGCGGGTTGCCGATGATGGCGTCGAACCCCCGCGATGGGTCCATTGATGCGGTCGGCGGCCCGCTCGTGACCCCGGGACGCCGCTCGAACACCTCGGGGAACTCGATGTCCCAATGGAACGGTGCCAGCGGCGGGTCCTCCCGGCGACGCTGTTCGATCGAGGCCCGGTAGCCCTCGAACTCGCCGGCGAACACCGCGCCCGCGTACTCGTCACGCTTGGCCCTTCTCTCCTTCGGCTTGCTCCCCTCGAAGAACGCGGCGATCACCAAATCCCCGAACAGACGCACCTTGCCGAGCTCGAACCGCGCCTCGTCCCACCAGTCCCGCAGCTCCCAGTCGGAAACCGTCTCGCCTGCCTCCCGAATCCGCCGCCGCAGCTCAGCCACCCGGGCCACGCACCTGCGCAGCTCGATCGTCTCGATCCCCTGCTGCAGCGCCTCGGTCCCGTCCTCCCAGTGGAACGCCTCGATCTGCCGCTGCGTCAGCCCCACCAGCGAGTCGCCGTGCCGCAGGGCGTGGTCGACGAACGTCAGCGGGTGCTCCTTCGCCAGCGTGGCCAGCCACAGCGACACCTTGGCGAGGTCGACGGCCATCGGGTTGCAGTCGACGCCATAGAGGCAGCGCTGGGCGATGAGCCGGCGGGCCACCACCACCTCGTCGTCGCCCGCCGCCATCGCGGGCGCCGAGTCGTGGGCGCGCCACGCATCGAGCAGCGCGTCGCCGAGCTGGCGGCACGCCTCGACGAGGAAGGCCCCCGAGCCCATCGCCGGGTCGCAGACCTTCAGGTCGAGGATGGTCTCGGGCGTGGGCGGCTCGCCGCCGGGGCCGCGCAGCCGGGCCAGGATCGGCTCGAGGGCGGTGCGCACGATGGGCTCGGTCAGTTCGCGCGGCGTGTAGTGCGACCCCGAGCGCCGGCGGGCCTGGCTGGGCTGCAGCACCATCGCGCCGGCCGGCACGAGATCGGGGGTGGCGGCGGTGTCGATGACCGGCTGCAGGGCCGCGTGCAGGTCGGCAACGCTCGCCGCCGCGGCCACCGGCTTGCGCACCCGGTCGGTTAGCGCGCGGTCGGTCCGGTCGCGCAGCCACTTGGCGCGCTCGCCGCCCGCCTCGCCGAGTAGCGCCTCGAGGTCGACGGTGGTCGGCGCGCCCTGCTTCTTCTGCGCCTTGATCGCCACCGACCGGCCGGTCGCCGTCTCGATGCGGAACCCCATCATCGTCTCGTAGACCGAGCCGATCTGCTCGACGTCGAGGGCGCGGTAGGAGATGCGCTCGCCGTCCAGCACCAGCAGCTTGTCGAGGGCCCGGTAGACGGTGCCGTCGGGGACGAGCGGCGGCTCGACGCGCTCGTGCCCCTGGCGCGACCCGCCGGCCCGGCGGCCTTCGAGGAACGGGAACCGGTCGGGGTCGAAGAGCACCCCGAGGCGCCGCGGAAGCTGCAGCCCGTCGGCCTCGGCCCCGTCGTGGAACAGCCGGAACAGCACCAGCAGTTGCGCCCACGCGCCGTAGCGCTGGTTCATCGTGTCGGGATGCAGGGCCGCGTCCTCGCGCAGGCGCTAGTAGAGGCCGGCCAGCGAGTAGTGGCGCGCGAAGGTCTCGCCCTCGGGCAGCAGGTCCCGCTCTTCCGCGTAGAGCAGGAAGACGAGCCGCAGGATGACCGTGAGCAGCGCGTGGTAGACGTCGTCGGGGCGCTCGTCCAGCGCCTCGCGCAGCAGCTCGCGGTCCCATGCGTCGTCGGCCGCCTGCACGCCCCGCAGCAGCTCGTAGAGGGCGTGCAGCACCTGCTCGGCCAGCCGCTCGCTCACCTCGTTCTGGAAGCGGCGGCTATCGTGCAGCAGAGCGGCGAAGCGCTTGTCGCGGGGCAGGGCGAGCAGCCGCGTCTCGCTCAGCAGCAACCGCAGCGCCGCCACGATGGGCCGGCCCGCCGTGGTCTGCAGATGTCGGCCAAGTGCAGGTCGAGCCAGCCCGAGCTCTCGCCGCGCGGGGCCGAGACGAGCCGCAGCGTGCGGCCGTTCGACAGCAGCCCCGCCGGCACCCCGGTCTGCCGCAGCAGCCGCTCCATCCGGCCGTGGGCCGACACCTCCAGGCGGCCGGCGCCTCCGGCGACGCGGTCGAAGTCGTCGCCGGGCTCGATCGCCTTGACCAGGAGCTGCGCTCGCGCACCGCGAAGTCGGGGCGCAGCACCTCGCCGCCCTCCTGCAACGGCGTCTCCAGTTCGGGCGGGATCGGGCTCTCGGCGGTGCCCGCGTAGCCTTTCGGCGAGAAGCTCCAGCCGAGCACCGACGCGGCGAACGCCCGGAAGTCGGGCAGCCACGGCTCGGGCTCACCGTCGGGCCGGAACCGCCGTTCGGCCACGCACGCCCGCAGCCGCCGCTGCCCCTCGGGGTCGCGCGGCAGCACCGCGCCCGCCCGCACCAGGGCCGCCGCCGACACCACGAGGCCCGTCGGCCGCACGAAGCCGATCCACTCCAGGTGAGCGTCGATCTGGGGGTCGCGTTTCGGCATCGGCTACGTCGGTGCGGTCAAGCAGCCGCTCGTCGGCAGCCTACCTGACCCGCCGCTCGCCGTCATGATCCCTTCGGCTATCGTCGGCACCGCGAGCTACACGGACGCATCGTAACAGTCGTCGAACCACGACGACGCACGGATTCGGATAAAAGAGTTCAGCGTCGCTGCGAGCCGGGCCCCGGACGACGCCGAGACCGCGTAGACCCTCTTGCCGCGCGAGCGCACGTGCTCGACGGCGGGCGTGAAGTCGCCATCGGCCGAGAGCAGGTAGGCGTCGTCGAAGTCATCGCGTTCGGCCAGGACCACCAGGTCCACGGCGAGCATTACGTCGACTGCCTTCTCCACGAAGACGGTGGTCTTCTGCTGCCGCCGCGCCAGCCTCATCAGGTCCTGGAATACCCTGGAATCGATCTTCGTTCTCAGATTGGAGAGATAGGACCGCAGATCGCGTGCGGTCGGGTTTGTCGCCGGCCGCGGTTCCAGCCGGCCGAGGTGGGTGCTGATACGCGGCTCAGACTCGAGCTTCGCCAGAAAGCGACGCTGGCTGGTGTAGAGCGTGACATCCCCGCTCTGGGACACGCGGCCGATGTAGTACCGCGTGCCGACCCACTGCCGCGGCCCGACCAGCTTGAGAGAGAGTCTTCGATAATCGAGTCGACCGAGGTCCACCGAACCGAGACCCTTGAGGCCGTGGTACCAGTTGTTGCCGTCGATGAAGAGCGTCGCCCGACGTGCCATCGCGCGGGCAGAAAAAAACCCCGGCGTGTAGTGCACGAGGGCACCAGACCCCGGGGGGATGAAACCCGGCTCCCTTGGGAGCCGACACCCGAAGCCTAACGCGCCAACCGACAGCGTGTCAATGGGTCGACGCCGGCTCGACAACGCGCTCGGCGGGAGGAACAGTTCCGCTCAGTTCGTCTCGGGCCACAGGTACACGAGGCCAACCGGCTCCACGCGTTTCGCCTGCACCTCGTAGAACGCCCGAATGCGGCCCGGCTCGTGCTTCAGGTCGCGGTCGAACTGGTCGAGGCGCGTGCGCCAGTAGCGCATGTTCGTCTGGAGCTGGCGCCGCTCGTCGTCGTCGAAGTCCAGAGTGATCTGGGCGTGCTGGCTCTCGTGGCGGTCCAGCTCTTCGACGATGCGCTCGCGCTGGCGGCGCAGCGTCTCTTCGAGGTCGCGCGCCTCCCGTTCTCCCCGCTCCCTCAGCCGGCGCGTCGCCAGCTCGGCGATCTCGTCGGCCCGCGGCTCGAGCTGCGGCAGCAACTCCTCGATATCGCGAGGGGCGGTCGCCAACAGCTTGGTGCGGATGACCTCGTGCGGCATCCACTCCCGCCGGCCAGCGACTGCTCCAGCAACTGGAGGGTGCGCGTCTCCGCTTCGCGGGCATAGGCCCTGAGCGCGTCGCTCCGCCGCGCCGGCTCCACCCAGCGCGCCGCCAGCGGCACGATTTCCTCGTGCAGCCGCTCGGCTCGGCGCCCGTAGAGACAGAGGCGACCGAGGAGAACGACACGGGGAATCGAGTCCTGAGCCTGGGCGAGGCACGCGCGCGACAACTTGTGGTACACAAACCCCTGAGCACGAAACCCAGCGAGGAGACGGCTGGCGACCCGCTGCTCCAGGTGCAGGTGCACGGTATCCTCGGCGAGCACGCCCGCGTCCTCGAACACCACCGGTCGAATCGGCGCCTCTCGACGCCACTCGGACAGCTTCTGATCGCGCTTGCGGGGCAGGCGAAGCGTGTCAAGCGTTGCCGCCCAATTGCCGATCTTCCGGTCGAGCGCCGGGAAGGTCCAGGTCGCCCGCCCCTGGCCGCCGCCGTTGCCCCTGCCGTCCCGCGCCAGCGGCTCGGCGCCCAGAAGCTCCAGCGCGCAGGACAGCGCGTCGCGGAACGGCTCGGCTTCGAACCCCACCCAGGTCCGCGAGCGCTCGAGCAGGCCGCGGCACCGCTCGACCTGCGCCGTCAGGTCGTCCCGCCGGTCGCGCGCCGCCTCCAGCTCCTCTTCGGTGATCTGCCGGCGGACCTCGTCGAGATCGGCCTTCTCGATGGCGTGCTTCAGCCGGTCGGCGTCCTGGTGGCGGATGCCGCCGCGCAGCCGCCGCTCGACGTCGTCGTCGATGACCTTCGACAGGCTGCCCAGCTCGCGCTTGATGGTCTCGGGCTTGCGCACCAGCACCTCGAGCACGCGGTCCTCGACCCGCTGCGGCAGCACGAAGTAGTGGCAGCGCACCTCGGCCGCCGGCTGCAGCTTGCGGTCGATGCGGCCGTTGCGCTGCTCGATGCGGCTGGGGTTCCACGGTTCACCAGGAAACACGACGCCGAGCGCGTGCCGGCGGGCAACTCCGCGCCGTCCGTCCCCATCGCGCCGATCGGCCGCTCGACGACGTGAAGCTGCAGCCCGCCCGAGCCGGGGACATCCCGCACCAACGGCCCTGCGTCTCCGCCGAGAGGGACCGTCAGCACTGCCTCGTGCGGAGTCCGCCGCCAGACCGACGTCTTGCCGCCGCCCGCTTCCTCGATATCGGCCGGCGCGTAGTCGCCCCAGCGCACCGTGACCGCCAGCTCGCGGCAAGCCGCGCCCACGAGAAAGCTCAGCCCGATCGACGACGGGAAGAACGCCTTGCGCGCGGCCTTCCGCTCGTCGTTCGACTCCTCGCCCAGACCCGCCGACTCCGGAACCGTGTCGAGGTCGTCGTCCTCGTCCGCGTCGGCGCTCCGCTCCGGGGGCGTGCCGGTCGGGATGAGGAAGCCGGCGACGTACCAGTTCGACGGGCGCTCCCGGCCCGGCAACTGCTCGTCATCCAACTCGTGTCCCGCCCGGGGACCGACCAGATCGAGCCGCAGCGTCTCGACGAGGCGCTCGCGGACCACGCGGGAATCGACGGTAAGCTGGGTCGCAGGCATCGAGACCGATTGGGTACCTTACACTGAGCCGGGTCGAGCGCTGAGTCAGGTTGTTCACCGACCGCGGGTTGGCACTTCACACAGCCTCGTCGGCGGTCTTGCCGGCGTTGGGTCCAGCGCCACTTCGGACGGTGACGGAAACGACCTCGCCACGTGGCAAGCCCAGAAGACCGCAGAAACGGGCTGCGGCCGCGTGCAGTTGACAGATCCATATCGATCACTGTCCGAGCGTCCAGTTCGCCAGGAGATGCGGCGGTTCAGCCTTCAGCGCGTCGGCGCCAAGATCGTCGTCCGCTCCATCGACAACGCCGGCTGCACGATGCGGGCGTTGACCATCACGTCGAAGCTGCGGCTGCAGGGCTCCGCGCTCGCCGCGGCGCTCGCGAGGCCCGATGTCCAGTCCGCGCTGACCGACGTCAGCTGGCGGACCGGCGCCGGGCACGTCACCGGCGTATCGGTCGTCTACGGCAAGCCGAGCCCGAGCTGACCCCGGTGCGGGAAGCCGGCACCGGCGCGGTGGCCAAGGGCGAGCCGGTCTGGCAGGGCAGCGACGGCGCCCTCGACCAGGACCTCGAGGAGTTCATGCAGGAGGGTCCGCAACGGACGCAGCTCGACTGGAAGGACATCGGCAAGTACGGCCCGGCCGTTGACGACCCGCGCCGGATGCCGCTGCCGGCCGACCGGGCGACGCTGAGACGTCCGGGCCGGGTGTCCAGCCGGCG
>JAJEEA010000206.1 GCA_022821235.1 Vicinamibacteria bacterium
GCCTCGTCGCCCACGACGTGAGCGACCTGTTGATCGAGGGCGGCGCCGACCTCCACCGGGCGGCGTGGAAGGCGGGCATCGTCGATCGCGTCCGCCTGTACCTGTGTCCGGCGACCCTGGGGCCGGCGGGAGTCCCGTGGATGGCGGATGCGCGTTTCTCCCTTGCCGCGCTAGGCCCGGTCCGGACCCGGTGCCTGGGCGCGGACGTCCTGCTGGAGGCCGATGTTCAACGGTTTGATTGAAGCGACGGGCGAGGTGGCCGAGCTGACGCCGATTCCCGAGGGGTTGCGCCTCGGGGTGCGGACGCCGGTGGCGCGCGAGCTGGCCCTCGGCGAGAGCATCGCCGTCAACGGGGTCTGCCTCACCGTGATCCGGGCCGACGACGCGTCGTTCTCGGCCGAGGTGTCGCCGGAGACGATGCGGGTGACCAACCTGGGCGGGCTCGCGCTGCGGGACGCGGTGAACCTGGAGCGGTCCATGCGCGCGGACGCGCGGGTCGGGGGGCACTTCGTGCAGGGGCACGTCGACGGCACCGGCCGCATCGAGGGCATCCGGCACGAGGCGGATTTCCACTGGGTCTCGGTGTCGTTCCCCGCCGGCATGGCGTCCCTGCTGGTGCGGAAGGGGTCGATCGCCGTCGACGGGATCAGCCTGACGGTGGCGGAGCTGCGGGCGGCCGGGTTCGACGTGCAGATCGTGCCCTACACCTGGGAGCACACCAATCTCGGGCGGGCCCGGGTCGGCGCCGTCGTCAACCTCGAGTGCGATATCATCGGCAAGTACGTGGTCCGTGCCCTGGAGGTCGGCGAGTTCGGGCGGCCCGCGGTCGGCGGCGGGGGGCGGGAGCCCGGGCCGTAGCGCGGCGCCGCCTCATCGGAGGCGCCGGCGCCATGCGGGTCGGCCGGCCGCCGGATGGAGCCGTCCGGCGACGATTGGCGCGCTCGCGCGAGCGTTCGGCGGCGGCACGGCGGGGCGGCGGTTCCCGGTGGACAGCGTCATGGCTGAGAAGAGCAACGGCGAGCAGGCGCGCCGCACGCGGCTGGTGCTGGCCGACAAGTCGCGTCGGCGCGGGCCGTTCGCTCCCGTCGACGAGGCGGTGGACGCCATCCGCGAAGGCAGGATGGTCATCGTCGTCGACGACGAGGACCGCGAGAACGAAGGCGATCTGACGGTCGCGGCCGAGAAGACCACCCCCGAGATCATCAACTTCATGGCCAAGCACGGCCGGGGCCTCATCTGTCTCCCGATGCCGGGAGACTGGCTCGACCGGCTGGACCTTCCCCTCATGGTGCGGGAGAACACCTCCCAGTTCGCCACCGCGTTCTGCGTCTCGATCGAGGCGAAGGAGCGGACCAGCACCGGCATCTCGGCCCACGATCGGGCCATGACCGCGCGGGTCGCCGCCGACCCGTCCACCCGGCCTCAGGACCTGGCCCGCCCCGGCCACATGTTCCCCCTGCGGGCACGGGACGGCGGGGTGCTGGTGCGGGCCGGCCAGACCGAGGCGGCGGTCGACCTCGCCCGCATCGCCGGGCTCAACCCGGTCGGCGTGATCTGCGAGATCATGAACGACGACGGCACCATGGCCCGGGTGCCGCAGCTCCGGCGGTTCGCGCGCCGCCACAAGCTGCTCATGATCACGATCGCCGATCTGATCGAGTACCGCATGCGCAACGAGCGCCTCGTGCGGCGGGTGGCGTCGTCGAAGCTGCCGACCGACTACGGCGAGTTCGAGCTCGTGGGGTTCGAGAGCATCGTCAACGGCGAGACCCACGTGGCCCTGGTGCGGGGCGAGATCGGCGACGGCGACGACGTGCTCGTGCGGGTGCACTCGCGCTGCCTCACCGGCGAGGTGTTCCACTCCGCCCGGTGCGACTGCGGCGCCCAGCTCGACGCGGCCATGGAGCGGATTGCGGCCGAGGACCGCGGCGTCCTCCTCTACCTGAACCAGGAGGGCCGGGGCATCGGCCTGAACAACAAGATCCGCGCCTACCACCTGCAGGACCAGGGCTACGACACGGTCGAGGCCAACGAGCGGCTCGGCTTCAAGCCCGACCAGCGGGACTACGGCATCGGCGCCCAGATTCTCGGCGATCTCGGGGTCAAGAGCATGCGGCTGCTCACCAACAACCCCCGCAAGTTCATCGGCCTCGAGGGCTACGGCCTCTCGGTTGTGGCCTCGCTCGCCCTCGAGGTGCCCACCACCGGGCTCGCCCGCTCGTACCTCAAGACCAAGAAGGCCAAGCTGGGCCACACCCTGAAGTCGGTGTGACGCGGAGCCGTCCGGCCATGGGCCGGCAGCGCGCCGGGCGCGAGGACGGGATCCCGAGGGGCAGGCTCGCGCTCATGTGCCGAGCCGCCTGGTCGAGCCTTCATCGAGACGCTGCCGGTACACCGTCGTGAAGCACACGGCACCGCCTGGTCGAGGCCTTCATCGAGACGCTGCCGGGTACACCGTCGTGAAGCACATGGCGCCTCGAGGTGGGAGGACATCGTCGCCGACGCGGTACGCGATCCTGCAGAGGAGCGTTCTCGCAGTCGTCGGGGCGTTGCTGCTTCTCGCGACGGCCGAGGCCGGCGCACAGGAGCTGAGAGGTCGCCTCGTGGGTGCGGCGACCGACGCCACGGGGGCAGTGCTTCCCGGCGTCACCGTAACGGCGTCGATCGCGGCCCTGATCCGGGATCGAGTGGTGGTTACGGGCAGCCAGGGCGGCTACGTGTTCCCGGCCCTGCCGACGGGCGACTACGCGGTCACCTTCTCGCTTCCGGGGTTCAGGACCGTCGTGCGGGACAACCTGAGGGTGACGCTCAACACGACGCTGACCGTGAACGCCACGCTGGAGATCGGCGGCGTCGAGGAGACGATCACCATCGAAGGGGCACCCGTCGTGGATGTCAGGACGACGACCACCGCCGTCAACTTCACCGAGGAGCTGCTGGAGGACGTTCCGAACTCCCGGGACATCTGGGCCGCCATGGCGCAGGCGCCGGGGTTCCAGATGGAGGCCTACGACGTCGGCGGGTCGCACACCGGCACCCAGACCGGCTTCCAGGCGTTCGGCTTCGGCGACCAACACCGCACGCTGCTCGAAGGCATCAACGTAACCGAGGGGACGTCGGCAAACGCCGGGTACTTCGACTACGGCAGCCTGGAGGACTTCCAGCTCGGCGGCGCCGGCAACATGGGCGAGACCCACGGCCTGGGCGCCTTCCTCAACCTGACCGTGAAGTCGGGCGGTGACCGCTTCACCGGCGACGTTTACGCCGATTTCCTGAACGACGGCACGGTGGCGGACAACGTGCCCGACGCGCTCCGTGCGGGCGGCGGCACGGTCGGTCCGTACCGGGCACCGCCGGGCGGGCTGCGAGCCGGCAACCCGGTCACGCTGCAGGGCGACGTGAACGTCGGCGTCGGCGGACCGATCCGCCCCGGGAAGGCGTGGTTCTACGGCGGCTACCGCCTGAATCACCAGGAGGAGCTGACGATAGGAAGCCCGGACCCGGCCACGACGCAGCTCGGCAACTGGACCGCCAAGGTGACCCACCAGCTCACCGAGTCGAGTCAGCTCGTCGGCTTCTTCAACCGGCGTATCAAGCTGCAGGCCGAGCGCGGGCTGGGCAGCGACCGACCGCTGGAGGCTGCGTGGTACCAGCGATCGGTGAATGTGCCGATGAAGGCCGAGTACCGGAACGCGGTCGGCAACCGCACGTTCGTGAACGCGCAGGTCGCCCACTGGAGCAACCGGTTCCCGCTCTATCCGACGCAGACCCGTTCGTCCAGCGTCGAAGGGATTCCGGCCGGCCGGCTGGAGCTCAACACCGGCGACTATACGAACGCCTTCGACTACTACCACTTCCGAACGATCACGAAGCCGCAGGCGTCGGGGAGCGTCACCTTCTTCGCGGACGACTTCGGCGGTCAGCACACCCTGAAGGCCGGCTTCGAGGCGTATCGCGAACGCTTGAGCTTCCACCGCATGCAGCCCGGAGACCTGTTCTACCGCGACATCGACGGCGTCCCGACCGAGGTCGACATCTACAACACGCCCAACACCGGCGTGAACGCCGTCCGCCACCTCTCCGGCTATATCCAGGACTCGTGGGCCGTGACCGGCCGACTCACCCTGAACCTGGGCGCGCGCTACGACCGCTACGTCATGGGTTGGCCGGAGCAGTCCATCTCACCGACCCACGTGGACATCTGGGCGCCTCGGCGGGTAGGGGCGCGCGACGTGCTCACCTGGGCGAACGTCGCGCCGCGGGCAGGCGCCGCGTTCGACCCGACCGGCGAGGGACGCTCGGTGGTGAAGCTGTTCGCCGGACGCTTCTACTGGAACCCGAGCACCACCATCGTCGACGACCAGAACCCGGTCGGTCAGGCGGCGGCCCGGTTCGTCTTCGACGATCTGAACGGGAACCTGCTGCTGGACCCGGGGCCGGGTGGGGGGCTCGCGGACTCTCCCGAGCTCGGCCGGCAGCTCGGCACCCTGGGCGGCGCCGGGACCGTCACCGTGGATCCCGGCCTCACGAGTGCGTACGGCCACGAGGTGTCGATCCACTTCGAGCAGCAGCTCGCCGCCCGCCTCTCGGCCCGCGGCTCGTACGTATACAAGAACACCCGCAACCTCTACGGCATCGTCGACATGAACCGGGCGTTCGCCTACCGGATCCCGTTCGAGTACCACGACCGCGGCCCGGACGACGTCACGGGCACCGCCGACGACCAGGTGCTGCAGCTCCTCGACCGGCCGCCGGGCGTCCCCGAGGATCGGCGGTACGTCAATCCGGGCCGGCACGGCCTGATGCCGCCGGACGGCGACTTCCACACGGTCGAGGTGGCGGTGAACCGCTGGTTCTCGAACCGCTGGATGTTCCTGACCTCGTTCATGCACACGTGGGCCGAGGCGCCGCTGCAGACCACGTCTTCGACCGGCGTCCGCACCGCGGCGCGATTCGACTTCGTCGACGGCACGACGTACGAGTGGCAGGCCAATCAGACGCGGTTGGGCCGGGTCGTGACGTCCTACTGGAACTACAAGCTGGCCGCCCGCTACGTATTGCCGCACGAGATCGGGCTGACGGCCGCCTACCGGCTGCAGAGCGGCTTCCAGGTGGGCCGGCAGATCAACGTGCAACTGCCCAACGCGGGCACGGAGAGGGTGATGGCCGACCCGTACGACGACCGGGCCCCGAGCGTCGGCATCGTCGACGTGCGGGCCGAGAAGCGCCTGGGGTTGCGTGGCGGCGCGGGCCTCACGCTCCTGATGGACGCCTTCAACGTGCTGAACGGCGCGGCGGTGCTGAACTTCCGGACGATCTCCGGACCTCGCTACAACGAGATCGTCGCCATTCTGAATCCGAGGGTCTTCCGGGCCGGGCTCCGCCTGGAGTTCTAGCCGACCGGCGCCGGAAGGCGAAGACAGACGGGGACGGCTGTCACGCCGAAGCCAAGGGTGCAGGGTCCATCTGCCCCGGCCCGGCGTGAACGCCGAGTGACGGTTCCGCGAGGATCGAGAGAGACGGAGATGAAGAAGCTGATTCCGAGCGCGCTGCTCCTGGCGTGTCTGCCCGTGTCTCCCGCGTCGGGGCAGGAAGCCGGGCGGATGCTGTTCGAAGCGGGCATCGTCGGGGGCAGCAGCATCGCCTGCCCGGGACACTACGTCGGCATCGAAGGGCGCGTCGCCGGGCCGGTGGCCGCGTTCGCCATGGTGGAGAACTATCAGTGCACGGAAGTCCCGGAGACGTCCAGCCGATTCGGAGCCTCGTTGCGGCTCGGGCCCGCCGGCTGGTGGGCGCGCCCGGCGGTACGCGGGGGGCTGAACTACGGCGACGACGGCGACGCCTCCTCCATCCTCGGCGCCAGCCTGACGTTCGGCCAGCGGTACGGGGCCCGCTTCATCGTCGACCGCTGGGTCTTGTCCACCGGCGAGGCCCTCGTGCTGCTGCAGATTGGCGGATACGTCTCGTTCTAGCGCGGCCGGCCTCGCGGCGGGAGGTTCCAGCGCAGACATGGGAGCCGGGCAACGGGACCGGATCAGTCGGTTGTGAAGCCGACGACGGCCACGAGGTGCAGTCCGTAACCGACCATCCGCGCCCCGGCCCGGAGGCCGAACTTTCGATTCCCCGCCGCCTGGATGCCGTACATGATGTCGGCGTACGGGAGGAACACCCACTCCGCAGCCCCGGCGACGCCGCCGGAGCTGTCGGCGAAACCAGGGCCCGCGGCGAGGTGGAGGGAGTGGCCGCGGCGCAGCCGGCGCTGGTACCGGAGCGCCGGGGCGAACAGCACCCCACCGAGGTCATCCTCGCCCACCACGTTGGGGAACGTGGCCCAGGCGCCCAGGCCCCACCGTTCCACCAGCCAGGCAGTTGCCCCGACGTCGAAGGTGGCGATCCCCTCGTCAGCGATGACGCCGCCGCCGCCGAGGAAGACCTCCGCTCGGAGGCCGGTGCCCTGCGCGTCGGACGTGGCAGCCTGAACCAGCAGGACGGCCGCGAGCAGCATGCGGCGACTTCCGATGAACCGGTGGCTTCTCTCGACCATCGGGACCCCCGGCTTCCGTGGTGTGCGACGGCGAGCCCTACCACGCGACAGCGAGGCCGGCGCCGATCGCGTCTCTGGACAGCAGCGGAGCGAAAGTGGTTCCGGGGCGGGTCGGCGTGCGGTAGATGACCGACTCCTGCGTGACCATGCCGTCCACGGCCCGGCCGATCCACATGCCGCTCAGGGAGAAGATGCCTCCCATGACGGCGAGGGTGGCCGTGTCCGACAGCCCCGAGATCACGAGGTCCGGTGCCGCCAGGACGAACAAGAAGGCCGCGGCGCCGGCACCGGCCGCGGCTCCCTTGAGGGCGCCGTCGCGGACGGGGTCGTCGAACCGGCGGCGGACCCGGAGGACGTCTCGCCTGTCGATGTCCAGTCGTACGCCGGCGGTGAGCACGGAGAGCGTGTCAGGGGTGATCCCGACGACGTCCCCGCGCAACTCTCGACCGGCAGCGCCGGTGACGATCACGGTGTCCCCGGCCGCGGCGGCAAGCCAGGTGGCGGTGTCGAGCGGGGCGGTGGCCGGAGATGTCGTGGTCGTCTGGGCAATCGTTACAGCCGCCAATAGCGCAACGCCGATTACAGCCATGGTGCCTCCTCGCCGAATGATGGTGCCGCGGCCTGTCTTTCTCTGCTGTTTGGGAATGCGCGAACGCGGGAGGGATGAGCTCGGAAGAGCATGACTGAATGGTGGCGGGCAGAACATGGTCCGCCTCCTGCCGCGGCCGACACCCTCGCCCCGGGACGTCGACGTCTTGGCGCCGCGCGAGGTGATCCCTCCGGCCTGTCCCGACCCGCGACTCTCGCCGACTCGCCTTGCGCCACCATTCAGCCCGGCCATGGCGCGGCGATTTGAGTTGACAAGAGGGCCCCAACCGGCGCTATCATGAGCGGTTGCGTCTGGTCCGCTTTCCCCTGGTGACAGATGTTCGGCTCGTTGAGTGAACGACTGCAATCGGTGTTCGCCGCGGTGCGCCGCGAGGCCCGGCTGACCCCCGAGTCGGTCGAGACGGCGTTGCGCGAGATACGCCTGGCCCTCCTCGAGGCGGACGTCAACTTCAAGGTCGTCCGCGCCTTCATCGATCGGGTGCGGGACCGCGCCGTGGACGGCGCGGTCCTGGAGAGCCTGACGCCGACCCAGCAGGTCGTGGCCATCGTGCGCGACGAGCTTCGCTCGCTGCTGGGCGACGGCGAGGGCGGGCTGGCGCCGACCCGCCAGCGGCCGCAGGTGGTGCTGCTGCTCGGGCTGCAGGGGGCGGGGAAGACCACGACCACCGTCAAGCTCGCCAGGTGGCTGGAACGGCAGGGCCGGCACGCGCTGGTGGTGTCGACGGACGTGCGGCGGCCGGCCGCCATCGAGCAGTTGGGGGTGCTGGCCCGCGAGGCCGGCGTCCGGGTGCACGAGCCGGATCCGGGCACCGGTGTGGCGGCCCGGGCGAAGGGGGCGGTGGAGTCGGCGCGCGAACTCGGGTTCGACGCGGTGCTCGTCGACACCGCGGGACGGCTGCACATCGCCGACGACCTGATGCGCGAGCTCGAGACCCTGAAGGTCGCGGTCGAGCCGTCGGACCTGCTCTACGTGGCCGACGCGATGACGGGGCAGGACGCCATCAAGAGCGCGGGCGAGTTCAACCGGCGGGTCGGCATCGACGGCGTGGTCCTGACCAAGATGGACGGGGACGCCCGGGGCGGCGCCGCGCTGTCGGTGGTCTCGGTGGTCGGCGTGCCCGTGACCTTCGTCGGCGACGGCGAGCGCATCGACGACTTCCACCCCTTCCATCCCGACCGCCTGGTGTCGCGCATGCTCGGCATGGGCGACGTGCTCTCGCTCGTCGAGAAGGCCGAGCAGGTGGTGAGCCGCGACGAGGCGTCGCGGCTCGAGAGCAAGATCCGGCGGAACGACTTCACCCTGCAGGACATGCGGGACCAGTTGACGACGGTGAAGCGGATGGGCCCGCTCGATCGCCTCATGGACCTCATCCCCGGGATGGGGCAGATGGCCTCGAACGCGCCCGGCGAGGTGGACACGGCGGCGCTCGGGCGGACGATGGCCATCATCGACTCGATGACGCCGCAGGAGCGGCGGCAGCACCAGATCATCAAGGGCAGCCGCCGCCGCCGCATCGCCCGGGGCAGCGGGACGACGGTGCAGGAGGTCAACCGCCTCCTGCGACAGTTCGTGGAGATGCGCCGGATGCTGCGCTCGGTCGGCGCCGCGTCCCGCTCCCGGAAGGGAAAGCGAGGCCGAAGGGCGATGGCCCTGCCGCCGGGCATGGGGTTTCCCGGGCGCTAGAGTCTGCGCGGTGGAACGGCGCCGGCCCGCCGAGGGTCGGTCCGGCGCCGGGGGCGACGATTGGCGCCCGGCGGAGCCGCAGGCGACGATGGGCGGGCCAGGCGTCTGCGCCGAGGAACGGTGCGGACTCCTGTGGGGTTGGTTGGGCGCCCGGCGGAGCCGCAGGCGACGATGGGCGGGCCAGGAGAAGACAGCCGATATGCTGACTATTCGATTGAGTCGGGTGGGAACGACCAAGCGGCCGTTCTACCGCGTGGTGGTCATGGAATCGCATACCCCTAGGGACGGCCGCTTCGTGGAGTCTCTGGGGCACTACAATCCGCGCACCGAGCCCGAGACGGTGGAGGTCGATCACGAACGGGTGGCGTACTGGATCGGAAAGGGGGCCCGCCCCTCCGACACCGTCCGCACGCTGCTCGCGAGGCATCCCGCTCCGCCGCCGACCGAGACCGAGGCGGCGTCCACCGCCACCGACGAGGCGCCCGCCGCCGCCGACGAGGCGTCCGCCGGCGGCGACGAGCCGCCGGCCGCCGGCGATGCGGTGACGGCATGAGCCGTTCGCGGGACGTCGTCGAGGTCATCGCCCGCGAGCTGGCGGACCGCGCCGAGGACATCTCCGTGACGGAGCGGGAGGAGCGCGACACGACCTACGTCGAGCTGTCGACCGCCGGTCAGGACCTCGGGCGCATGATCGGGCGCCAGGGCCGCACCGCGGCGTCCATCCGCGTGCTGGCGGGGCTGGCCGCCGATTCCGAGGACCGGCGCGTCGAGGTCGACTTCGTCGACGAGCAGTAGGAGTCTGCGCCGTAGAACGGCGCGGAC
>JAJEEA010000328.1 GCA_022821235.1 Vicinamibacteria bacterium
GCACCCGGCGCGGCGCGGCGAAGAGACGCCACACCAGCGAGAGGGCGCCGTCCGGGGCGGGGACCGGGCGCACGACGTGGTCCAGCGGCCGCCAGGCGAAGGCCGCCTCGGGCAGATGGCCGTCGGCGAGCGCCGCCCGCACCACCGCACCGTCGCCGAACTCGGCCCTGACCCGGGCCACGGCGCGGTCGGCGGCCCGGAGGTCTCGGCGGGTCCCTTCCTGGAAGAGCCGCAACTGCTCGCGGGTCGCCCGTGCCGGCGTCACCGTCAAGCCGATCTCGATGACCCCGGCGGACAGGGTCGGAAGCCTGCGCCGTGGAACGGCGCGGACTCCCGGCGGGTCGGTCGGGCGCCCGGTGGCGCCGTCGGGCGACGATGGGCGGGCCAGACCCTCGACGCGCAGACGCACGAGGTTCAGGACCTGCCGGACGTCGAGGGTCGGGGCGGCTGGGCGGATGGTCTCGACCCGCTCGGCCCGCGGCGCCGCGGCCGGCGCGTCCAGCCGCAGGCGGAGCTCGAGGCCGGCCAGCGCCTCCTGCCGCGCCGCCATCACCCCGAGCAGCGGGTCGAGGGGCTGCGTGTCCAGGTACAGCAGGCCCTCGACCCCCGGCTCCCGCGCATAGAGGTCGAGGCGGCGCGCGAGCGGCTCGACCGCCGGCTCGGGCTGGAAGGGGACCACCAGGTCCCCCGCCGCCTCGCGGTGCAGCCGATGCGCCTCGCGGCCGAATCGCCGGCGGACGCCGGCGGCCGGTAGCCGCAGGAACGCCCCGACGGTGCGGACCCCCAGCTTGTCGAGGGCGTCGCGCAGCGCGGGGTCGACGTCGAGCCGGCGCAGCGGAACGCGGCGGGCCGCCCGCCGCTCGGCCGCGGCGTCCTCGATCACCGTCACCCGGCGGGCCGGTTCCCGGCGGCCCGCTTCCGCCCCGGATCCGCGACCGCGGTCTTCCGGGCCGACAACCACCACGGAATCGCAGACCCGGCGGTCGGCTTCCATCGCTTCGCCTGCACCAAGCCCCCGAGTCGCGCCAATCACGCAACCGTCCGGTTCCCGGCGGGCCGCCTCCCCTCCGGCCCGTACCCGCGCATGCTCGGCGTTGTCGAGCACCGTGACGCGGGAATCCGGCCTTCGGCGGTCGGCTTCCCCCCCGATCCGCGCCAGTGCATAGGTGCCGAACCGGGTGAAGCCCACCACGACCCATGCCCGGAACCCCACCGCCCGAAGCTGAACCCGCACCCCGCGCGCCCAGTCCACGAGGGAGGCGAACAGCGGCTGCAGCCCCGAGGCGTCGAGCCAGAACACCCCGGGACGGGCGCGCGACGGCTCGACGCCGGGCGTGAACCGCCGCAGCAGGCCGGCGATCGCGGCGACGCCGGCCTCGACGTCGCCGGAAGGCACCTCGGCCGCGCGCAGCCCGCCGGCCAGCGAGAGCCCCGCCGCGTACGACATGCCGGGCAGCACCCCGGCCCGGCGGGCCGGCTCGTTCACCCACTCGACGACCCCTTGCGGCCGGTCGCGGTCGACCACCGCCGCCGGCTGCGCCGCCCACTCGGGGTGCCGGCGCATCAGCAACTGGAGCGGCAGCGCCGGCACGTCAACACAGGCCATCCGGTCCACGACACACCTCGACGTGACTCCACCCGGGGCCCGCCCCGCTTGTCCTTGAGCATTCGGGAGCGACAGCGCTTGTCCTCAGCACCCGGCCGGGCGCGGCAGCGCCGGCGCGTCAACACGGCCCATCCGGTCCACGACACACCTCGACGTGACTCCATCCGGCTCCGCCCGGCTGTCCTCGAGCACTTGGGAGCGGCAGCGCCGGCACGTCAACACAGACCATCCGGCCCACGGCACACCTCGACGTGACTCCACCCGGGTCCGCCCCGCTTGTCCTTGAGCACCCGGGCGGTGCACGTGAAGACGCCGGCCCCGGCGCGGCGGACGTCCTCCCCGGCCGACGCCGGACGCGCGACCGGCTCCTGCCCCGCCTCGGCCCTGAGCGACACGAGGGAGCCGAGCGACGCGTCGCCACCCCCCTTCCGGGTCAGGAACAGCACCGCCGACTCGTGCTCCCGGGCCAGGCCGAGCAGGCGCATCTGCATGGGGACCGGCACCCGGGCGGCCTCGCCGAGGTCGAGCACGAGGAGGCCGAAGGCGCCCGAGCGGGCCAGGTGCTCGGCCGCGCGCGGAAGCTGCCCGGCCGCCGGCAGCCGGACGACGACCAGGGCATCGAGGTCGACGCCGCCGCGCGCCGCGTCGGGGGGAAAGAAGGCGCTCTCGTCAGCCGTCAGCCAGCCCACCGGCTCGCCGGCGCGCTGGGCGTCTAGCACCAGCGAGAACGCCAGGGTCAACCCCGCCGCCCCCTCCCGGCTCGACAGCTCGGCCAGCCGCCCCGTCAGGGCCGCCAGCCGCCACGACCTGAGCGGTCGCCCCGGGGCGGCGGGCGCACCTCGGAGCAGGGACGCGTCCAGGCGCCCCGTCAATCGCGGGGGAAGCTTCAGCGCGGCGCGGGCCATCGCGCATTCCCATCAACCTGCGGTGCAGCGCACCTCGACGACGACGCCGTTCAGGCGCCCCAATCGCGACGACGGCTTCAGCGTTGTGGCTCGGGCCATCGCGCATTCCCATCAACCTACGGTGCGGCGCACCTCGACGACCTTGCCGAGCAGGGCGATCTCCCGGTCGGACCGGATGGGCGCGAACTCGGGGTTCTCCGGGTGCAGCTCCACCCGTCCGTCCCGCCGGCGCAGCCGCTTGACCGTCGCCTCGCCGTCGACCAGGGCCACCACCAGCGCCCCCGGGTCGGCGGTCGGCTGGCGCCGCACGATCACCAGGTCGCCGGGCAGGATGCCGGCCCCGACCATGCTGCGCCCCTGCACCCGCAGCGCGAACAGCCCCGCCCCCGCCCGGTCGGCCGGCACCGGGACGTAGCCTTCTACGTCCTCGATCGCCTCGGCCGGACGCCCCGCCTCGACCCGCCCCAGCAGCGGCGCCCACCCCACCGGCGCCGCCGGCGCGCCGTCGATCGGCAGGCGATAGCCGCGGGCCTTGCCGCGGGCCGCCGACAGCTTCCGCTCTGCGACCAGCTTCTCCAGGTGGTACCGCGCCGTGTGCGGCGTGCGGAAGCCGAACACCTGCTGCACCTCTCGCACCGTCGGCGGGTCGCCGGCGAGCAGCCGGTCGCGAACGAACCGGAACACCCGGTCGCGGGTCTCCCCCGCCCGTGCCTGGCTCATGTCCGGAGAATATAATACATATGTATCATGATCAACCCTGGGTTCCTCTTCCTCGCCTACAGGGGAAGGACGCTGCGCGACCCGATTTCGCGCTGGGCCCTCACCGTTTCGTCCCGCTTCCGGGCGGTTTCGCGCCTGCCCCTTTCCCCGCCGCGCCGGTTGCCTGCACAATGGCCGTAACGAACCACAAGGGTGAGGACCGGCCCAAGCCGGAACCCAGCTTCTGGCAGCAGACTCGAGTCCCTGATCCAGCACACTCAGGATGATCACGATGACAGCCAGGTTGACCAGGGAGGAACGGGAGATCGTCGAAGCGTTCGAGCGCAACGAGCTGCGGTCGCCCCGGAACAAGGCGCGATGATGAAGAAGCACCGGGAGGCGGCGGCCGCGTTCCGAGAGGACCGGCCCCCCCGGCCGCTACGCGCCGGCCGCCACGCGCCGGATCAGATCGGACAGGTTGACGAACCGGACGGCGACCCCGCGGTAGTCCCGGACGTACGAGGTCGCGGTGTCGTCGGTCACGACGAAGTTGTCGCCGTCGGGATAGCGGGCGCGGAAGGCCCTCACGTTGCGTGCGTCGAAGCCGGCGGCGCGCCACTTGCACTCGATGGCCACGGGCGGGCCGTCCCTTCCGTCGATGACGAAGTCGATCTCGTGTCCCCGCTTGTCCCGCCAGTACCGCACGCGAGGGTGCCGGACCCGGGCCAGATATTCGTTGAGCACGTAGTGCTCCCACAGCAGGCCGCGATCCTCGTCCCGCAGCCGGTCCCACCCCTTGAACAGGCACATGAACCCGGTATCGAACCCGTAGACCTTCGGCGCCGCCACGATCTCCGAGGCGCGGCGCGTGCTGTACGGCCTGACGATCTGCACGACGAGCGTGTCCTCGAGAACCCGCAGGTAGTTGGCGACGGTGGTCCGGCTCACCTCGCATGGACGGGCGAACCGCGTGGCCTCGAAGACGCCGCCGCTCTGCGCAAGGACCAGCTCGACGAACCGCAGGAACGACCAGCGGCGCTCGAGGCGGAAGAGCTCCTGGATGTCGCGCGCCCAGTAGGAATCCAACCACTCCTGGAACCCGTGCGCGGGCGTCGCCTCGGCGAGGAAGAACGGCGGCAGCCCGCCGTGCCGGAACCGGTGATCGATGCCCCGGGGGCCGAACTCCTGCTCGTCCCGCCGGATCATCGGCGTGAGCCGGAGGTCGCGCTTGCGGTCGGTGAGGGTGTCGCGGAACCGCCGGGAGGCGCCGAGCGACGACGACCCGGTCGCGATGACGCGCGTCCCGGGATGGTAGTCCGCCGCGATCTTGAGCAGCTCCGACGGATTGGGCAGGCGCTGGATCTCGTCGACGACGATCCGCCGGCCGGCCACGTCCCGGAGAAACCGCTCGGGATCCTCCAGGGTGCGCCGAGTGCTCGGCAGTTCGCAGTCGAAGTACTCGACGTCGGGCAGGGAACGGCTCAGGAACGTCTTGCCGGCCCGGCGGACCCCGGAGAGCCACACCACCGACTTCTCCCGCCACAGGCGCTCGATGATTTCGATCCAGTGGCTTCGCCGAACCATATGAAGCCATGAATATCAGATAGCGGCACCAAACACAATCCGGGTGGCGTTTGGTCTCCGACTGACCGCGCGGCCGGAGCGAAGAAGCCCTCCCAGCCACAGCCCGATTGAGCCGATCGGTCGGTCGCGGGACTCGTGGGCGGAAGTGGGTGGTCCTCAGAGGCCTGCGTGCAGGATCCGCAGGCCTTGCGCGAGCGTGCGCGTGTCCGTGACGGCCAGCGCCTCTGCGCAGCGTCGGCGGTGCGCGGGGTCGTCGAATCGGGACAATCCGGCGGCCAGCTCGCGGGTCACGACGGCGCCGTACGCCGATTCGGCGACCGCCGCGCCGTCGCGCAGGTGTTCAGGCGGCCAGCGCGCCGCCATGAAGGCGAGATCGACGAGGTCGCGCCCGTGGGTCGATACTCCCCGCCGCGGTCCGCGTGGGCGAGCAGCTTCTCGGCGACGCAGGACGTCCGATCCAGCGCCTCGACCGGAAAGGGACCGGCGGCGTCGCCCGCCACGGCGATGCGCCCTTCGGCGATGATCTCGAACTTGACCGGTTCTCCATCGACCCGCAGGAAGGTCCGAATCCCGTACATGTCGGCGCGGACGTCCCGCAACAGGACGAGGCCCCCGGAGAGCATCGCGCCGAGCGACAGGTCCGTCACGGTATTCCGCAACGTGCGATAGCCGTCGCGGTCCGAGCACAGGAAGTCGACGTCGACCGACTCGCGGAACTCGCCGAGCGCCATGGCGATGCGGGTGCCGCCGCCGAAGTAGCACTTCGCGGAAGACAACAGCCCGCTGTTCAGGGACTCGAGCACGCGCCAGACGCGCCGGTGCCACGGCCGGCGGAAGCCCTTCGGGGACGGGACCGTCATGCCCGGGCGCCGCGGCGCGGCGGGCGCGGCGGGCGCGGCAGAGCGTCGCCGGATTCAAGCATTGATCAGGCCGTTTCCGAATTCCCGGGCGAGTCCGTCGATGAGCGCCCGTTCGTGCTCGGACATGCCGGCGACGTCGACGAACCGCCAGTTGCGCTCGTAGAGGGCGAAGGCCTCCCGGCGGCTGATGGACGGGGACGGGCGGCTCCAGCACAGCAGCTTCAGGCCGGGATAGTCCTCGACGCGCAACAACGCCCGCCCCGCGGACCCGTGCGGTCGATCGACGGCCCGCGTCCCGCGCCCGCCCGCCCGCGGCTCGGCCTCCCCCATCGGCGCGCTCAGTCGATCTGGTACTCCGGCGTGCTCATGATGAGGTGCGCCGCCATGCGCAGCGGATCCTCCAGGTAGGTCTCGGCGCGGGCGAGGTCCGAGGTGCCGAGCTCGGCGTCGAGGAGCGTCACCAGCGCGTCGCGCATGCCCGCCGACACCGGCATCCGCAGGAACCGCGCCAGCAGGTAGTCGACGGCCTCGCCGGTGGTCGCCGCGCCGCTGTCCATGACCATCCGCGTCATGTCCACCCGGGCCGCGCCGCGCGGGGTCGGAATCAGCTTCTGCATGGCCCGCGCCGCCGCGACGTAGCCGGAGACGCGGGTGTTGAACAGCTCGTCCCGCTCGAGGGCGGCGAGGTCGAACGCCGACATGTTGGCCGGGTCGTCGTCGAAGGCGATGGCGGCGCCGAAGTCGAAGCCCCGGCGCAGGCGGTCGCCCACGACCCCGTCCCCGCTGTAGGTGAGGAAGTTGGGGTCGCGGAAGTTGACGATGTCGGGGAACAGGTAGTCGAACGCGACGTTGCCCCGCTCCTGGAGCAGCGCGGGGGTGATCCAGGCCCGGCCCTGCGCCCAGCCCGCCACCGACGGCGGGTTCAGCAGGTGCTGGCCGAGCGCGATGGTGGTGCTGTTGAAGTCGGGCACCCCCGGCACGTCCTCGGCCCCGAGGTGCTTCAGCATCGTGACGACGTGCTCCACCGGCCCCTTGATGTGGGCGCCGTAGCTCGCCTCGCTGTAGAAGTCGCGCGACAGGAAGATCTTCCGCATCAGCGGCTTCAGCTCGTAGCCGGCGTCCCGGAAGACGACGCCGAGCTCGGCCTGGAGGGCCGGCGACGGGTCCTCGCGGACGAAGAAGCGGTAGATCTTCGATGCGATGTACTCCGCGGTGATGGGCTGCTCGAGGATGATGTGGAGCACGTCGACGCCGTCGAAGTCGCCGGTGCGGCCTAGGAAGGTCTTCTCGCCGTCGTCGTGCTGCCCGACGTTGACCACGAAGTCGAGGTTCTCGAAGTTCCAGCCCGTGAAGGCGCGGGCCGCCTCGCGGACGTCCATCTCGGAGTAGTTGCCCACCCCCATCGTGAACAGCTCCATCACCTCGCGGGCGAAGTTCTCGTTGGCGGCGCCCTTCACGTTCACCCCGGCGTCGAGGTAGTAGAGCATCCCCGGGTCCTGCGCCACCGCCACCAGCAGCTCGCCGAAGTTGCCGGTCGCGTGCCGCTCGAACGTCTCGATCTGCACGATCATCTTGCGGTAGTCGCGCACCTTGTTCTGGGCGGTGGCGAAGTGTCCGTGCCAGAACAGGGCCATCTTCTCCTGGAGCGGCCGGTTGGTGTCGAGCATCCGCTCGGCCCACCAGTAGCCGACGCGGCGGGTCTCGAGGCCGGTCGCGCGCAGCCAGTAGAAGAAGCGGTCGGAGATGGGTTGTCCGTGCCGGTTGACGTGGTCGGGCTTGATCCGCACGCCCATGCTCTCGCCGTTCCTCATCCCCAGCTCGGTGGCGGCGGGCCGGCTCGGCGGAAAGTTCAGCAGCCCCTCGTCCCAGAACCCGGAGTGCTCGAACGGCGGCAGGTGGTCGTTGGGGATGTCGTCGTAGTCCACGAGGGAGCTGACCGCCTCCTCGGGGGTCATGTCGGCCAGCCTGCGGACGTCCTCGGGGGTGCCGCTGAAGCCCGCGCGGCCCAGCAGGTGCTCGGCGCGGTCGAAGCTCCAGTCCGCCTCCGTGATCGGGGTCAGGTCGCCCAGCCATTCGGCCGGCCCCGGCTCCCAGGTCTGCGCGTCCGCCGTCGGGGCGCCGCCGGCGAAGCAGAGCGCCAGCACGGCCGTAGCCGCCGCGGCAAGGTGATGTCGAGTCGTCATGGGATGTTCCCCCTCTGTCTGCGGCCGGCCCCTCGGCCCGACCCGCGAAGCCGTCGGAGTCTCCATTGTGGGCGGTCGGCCCGCATTGTCAAGACTCGGCCGACGCCGGCGGCACGCGCGCGGACCGCCGTGAACGACGCCCACGGGTGCGCAGCATGTGGAGCCGAATGCCCTCGTCCATGTCCTCGACGCTCCTGCGAGCCGGGGGTCGGTCGAATACGGCCTTGTGAACGTCCAGGGACGAGTACCGCGGCCGGGACTTCCTCTTCGGTTCGAGTCGTTCCATGTTTCCTGCCGGTCCGAACGATTGTCACTTGCTCCACTCGGGCAAGTCCAGCCCGGGCGCACCATCCCCATGCTGCCCGTTCCGCGCCGGCACGGTTCCGATGTGAGAAGATGGGCCGCTGGACTTCGATATGACGAGACCGACGATCGCGATGCTCGCGGCGGGGCTGCTGCTGGGCGCCTCCACGGTTCACGCGCAGAGCGGCGGCCCCGGCCCGTGGGACCGGCAGGCGGCCGCCGCCTACCTCGACCAGCGGGTCGACTGGTGGTCGGGCTGGGAGACGGCGGCGCGCGAGCGCGGGACGTTCTGCGTCTCGTGTCACACGACCGGCCCGTACGGGCTCGCGCGCCCGATGCTGCAGCCCCCGGCCGGAGCGGGCGGGGCGGCGCGAGTCGAACGGGCGCTGCTGGAGAGCGTGACGACCCGCGTCGACCACTGGAACGAGGTCGGCCCCTTCTACAACGACGAGCGCTACGGCGCGCCCAAGACCAGCCAGTCGCGGGGAACGGAGGCGATACTCAACGCCCTCGTCCTCGCCCGGCACGACGAGCGGGCGGACACGCTCGGCGACCGCACTGTCCGGGCATTCGACAACCTCTGGGCGCTGCAGGGGACGGGCGAAGCCGACGAGGGTGCGTGGCCGTGGCTGCACTTCAATCTGGCGCCGTGGGAATCGGACGAAGGGCCGTACCACGGGGCGGCGCTGGCCGCGGTCGCGGTGGGCCTCGCGCCGGACGGCTACCGCGCCCGCCCCGACGTCCGGGACAACGTCGCACGGCTCGGCGACTATCTCCGGCGCGGGCTCGACGCGCAGCCGCCCTTCAACCGCGCCATGGCCCTCTGGGCCTCGGGCGGGCTGCCCGACCTGTTGACGACCGCGCAACGGCAGGCTGTCGTCGACGAGGTCGCCGGGCTGCGGCGGCAGGACGGCGGGTGGAGCCTGTCGTCGCTGGGCACGTGGGAGCGGCGGGACGGCACGCCGGTCGCCACCGGAAGCGACGGCTACGCGACGGGGCTCGTCACCCTCGCGCTGCAGCAGGCGGGGCTCGCGCGGGATCACGAGGCGGTCGCGGGCGGCCTCGACTGGCTCGTCCGGAACCAGACCCCCGACGGGTCGTGGCCCGCGTCGTCGCTCAACCGCGAGCACGACCCGGCGTCCGACCGGGGCCGCTTCATGCGCGACGCCGCCACCGCCTACGCGGTGCTGGCCCTGACGGCGAAGGACGGTCGCTGATCGAACCGGCGACCGTTCGCCGCCGGATCCGCCTGCCGTGGGGGCACCAGGGCGCGTTCAGCTCCGGGACGACGGGCCGCGTTCGAGGGGCGCGTCGGCCTCGAGACGACGGGTGGGGTCCGAGGCGCGGGCGACATCGAGAACGACGGGCCGCGATCCGAAGGGCGCGTTTCGGCGTCGAGAACGACGGGCCGCGGTCCGATACACGCACACACAGGGAGGAACCTTCAGATGAACTACCGAGCAGGCATGCGTACGGCGTTGGCGACGGTCGCGGCGGCAGTGATCTCGGCAGCCGGGCAAGCCCCGGCGCAGCCGTTCACCGGGGCGACCAACGACCACCCCAACCCCTACGAGACCATCAACGACCACTTCAAGATGCCCGAGGGGCGCACCTGGGGCTCGACGAGCGCCGTCGACATCGATCCCGACGGCACGTCGATCTGGGTCGGCGAGCGGTGCGGGGCGAACAGTTGCGCCGAGTCGGACCTCGACCCCATCCTCAAGTTCGACAAGGACGGCAACCTGGTGAAGAGCTTCGGGGGCGGGATGTTCATCTTCCCCCACGGCATCCACGTCGACCGGCAGGGCAACGTCTGGCTCACCGACGCGCAGGGCCCCCGCGGGCGCGGCCCCGCCTACGAGGGCAAGGGGCACGCCGTGTTCAAGTTCAACCCCGACGGCGAGCTGCTGATGACCCTGGGCCGGCCGGGGGTGGGCGGCGACGGGACGGGGCCGCTCCTCAACGAGCCGAACGACGTGCACGTCGCCCCCAACGGCGACATCTTCGTCGCCGAGGGCCACAGCGGCCAGGGCGCGGGGGCGAGCTGGGACACCGTGGCCCGCGTCGTGAAGTTCGACCGGCAGGGCAACTTCATCAAGTCGTGGGGCGGCATCGGCACCGCGCCGGGGCAGTTCCGGACCCCGCACGGCCTCGCCATGGACTCGCGCGGCCGCCTCTACGTCGCCGACCGCGGCAACGTGCGCATCCAGATCTTCGACCAGGACGGCAACTACATCGACCAGTGGAAGCAGTTCAGCCGCCTCAGCGGCATCTACATCGACGCCGACGACAACATCTACGGCGCCGACAGCGAGTCGAGCCCCACCTCGAACCCGGGCTGGCGGCGCGGCATCCGCATCGGGAACGCGGCGACCGGCCACGTCCGGTTCTTCATCCCCGACCCCGACCCCGTGCCGCGGGGCACGACCGCGGCCGAGGGCGTGGCAGTCGACGCCGAGGGCAACGTCTACGGCGCCGAGGTCGGCCCGCGTCAGCTCGTGAAGTACGTCCTGCGCGAGCAGTAGTCGATACGCCCGGGTCCCGGACGGCGCAAACGCCCGTCCGGGACCCGGGGTCCATCACTCGGCCCTCATGTTGGTGCCGAAAGCCCCCCCAGGCAACCCTCTCGCCTGACGCCGGGCGGCACCACGCGACGACAGCGCCAGCGCCTACGCCGGTCCCGTCGGCGGCGAAGCGACCAGCGGTAGTTCCGCCGCGGCCGACGCGGCGTGCGTCCGTCGAAGCAGGTTCTCGACGAGCGTCCTGTAGTCGCGGAACGCGTCGCGAGCCGCGGCGGCATGACTGCCGAGGGCGCCGTCTCCGGCGGCCAGAGAGAAGATCGGCTTCCGCGCGTCCCGTGCGAGGTGAACGAGGCCGCGGTAGTGCTTCACGGTGGCGATGCAATGCTCGTCGGCTTGCGGATCCGCCGCAGCTGCGCGAGTCTCGTCGTCCAGCACGCTGCGGGAGTACTCGGCCGGCACGTGCCTCGCCCACCGGTCGTCGGCCTCGACCGGCCGGCTCAGTCGGACTCCGTGCCGCTGAATCAGGTAGCCGATTGGCTGCATGTTGCCGGCCGGCAGGTCGAAATCGGGCTCCGCCCAGTTGTCGTGCCGCTGCTTCCATTCGACCCGCCATCTGCGCAGGGTCGGACCCAGGTTGCGCAGCCCCCGCCACGAGGGCAGGTCAGCGGCCAGCGGCACTGCGACGAAGTCCGTGGCTATCAGGGCGGAACGGTTGATGGCTCCCAGGCTGGGTCCGATGTCGACGAGCACGATGTCTGCGCCCGACTCCACGGCGCCCTTCCGCACGACCTGCCAGAACGCGGTAGTCACGCGAAACGCGCGGTGCAGATTCCTGCTTCCCAGGCAGTTCCGCCATTCCGTGGAGAGCAGTTCCTCGAAGCCGGACAGCGCCAGATCGCCGGGCAACAGGTAGAGCCGGTCCGAGGGTCGTCGTAGCTCCGGATCTCTCACATCCCCGACCTGGGCGAGCGGCGCTACGCATTGGTGGATCGTCTCGCCGGAGGAGGACGCCTGGTCGTTCCAGAGCTCGGCGAGCGTGTCCTCGTCGAGGAACGCGGCCGTGAGATTGGCCTGGGGATCGAGATCGACGACCAGCACCGTACGGTCCAGCTCCGACAGCATCCATGCCGCGTGGTAGACCAGCAACGTCTTCCCCACGCCGCTCCTGTTGTTGAAGAACGTCAGTATGGGCGTCATCAGGTGCGGCCCTCACCGTGCAGTCACTCAGTTCGGCTCTACGCGGAAGTCGAGTTCCGGCTGGCTATCGTTCCGCAAGGGCATCCCGCCACGCCGTCGGGATTGCACCTCCTTGACATTCGGGCCGAGCGGCGATCGGTCCGGCTCAGGGGTTGGTGTCGGTCCGCCGACCGGCTCGCACGGCGCCCGCCGGGGTGGCGCACACCCCACGCGGTCACCCTCGGCGGTTCCACGTCCGGGGCGCGACTCCTCGGATGGAGCTTCAGGGCGCTGCGATTCAGCCGGTTACATGCTGGGTACGTAGGGCTCGGCCCCCAGACGCTTTGCGGCCTCCTCGCTGACGGATATCGAGTAGTCGCATCGCGGGCACGTGAATGTGCAGGAGACGGCACGGTTCGTGCATTGCAGCACCCGCTTGTGCCCGGCGTCAGCACAGGGTTGGCACAACCAGTGCGCCGCGCTCGGATCGCTCTTGGTGGCTTGGTGGACGTAGGCCAGCACGCTCTGGCCGACGCTCTCAAGGCGGTACTCCGACAGAACCTTCCCCCAGTCTCGGAGCCCGAACAGCTCGGCCTTGAGGCGGTGAACCTCGTCGGTCAGTTCCGCCTCTCGCTGGCGCCCATCGGCAACGGCGCCGGCAAGGACATTCAGGTCCGCATGCAACTCAGTGATCGAGGCCACGATGTCCTCCATGCTGGCCTCGCCGCTCCCCGCCATCTCCCGCAGGATCTTGGCGGTAGTGAGGGCCGCACTCAACGCCGGTAGTACTGCCAGAGGTTCCATACACTCCTTTCGAATCGATCCGCCCTCGCTTCTCGCTCACGTGCCCGGATGCCCGACGGCTGGCGCTGCGGCCCCGACTCGGGGCGCGATCAACCCGCCGTCGGGGAGTTGGTGAAGAAATCGCGCGCCGCGGCCCAGGCCGCTTGCACAAGAACCTTGGTCCCCTCTGTCTGCAGCGTATTCAAGAAGGCCGATCGGTCCTGAGACGTCGCGGGGTCGTCCGTTTCGACGAACTGGAGCACCAGCCCTCGGGCCTCGCATTCAAGACAGAGCCTCAGCGCGGCCTGCCTCGCGCGGTCCACGACCCCCTTTATGTGAACCGGGGAGAACTTGACGGTGGCCTGTACGCAAGTCACGCCGCGTCCCAAATATCCACTCTTGTTGATGATCGCCGTGAGATTCGGGTGCTCTGCGCTCACGGGGTCAAAGCCGCTCTCGGACAGCAGGGTCTCGATCTGTCCGATGCCGTCTCGGCAGCGGTACTTGGTTGCCGCGTCTCGCCACTTCGCGGGAATCCCGATCACTGGAATGTCCGCGTTGGTCAACAGTCCGCCTCCAGGGCTTGCCAAGCTGGCCACTATCGACAGGTCCCAGCTTCGGTGGGCCGGTAGCTCGTCGTCTTCGCCGTAGCCCTCCAACTCCCTGGCGGCCCATTCGGCTACCTCGCCGACTCCTGCGCGAGTAGCCACGATCCGCAACGTCGTGAGGACTTGCTCGGTTGAGACGCTGAGATCGCCGGCCAGGTCGGTGAGCGATTTCATTCAGTGCTCCTTTCGGATGTGCGCCCGAGGTATAACCGAATGTTGTGGATCGCGACGTGAGGCAGGTGGCGTATCCTTCCGTGTGAACAACCCAAAAACACCCTGGCTTGAGGGGCCGGGGGGAAGGAGACACCACCCATGCTGACGGTACCCGACAACAGGCACGAAGACAACCCCACGGCCGCCGACGGGTGCACGTCAAGAAAGTTGGGGGTCTTCGGTTAGCGGGTCGTGACGAGAAAATCCACGAAAATGTGTGCAGGTACCGCGGGCATGTGCCGATACGTGAAGTATGGCGCGCAAGAACGGCGACCGCGGCGATTCGCAGGGTCCCGGCCCTCGGCGGGACCCG
>JAJEEA010000150.1 GCA_022821235.1 Vicinamibacteria bacterium
CTACGTGCTCCTCGGCGACGAGCTCGACAGCCCGCGCGGGCGCATCTACCTGATCAAGGAGATGCTCGAGCGCGGCAAGGCCGCGACCGCCACCGTGGCCACCCATATCGACCGCTGCCTGTCGTGCCTCGCCTGCATGACGACCTGCCCCTCGAGCGTCGACTACATGCATCTGGTCGACCATGCGCGGGCGCATATCGAGGCGACCTTCCGCCGACCGCTCGCGGAGCGGGCCCTGCGCGCGCTGCTGGCGTGGGTGCTGCCGTCGCCGAACCTGCCCACGCTCGACAGCGCCGTCGTCTATCCCGGCATGGTGCTGCTCGAGGGCACGAACCTGTCGGAGGGCCGCGGCACCACCCGGCCGTTCGAGATCGCGGGCGCGCCGTGGCTCGACGCCCACCGTCTCGCCGCGGCGATGAACGGCCTCGGGCTGCCGGGGGCGTGGTTCCGCCCCGCCGAGTTCCAGCCCACGTTCCAGAAGCACGCCGGCGAGGCCTGCGGCGGCTGCCAGATACACGTGACCGACCGCGCCGCGTTCCGGCCCGTCCTCACCGCGGTGGCCTTCCTGCAGACCTGCCGCCGGCTCGACCCCGAGCGGTTCGCGTGGCGCGAGCCGCCCTACGAGTACGAGGCGGTCATTCCGCCCATCGACATCCTGTCCGGCTCGGACGCGCTGCGCCGGGCCCTGGACGACGACGTGCCCCATGCCGCGATCGCCGAGGCGTGGACGGTGGAGCTCGACGGGTTCCGCGGGCTGCGCGACCGCTATCTGTCGTACTGACGTGAAGACCGATCCATGAGGCGTGGACGACGGAGCTCGACCGGTTCCGCGGGCTGCGCGACCGCTATCCGTCGCACCGACATGCGGCCCGATCCATCTCGCCGCCGACCGGTCTGGCAGCCCGTGGTGGAAGCCCGCGCGAGGTCGACGGCGGCGAGGGCGCCGGCGGGCCGCAGTGCGCCCGCCGCCTGCAGACCGCATCGGACAAGACGCGAGGCGAGGGCCGTCGGGCCCGCTTCCTGATGATCATGACTGCTCCCCCTCCTCCGCTCGAGTTCGAGCACACGATTCCGATCACGGCGCGGCCCGAGGCGGTCCTCGGCGCGTTCTTCGACCCGTCGGCGCTGCCGGTGTGGTGGGACACCGTCCGCTCCGTGACCATGCCCCGCCCCCTCGGCGTCTACGCCGTCGAATGGGACGCCACCCCGTTCCGCGACGAGCTGCTCGGCACCCTCGGCGGGGTGTTCTACGGCACGGTGATGGACTACCGCCCGGGCCGGTCGTTCTCGCTCGCCGGCGCCTACTGGCTGCCCCCCGACTCCCTCGCCTTCGGCCCGATGGCGCTCGACGTGCGGTGCCGGACGTGGGGCACGTCCACCCGCCTGCAGGTCCGGCAGAGCGGTTCCGACGAGGGGCCGAGCTGGGAGCGCTACTACCGCGTCATCAGCGGCGGCTGGGAGACCTCGCTCGTCGCCCTCAAGCACTACCTGGAGTGCGGGCGCCCGCCGCGGGGCCGGGCCGGCGAACGGGCCGCGGGCCGCGCCGGCCGGCCGGAGAGACGGCGATGACGGGGACGGCGGGGCCCGTCGTCGTCGTGGGCGGCGGCGTCATCGGCTCGAGCATCGCATACCACCTCGTGCGCGACGGCCATCCCGGCCCCGTGACGGTGGTCGAGCGCGACGCCACCTACGCGCGCGCCTCGTCGTTCCTCGCCATGGGCGGCATCCGGCAGCAGTTCAGCTCGACCGTCAACATCCGGCTCGCGCAGTACGGCACGCGGTTCTACGCCGAGTTCGACCGGGCCATGCGGGTCCCCGGCCACGCGCCCCGCGCCGACTTCCGCCAGCGCGGCTACCTCTTCCTCGTCGACGAGGCCGCGGCCGACCGCTTCGCGGCCCGCCTCGAGCGGCAGCGCCGCCTCGGGGCCCGGGTCGAGCGGCTCGAAGTGGACGACATCCGGGCGATGGCCCCCGACCTGCGGCTCGACGACGTCCGGTTCGGCGTGTTCGGCCCGGACGACGGCTACGGCGAGCCGCGCGAGGTGCTCGCGGGGTTCCGCGCCGCCGCGGCGGCGGCCGGGGTCCGCTACGTCGCCGCCGAGGTCGTCGACCTGACGCGCCGGGCGGGCCGCGTCGCCGGGGTCGTCCTCGACGACGGCGAGCGGCTGGCGGCCGACGTCGTCGTCAACGCGGCGGGGCCGTTCGCCCGTCGGCTCGCGGCGATGGCCGGCCTCGACCTGCCGGTCGAGCCCGTCCGCCAGCACCTGTTCCGGTGTGCCCTGCCCGCGCGGCTCCCCTACCGGCTCCCGATGATCGTCGACCCCTCCGGGGTGCACTGGCGGCACGACGACACGGGGGAGCCCCCGGGGCCGGACCGCCTGGTGGTCGCCTGCACGAAGCTCGACGAGCCCCCCGGCGAGAACTTCGCCTGCGACGACTCCCGCTGGGAATCGGACTTCCGGCCGCCGCTCCAGGCGCGGATGCCGGGGCTGGCCCCGATAGAGCTGATCGAGGGGTGGGCGGGCCTCTACGCCATGACCCCCGACCACAACCCTCTGCTCGGCGAGCACCCGGCCGCCCCCGGCCTCGCCCTCGCCAACGGGTACAGCGGTCACGGCCTGATGATCGCCCCCGCGGTCGGCAAGGTCCTGTCCGAGCTGATCCGTCTCGGCCGGACCGAGACCGTCGACGTCGGCCCCTTCGCGCCCGATCGGTTCGAGCGCGGCGAGCCGGTTTACGACGAGGCGATGGTCTGAGCGCAACGAAGCGGAAGATATCCCCATGATCGTCGCTCCGGACGTCGAGAGCTACCTGGCGTCGCTGACGCCGGACAACCCGTTGCCGACCCGCGCCGCCGGGAAGGAGCACGCGGAACCCGCGCCTGCCGCCGAGCGCATCGTCGGTCGCTTCCTCGAGACGCTGGTCCTGACCGCCGGGGCCCGGCGCGTGCTCGAGATCGGCGGCGGCACGGGCCGCCGGACGCTGCGGCTCGCGTGGTCGCTGCCCGAGGACGGCGGACTGCTCTCGATCGAGATCGATCCCGGCCGCGCCGCGACGGCGCGGACCCGGCTGGCCGATGCGGGGCTCGGCGAGCGGGCGCACGTCATCGTCGGCGACGCCGCCCGCATGGTGCACAAGGTGGCCGGTCCCTTCGACGTCATCGTCGATGCCGGCGACCCGCGGCAGCACGGACCGCTGCTCGACCGGCTGGCGGCCCTGCTGCGACCGGGCGGGGTGCTGGTGACCGACAAGGTCCTCCGGGCCGGGTTCGCCCGGTCACCGGGCCTGCGAGGGGACAAGGGAGACGACGGAAAGGCGCCGGGGCAGGAAACGGCGACGGACGAAGCGAAGACGGCGGACCAAGCGGAGGTGGTCGCGGCCGGCAACCGGCGGATCGCGGCCGACCCCCGTTTCGTCACCAGCTTCGTCCCGCTGGGGGACGGTCTCGCCGTGTCGGTCAGGGCGTGATCGAGCCCCGCCGGATGACGGCCGGCGGCCCCCGTACCCCAGGACATTGACCTTCCGATGACCATCGAACAGTGGCTGCGCAACGCCGCCGAGGACGCCGAGCGGCGGCAGTCGACGGACCTGATTCCCCGGCTCGAAGCGCTGGCCGAGGCCACCCGCCACCTTCGCGGCGCGGCCTGGAACCGCGAGGCGGCGCCAGCGAGCCCGGCGCGCCCTGCCCCGGCGAGCCCACCTGGTGCGACCGGCCGTGCCGCCCGGACCGGGTCGGCGGACGGCGCGTGAGGTCCCACCGTGACGACCGACTGGTGCGACCGGCCGCTGCATCGGGTCGCCGCCGCCAGCCGGACCGGCGCGGTCGCGGTGCGCGAGGTCGTCGACGCCGCCCTCGATCGCATCCGGGCGCGCGACGGCGCCCTCAACGCCTTCACGACCGTGCTCGACGACGCCGCCCTCGCCCAGGCCGACGCGGCGGCGCGGGAGATCGCCTCGGGCCGGTACCGCGGCCCCCTGCACGGCGTGCCGGTCTCCGTCAAGGACCTCATCGACGTCGCCGGCCTGCCCACCACCGCCGCCTCGCGGGTCCCCCGCGGCGCGCCGCCGGCCGCCGACGCCCCG
>JAJEEA010000448.1 GCA_022821235.1 Vicinamibacteria bacterium
GGCCAGTCAGGCCGGACAGAGCATCCCAAACTATGCGGAGTACCCCGAACCGGTCAGCTCACGTAACCCTCGTTCTGACAGGTACTTGTGAGCAAAATCCTCAACCAACTCCGCATAGTCCAGTACTCCGCATAGTGCGCCCTATGCAGAGCTCCGCATAGGGCGCATATTCCTGCCCGTGAGGACGACCCCGACATGGACGACGATCTGCGCCGCACGGCGGACCGACCGACCCGCAACCGGGAGGAGACGACTCTCGTGAAGGGCCAACCGGAAGCCCCGAACGCGCTCGAGAGCGCGCGCCTCCTTGCCGCCCTCGGCGGCAGCGAGAAGCAGCTCCGACCCATCGCGAGGCGCCGTTCGCGACCGGAACGATGAGCGACAGACTGATTCGGATACGCGCCGGCGAGGTCTCCGTGACTGCGGCCCTGAACGGCTCGACCACCGCCGACTCGGTATGGGACGCGCTTCCCGTCACCGGCCAAGTGCAGACCTGGGGCGACGAGATCTACTTCTCGATTCCTGTCGACGCGCCGGAAGCGCCGGACGCGGCGGCGACCGTCGACAAGGGAGCAGTGGCCTACTGGCCGCCGGGCAGCGCGCTCTGTCTGTTCTGGGGACCGACGCCGATGAGCCGCGGAGACGAGATCAGGCCGGCGAGCGCGGTCAATGTCATCGGCGCCATCGAAGGCGATCCGACGGCGCTCGCGGCGGTCCCGGGCGGCGCCGAGATCGTCGTCGAGCGGCAGTGACGCCGCCGCGAGCGAAGGTCAACCCGATCCGGTCTTTCCCGACAGCAGGGACGGTCGCTCCCGCTGCAGCCGGGCGCGGTCCATCTTCAGCAGCAGACGCTCCTCCTCCGGATCACGCGGCCGCCTTCCCGGCACGCGGCCCGGCGGCTCGTCGGCGAGGATCTTCGCCCAGCGCTCGCGTCTGAGCCGCCGCACCTCCGCCTGGAACTCGTCGTAGTCGATCATCGCGGGTGCGCCTCCTGCTCGACCCGCTGCAGGGCGTCGGCCTCTTCGGGGACGTCCTTCGTCCGCGCCCGCAGATAGCCCCAGTCCAGGCGGTGCGCGTACAGCTTCGCGAGCCGCCGGGTCCACCGCCCGTCCTCGTCGCTCTTCCAGTGCACCCAGGCGCGGAGGCGGTCGACGAGCAGATCCTCGACGCCGATGATCACCACGCGCAGACCGTCGACTGCGACTTCGGTCCGCGGGGCGTCCTCGCCCGGGAGCCCGGCCGGCGCCGGCGCCTCGAAGAGCAGGTCGAGGTCGGCGTGATGCCACAGCCGCCCCTCCTTCTCGAACCCCAGGGCCGCGAACGCGGCGTCCACCTCGGGTCCCGAGGGCAGGGCCAGGTCCACGTCGCCGGTGGCGTAGCCTCCGGCGGTGTAGAACTCCACCGCGGCGCCGCCGACCAGGATCGGCTCGATGCCCCGCGGCGACAGCCAGGCGGTGAGCAGCCCGAGCATGATCAGCCGGCGGCGTCGAGGATCGGGTTCCTCGCGGAGGCGGCGGAGCCTCTCCAGGAGATCACCGTGTTCGGCGTCCATCGCCTTCACGCGTGCAGCGTCGCCGTTCGCGGTCACCGGCATCCCCGACCCGACCCGAGTATAGTGGACGCGGGAGGTGACCATGCCCTGCACGCGACGCCGCTCGACGGTCCTTCGCCTCGTGATGCTTCTCGCGTGGTGCGCGGCCGCCCTCGGCCCGGCCGAGGCGCGCGCCCAGTACGGCGCCGCCGACGGCGAGTGGCGGAGCTACGGCGGCGACGCCGGCAGCACCAAGTACTCGCCGCTCGACCAGATCGACGCCGGCAACTTCGGCGATCTGGAGATTGCGTGGCGCTGGCAGTCGGCCGACGCGTCGCTCGATCTCGACGCGCTGCGGGAGCGGGTGCCGCGCCTCGGCATCCGGATGTTCCAGGCGACGCCGTTGATGGCGCGGGGCGCCCTCTACATCTCGACGGCGCTGCACCAGGTGGCGGCCATCGACGCCGCGAGCGGCGAGACTCTATGGGTGCACGACCCGCAGGTCTATCTGCGCGGGCGGCCGACCCACTTCTACAACTCGCGCGGGGTCGCGTGGTGGAGCGACGGCGACGACGCCCGCATCTTCTTCGGCACCCACGAGGCGTACCTGATCGCGCTCGACGCCGAGACCGGCGCGCCGGTGCTCGACTTCGGCGACGACGGACGCGTCGACCTGATGGAGGGCATCCCGCGCGCCGACCGCGGCGGCACGAACCGGCGCGGCCGCAACCTGATGGGGGTGGCGTCGCCGCCCGTCGTCGCCCGCGACGTGGTGGTCACGCCCAACGTCATCTCGGACGGGGTCATCGCCAAGGAGGCGCCCCCCGGGTGGATCAAGGGCGTGGACGCCCGCACCGGCGACACGCGGTGGGTCTTCCGCACCGTGCCGACCGGCGACGACTTCGGCGCCGACACGTGGGGCAACGAGTCGTGGCGCTACTCGGGCAACACCAACGTGTGGCCGCCGATGAGCGCCGACGAGGAGCTGGGCTACGTGTACCTGCCGACGGGCACCCCGACCGGCGACTACTACGGCGGCCACCGGCCCGGCGACAACCTGTTCGCGGAGAGCGTCGTCGCCCTCGACATCGAGACCGGCCAGCGGATGTGGCACTTCCAGGCCGTGCACCACGGCGTCTGGGACTACGACTTCCCCGCCGCCCCGAGCCTCGTCGACGTCGCCGTCGAGGGCCGGGCCGAACCGGTCAGGGCGATTGCGCAGGTGAGCAAGCAGGGGTTCACCTACGTCTTCGACCGGGTGACGGGCGAGCCGGTGTGGCCCATCGAGGAGCGCCCGGTCGAGACCGACAGCGACATGGAGGGCGAGGTGCTGTCGCCGACGCAGCCGTTCCCGACGAGGCCGCCCCCGTTCGAGTACCAGGGGGTGGGCATCGACGACCTCGTCGACTTCACGCCCGAGATCCGGGCCATGGCGGTCGAGGCAGTGCGCAACTTCCGGCTCGGGCCGCTCTTCTCGCCCCCGACCCTGAGCCACGACGGCGGCTTGCAGGGGACCATTCAGCGACCCCACGTCGGGGGCGGCGCGGGCTGGGCGGGCTCGGGCGTCGACCCCGAGACGGGGCTGCTCTACGTGCCGTCGGTCAACCGGTTCTCGGTCATCAAGTACTACACGCCGGACCCCGCCGAGGGCGGCAACCTCCGCTACACGATGCGGGGGCTCGCGGCCGGCGTCCAGCCGCGGATGCCGAACGGCCTGCCCCTGCTGAAGCCGCCGTACTCGCGGATGACCGCGATCGACCTGACAAGGGGCGAGCACGCGTGGATGCAGCCCAACGGCGACGGCGACCGCGTGCGCCGGCACCCGGCGCTGCGCGACCTCGACCTGCCGCCGCTCGGCGGCGACGGCCGCGGGGGCGTGGTGATCACCAGGACGCTGGTCGTCAGCGGCCTCACCGCGGGCGGGAGCGACGACGGTCCCCGGCTCGTGGCGCGCGACAAGGCGAGCGGCGCCATCGTCGGCTCGGTCGACCTGCCGGGTGGCCCCATCGGCACGCCGATGACCTACCTGCACGAGGGACGGCAGTACATCGCCCTGACGGTGGGCGGCGAGGTGCCCGAGCTGGTGGCGCTGGCCCTGCCGGAGTAGCGGCCGAGACATCCGGCACCGCGCGCCGCGCCGGGGGGTTCCAGCCGCCGACCGTCGCAGGCACGGAGGGGGCGGCCTGTGTCTCCGGCACCGCGCCGGGGGAAGCCGGCAGCCATGTGCCATGATGGAGGGGCGGCCACGCAGCCCCTGGCCGAGGCCGACCGCGCGGTGCTCGACGGCGAGGACGCCGGCTTCGCCCGGGTCCACGTCCGGAAGGGGACCGACCGCATCCTCGGCGCCACCGGAGTCCTACCGCAGACCCCGGCCGGACGGCGGGAGACGGCCGGCGCGTTGCGGGCCGGCTCCAATAGAGGGGTCGCCGCGGTGCAGATTCCGGGCGCCGTCGATTGGCCGGCATGCGGACCCATGGGGTAGCGACCTCCCGGGGCGGGAATCTGCGCCGGGGAACGGGCGACCCGCGACGCGTATCGAAGTCGCGCTCGACGCCGACCGGCGCCCCGGTACGTGGAGCGGAGCGACGATGACCACGTTCTCCCCGGCAGTGAACGCGCCGGACGACCGGAACGATCGGGCCCTGTTCATGCACCTCCATCCGGTCGTCCGGTTGAACGACGACCAGTTCTACGAGCTCTGTCGGCTGAACCGGAACCTGCGCATCGAGCGCGCCGCCGGTGGAGGAATGTCGATCATGCCGCCGGCCGGGGGCGAGACGAGCCGCAGGAACGCGGAAATCGCCAGGCAACTGGGCAACTGGGCCAGGCGGACCCGAACCGGGGCCTGTTTCGATTCCTCCTGCGGCTTCGTGCTCCCGAACGGCGCGGTTCGATCTCCGGATGCGTCGTGGGTCCCCCACGAGCGCCTCGACGCACTGACCGACGAGCAGCGCAGCCGGTTCCTCCCCCTCTGTCCGGATTTCGTCGTGGAGCTGCGCTCCCCCACCGACGACCTGGCGGCGCTTCACGACAAGATGCGCGAGTACGTCGACAACGGGGCGAAGCTCGGCTGGCTGATCGATCCTGGCGGCCGGGAAGTCTTCATCTACCGCCCCGGCGTCGCGGTCGAGTGTCTGCGCGAGCCGCCGGTCGTCTCTGCCGAACCGCTGCTCGCGGGCTTCCGCCTGACGTGCGACGAAATGTGGTGACGGCTGTCGTCGCCGGCACGGCCGTCTCCCCCAGCACCGGCCGGACACCCGGCTCCGGTTCCGCACAGCCCCCGCAGACCTCCCGGGGGCGTTATGATCAGGTTGCGCAATGGTTGTCGTCCCGCTGGAAAAGCCGTCGCGGCGGGATTCTGTTTCCGGTGGTCGCCGCACGACGCGGCCGGGCCGGCCGTGATGACGGTGGGAGAATCGCCTCGATGAAGATCACACGTATCGGAACGCTCTGCCTGATGCTCGCGCTGGGAGCGGCTTCGACCGCATCGGCGCAGCCACTGCCCGATGTCGACGGGCTCGGACCCCAGGTCGGCGACGTCGTGCCGTCCTTCTCGCTCCCCGACCAGACCGGCGCGGCGCGGGACATCGACTCGCTGATGGGGCCGGCCGGGCTGATGCTGGTGTTCAGCCGCTCGGCCGACTGGTGACCGTACTGCAAGACGCAGCTCGTGGAGCTGCAAAGCCGCCATGACGAGCTCCAGGACCAGGGCCTCGGCGTCGCCGTCGTCACCTACGACCCGGTCGCGACCCTCGCCGCGTTCGCGGACGCCCGCGGCATCGAGATACCGCTGCTGTCCGACGAGGGCTCGGCGACCATCCGGGAATACGGCCTCCTGAACCACGAGATGGACCCGGCCCGCGCGCCCGAGGAGCGGCGCGAGATGATGCGCCGGCTCTACGGCATCCCCCATCCCGGCACGTTCATGCTGGACGCGACGGGCCGCGTGACCGCGCGCTTCTTCGAGGCGGCGTACCAGGAGCGCTCCACGGTGTCGAGCATCGCCGTCCGCCTCGGGGACGCGATGCCCGGGGCCCCGGACCGGGCCGCGACCCGCGTCGACACCGACCACCTCGAGGCCCTCGTCTGGGCCACCGACGACGTGGTCGCGCCGGGCAACCGCCTGTCGTTCGTGGTCGACGTGACCCCGAAGACCGACATGCACGTCTACGCGCCCGGCGACCACGGCTACCAGGTGATCCGCCTGCGCCTGACCGCGCCCGACTTCCTGCGGAGCCACGAGGTGACCTACCCGGCCTCGGAGATGTACCACTTCGAGCCCCTCGACGAGACGGTGGAGGTCTACGAGCAGCCGTTCCGGCTCGTGCAGGACGTGACCATCCCGATGCGCCGCGACATCGACGCGCTCGCCTCGGAGCCCGACGCGACCCTGCGGGTCGAGGGGGTGCTGGAGTACCAGGCGTGCGACCACGAGATCTGCTACCTGCCGGCGGAGGCGCCGCTGAGCTGGGAGCTCGCGTGGCGCCCGCTCGTGCGGGACTGACGGCACGCGGCCGAGCCCGCGTTTGCGCCGAGAGCGACGCGGCGCCCGGCTGACAGGATCTCGCGCACGCCGCCACGCGACGGCGTAGCGCCCTGCATCGCGCCGAGAGCGGCGAGGCGCCCGGCCGACAGGGCGCGACGACGCGAGCCTGCGGGCCACGTGCGGCCCACGACCAAGCTGTCAGGCGGGCGGCCCGCTACTCGAACGAGCGGGCCGCCCCCTGCCGAACCGCCGAGGAGTCGACATGCGCAGGGTTCTATCAGGATGCTCGATCGGGTTCGCGGCCGTTGCGCTGGCCGCCGCGGCGCCCGCGGCCGGCCAGGTCACGACCGCGACGGACGTGACGGTGGCGGAGTACATGGCGGTCAGGAACGCCCCCGAGGGCGGCGTCGACCGTCAGGTGAAGGTGGTCGACATCGGCAAGTCGAACGTGGCCGTGGGCATCCTCCACCGCGACGCCCTCGAGCCTGCCGGAGATGCGGCGGTGGGGATCGTCCACACCCTGGTGACCGAGGTCTACTACATCGTCTCGGGGGGCGGCACCCTGATGACCGGGGGGACGATCACCGAGCGCCGGGACATCCCCGCCGACAGCCACATCGTGCAGGTGCTGGTGGGCGAGAGCTACCGCGCCTCGGCGGAGGGCGGCCGGGTCCGCGACGTATCGGAGGGCGACATCGTGGTCATTCCGGGCGGGGTGTTCCACGGCTGGACCGCGATTCCCGACCACGTCACCTATCTGAGCATCCGCCCCGACCCCGACAAGGTGCTGCCGGCCGGGTGGGTGAACCCGCTCATCCAGTAGCCGAGGCGGGTGCAGCGTTCCGCCTGGCTTTGGTAGTCCAGGCGGAACGCCCGCGCGGCTCACGCTTTCTCTCCGCGCCGCGGGTGGCCCAGCGGCAACACCCGCCTCGCGCCCGACCGGGCACATCCCCCCGGACGACCCCCACCGCATTCTCGCCGGCCGCAAACAGGCGAAGGGCGACAGCCTGAGCGGGCCCAGGGGCAACAGCCTGACGGGCGAAGCGCCAGCGGCCGCGCGACGGGGCGAGAATCAGGACCGCGCCTCGGTGCGATTCAGGTGGGCTGTCGGTGCGCAGGCGCAGCGCCATCCTGACCGGCGAAGCGCCCGCGTCCGGTGACGGGGCGAAGTCAGGGCCGCTCCTCGATGCGGTAGAGGTGGGTGTCGCTGCGCAGGAACAGCGCACCGTCGGAGACCGCCATCGAGGCCAGCGTCGAGCCGTCGAGCCGGTTCCGGGCCAGCACGTTGAACTCGGCGCCCGGCTCGAGCACCGTCGTCACGCCCCGCTCGTTCTGGAAGTAGATGCGCCCCCCCGCGAGCACCGGCGACGCGGAGTGGTTGCCGCCGAGCCGCTCCTGCCAGTGGATCTCGCCGGTCAGGGCGTCGACGCAGGTCGCGATGCCGAAGTCGGAGACCATGTAGAGCTCGTCGCCGACGAGGATCGGCGACGGGGTCAGCGGCGCTCCGCGCCGCAGTTGCCACGCCACGTGCGACCGGGTCACGTCGCCGGCGCCGTCGGCGCGCACCGCCAGCAGCGTCGGCTGCTGGAAGCCGGTCGACAGATACACCAGCCCGTGGCCGTAGACCGGCCGCGGCACGTTCGAGAAGCCCCGGGGATAGACCACCTCCCAGATCTCCCGCCCCGACGACGGATCGTGCCCCGACGTGCGAAACGCGCTGACGTTGACGATCTGCTCGCGGCCGCCGACGTCGATGACGATCGGCGTCGAGTAGGCCTGCGACACCGGATCGGGCCGGACCGAGCGCCAGCGCTCGTCGCCGGTGCGGGCGTCGACGGCCACCAGATAGGCGACGTCGTAGCCGTCGATGCTGACGATCAGGTTGCCGTCGTGGAGGATGGGCGACCCCCCGTTGCCGTGCTGCGAGATGTAGGGAAAGCGCGTGCGCCACAGCATCTCGCCCGCGGTGCTGACGGCGGCGGTCCCGGTGGCCCCGAAGTGGACGTAGACCCGCTCCCCCCCGGGGTCGAGGACCGGCGTCGGCGAGGCGAGGCTGTTCTTGGGGTTGAGGGGATAGACCTCGCTGCTGTCGAAGACCTCCACGTCGAGGGTGGGGTCTCCCGTCTCGGCGTCGAAGGCGAGCAGCCGGAGCGAGCTGCCTTCGTCCGGGTCGATCAGCGCGGTCGTGAGCCAGAGCCGCCCGTCCGCCACCACCGGCGACGACCACCCGAGGCCCGGCACCGGCGTCTTCCAGGTGACGTTCTCGGTCTCGCTCCACGTGAGCGGGACCGCCGCGTCCGGCGCATGCCCCTGCCCCGTCGGCCCGCGGAACTGCGGCCAGTCGCTCGCCCGTGCGACGGCAGCGCCGGCCAGCACGGCCGCCACCGCGCAAGCCGCACCCGCCGCGAGTCTCCGGATCCCGGCATCGTGGATGATCATCGCCTGTACTCCCACCGCGCATTGTATCCGGCCCCCTGCTTGCGGGACGTCTGCGAGGGGTCGCAATCGACACAGGGTCGTCCGGGCATGCGGACCGCACAGCCAACGCCGGGCGCCCGCCGGCCGGCTGTGCGATAATGGGCACAGACGCATGCCCCCCTTCATCCCGCCCCCGACACCCCGTACCGGATACGCCGCCACGCCGGCCGCGCCGACCCCGACCGCGGCCCAGGACTTCCCCGGCTGCGACGCCGTCCCGCTGCCGACCTGGGAAGACGTGTGGGCCTACGACCGACGCATCGAGTACTGGTCGCGCGAGACGGGAACAGCCTGGGTGATGCGCGACGCCGGCCCCGTCCACGAGAATGCCCCGAACCTGCTGAGCGAGCTGCTGACCCGCCTCGGTCAGGAGCGCGGATCGCGCTTCCTGTTGGCCGGGGCCGTCTACCTGATGGAGCGGGACGCGGACGGCCGGCCGCGGCAGGTGCTCGTGGGCGACCAGACCGTCTACCTGGACCGGAAGGTCTGGCGGCCGCGCGATCCCGCCATCGTGCTGGGGGTGGACCCGCTGCCCGACGTGATTCTCGAAGTGGATCACACCACCGACATCCGGCGCAACAAGCTGCCGGTGTACGAAGCGTGGGGGTTCCCCGAGGTGTGGGTCGACACCCCCGACGAGCCGTCGCCGCACCGTCCCCGGAACGTGCGGCCGGGCCTGACGATCTACGTGCTCGACGAGGGCCGCTTCCGCAAGGTCGACGAGGGCCGTGCGTTCCCCACGTGGACGGCCGCGCAGATCCACGCTTCGCTGAACGAGCCGCGCCTCGGGCCGCGGACGCTGGCCGACCTGACGCGGGTGGGCCGGCGGCTCGGCGAGAGCGAGGGCACCACCCCCGACGACGACCCGCAGCTCGGCCACCACCGCCGGCAGGCCCGCGCCGAAGGCATCGCGCAGGGGCGCGCCGAGGGCGTCGCCCGCGAACGCGCCCTCCTCCGCCGGCTGGCGGAGCAGAGGTTCGGGCCCGCCACCGCGGCCCGGACGGCCGAAGCCCTCGCCCGCATCGACGACCCCCGCCGTCTCACCGAGGTCCTCGACCTCATCACTGCCTGCGACGACGCCGCCGACCTGCTCTCCCGCCTATCCTGACCCGACGCCGGGCCTCGAACGCCATCGGGAGACCCCGCGCGGCTTGGCCGATGACAGACGGTCATCCAATGGTATACCTTGTGCATGTACGAAGTTCGCTATCAGAAACATGCGGCTCGCCAGCTCCTGCGCATGCCGCGCGAGGTCGCGAAGCGGATTCGCGCCGGAATCGAAGCCGTGGCGGCGAATCCCTACGGCAAACACCCGAACGTGACGCGATTGTCCGGCAGAGACGGCTTTCGACTCCGAGCGGGTGACTGGCGGGTGGTCTACACTCTCGACGACGGGCGACAGCAGCTGCTGGTGGCGAAGATCGATCGCAGGGGACGGGTGTACCGATGAACGATCGCAGCGTGCAGATCATCGAGAAGGACGGCCGACCCGAGTACGCCGTGGTGCCGATCGACGAGTACCGCCGCATGGTCGCCTCGCTCGAGGAGTCCGCGGACCGCGCCGCCATCGAGCGGGCCGTGCGTGAGAACGCGGCCGGCGAGACGGTTCCCGGCGAAGTGGTGCACGCCATTCTGGACGGTGTGCCCCCCCTTCGGGCGTGGCGGCGACACCGCCGGTTGACGCTCGGCGGGTTGGCTGCGAAAGTAGGCGTCACGAAGGGATACCTGTCGCAGATCGAGAACGGCAGGAAGTCCGGCACGCTGGATCTCGTCCGCCGGCTGGCAACCGCGCTGGGCGTGACATTGGACGACCTGGCGGGCTGGCGGGACGTCGACGACGACGGTTCCTGACGCGGACGGAGAGGTCGGCAGGGAGCGGGACGACGCGTCGGCGCGCATCGTGACGCAGGAGTTGAGTTTGGACCACGGCCGAGAACGGTCAGTTCATGCGCATCCCGGGCTTCTACGACGGGATCGCGGCGGAGCAGTAGTGGAACGATCAGGCGTCGACCACGGCGGGTCCGGCCGTGCGACGTCGAACGTGACCCGGCAACCCTGATTGGGTCGGCGAGACGACGATGGGAACACGATTCTCGAGACGTGACGGTGGAATGGCGCGCGCCTGCGCGCTGGCGATGATGGTGACGTGGGCGGCAGTGCCCATCGCGAACGCCCAGGACGTGGAGTGGCGCTCGTACGGGTCGGACGCCGCAGGCACCAAGTACTCGCCGCTGGACCAGATCGACGCGGAGACCGTCGGCGATCTGGAGATCGTCTGGCGGCAGTCGGTGCTGCCCGACGCGATGCGGGAGGGGCGCGAGGACTTCACGCCGTCGATCGCCTCGCAGAACACCCCGCTGATGGCCGGCGGCCGGCTCTACATCAGCTCGGCCCTCGGCACCGTGGCGGCCCTCGACGCGAAGACGGGCGAGGTGCTGTGGTTCGACACGCCGCCCGACCGGGACGGCGAGCCGTTCACCCGCGTGCGTCAGACCCGCGGCGTCGCCTACTGGGAGGACTCGGAGAGCGACGACGCCCGCGTGCTGGCGGTGGTCGGCTCGTACCTGGTGGCCCTGAACGCGGGCACCGGCGAGCGCTACCCCGACTTCGGCGACGGCGGCGAGGTGGACCTGACGCAGGGGTTCGACGAGCCGGTGGAGACGTTCAGTTGGGGCTCGCCGCCGCTGGTCGTGGGCGACGTCGTGGTCATCGGCTCGGCCATGAGCGACGTCACCAACCCCAACATGCCGGCGATGAAGGAGATGCCGCCCGGCGACGTGCGCTGCTTCTACGTGAGGACCGGCGAGCAGGTCTGGATCTTCCACACCATCCCCCAGGACGGCGAGTTCGGCAACGAGACCTGGCTGACCGCCCTCGACGAGGACCGGCCGTCGTGGGAGTACAGCGGCAACACCAACATGTGGGCGTGGCCGAGCGCGGACGAGGAGCTCGGCCTGGTCTACGTGCCGCTGTCGACCCCCACCAACGACTACTACGGCGGCTACCGCCCGGGCGACAACCTGTTCGCCGAGAGCATCGTCTGCCTCGACGCCCGCACCGGCGAGCGCGTCTGGCACTTCCAGGCGGTGCACCACGGCATCTGGGACTACGACTTCGCCGCCGCCCCCAACGTGCTCGACCTCCAGGTCGAGGGGCGCGACGAGCCGGTGAAGGCGGTGGCGGCGGTGAGCAAGCAGGCGTTCACCTATGTCTTCAACCGGGTGACGGGCGAGCCGATCTGGCCCATCGAGGAGCGGCCGGTGCCGCCGGGCGACGTGCCCGGCGAGTGGTACGCGCCGACCCAGCCGTTCCCCACCAAGCCGCCGCCGTTCGACCAGCAGGGGACGACGGTCGACGACCTCATCGACTTCACCCCCGAGCTGCGGCAGGATGCGCTTGAGGTCTTCGAGCAGTACGTGACCGGCCCCCTCTTCACCGCGCCGTCGATGGTCGACGACTCGCCGGGGGGCACGAAGGGCACGCTGCAGATGCCTGGCGTGGTCGGCGGCGCCGACTGGGGCGGCTCGGCCGTCGACCCCGAGACCGGCATCCTCTACGTGCCGTCGGTCCACAGCGAGTCGGTCATCGGCATCGTGCCATCCGAGCATCCGCGCTCGGACATGCGGCTCGTGGTCGAGACGCTGGCGCCGCTCCAGGGCCCCAACGAGCTGCCCATCTTCAAGCCGCCGTACGGCCGCCTCGTCGCCATCGACCTGAAGAAGGGCGAGATCCTCTGGTCGAAGGCCAACGGCGACGGGCCGCGCGACCACCCGATGCTGCAGGACCTCGACCTGCCGCCCCTCGGCCAGCCGGGCCGGGTGTCGCCCCTGGTGACGAAGTCGCTCGTCTTCCTCGGCGAGGGCGGCAACGCCGGCGTCGTGGTGCTGCAGCCGATCTGGGGCGGTGCCGGGGGCAAGATGTTCCGCGCCTACGACAAGCTGACCGGCGACGTGGTCTGGGAGATGGAGCTGCCCGGCGGCACGACGGCGGCGCCGATGACCTACATGGTCGACGGCCGGCAGTACATCGTCGTCACCGTGGGCTGGGAGGACATGCCGAGCGAGTACGTGGCCCTGGCCCTGCCGGAGTGAGCGGTTTCGTGGCAGCCCGGCCCTTCGTGGTGCCGCGGCCTGCGAGGCGCCGGCGGGCGGAACGACTGCCCGTGCCGGACCAGTCGCAACGAGGGTGCATACTTGGGGGGCGCAGGTAACCGAGGGCGACGTAATCGGGCAGGATGCACCGCCGGTCGAATACCGCGGAGCCGTCTGCCACGGGTTGCCGAAACCCGCAGGAGGCGAAGGAGGCCAGTCTCATGCCAAGAGGGGTTTTCGGGCGGCGCGGGGAGTTCGGGTGGCAAGGGATGGTGGGAGCGGCGATCTGTCTGGCCGTATCGGCCGTCGCGGCGAGCGCCCAGGACCACGTCGAGCACGACCCGGCCGACATCGCGTACGGCCTCACCGTGTACCTGGACCAATGCGCGAGCTGCCATGGCGAGACCGGGGACGCGGTCGCCGGCGTCGATCTGCGCAGCGGACAACTGCGGCGCGGGGCGACCGACCGGGACCTGATCGGGGTCATCCGGAACGGCATTCCCGGCACCGGCATGCTGGCGTTCGAGCTCGACGCCGCCGAGATGGCGGGCATCGTCGCCTACCTGCGGAACATGACCTACGAGGCCGACGCGGTGACGCTGGGCGACCCGGCGCGCGGCCGGGCCCTCTTCGAGGGCCGGGGCGCGTGCCTCGACTGCCACCGCGTGGGGGGCAGTGGCCCGCGGGCGGCGACCGATCTGACCGCGGTGGGCGCCGAACGGGCCCCGAGCGCCCTGCGGCGGTCGCTCCTCGACCCGACCGGCACCATGCGGCCCATCGACCGCCCCGTCGAGCTGGTGACGGCGGACGGCGAGCGGGTCACCGGCCGGCGCCTCAACGAGGACACCTACACCGTGCAGATCCTCGACGACGACGCGCGTCTGCGGTCGTTCGACAAGGCCGACCTGCGCGAGCTCCGGGTCCTCACGACCTCGCCCATGCCGGCCTACGGCGACCGGCTCGACGCGGGCGAGCTCGCCGATCTGCTGGCGTACCTCGTGTCCCTGAAAGGCTGAGGCGGACGATACGAACCGACCGGACGCGGCGACAGATCGGACCGCGGCCGCGGCAGACGACGCAACCGAACGTACGGTGCGGCGGATCGGAGCGACGCCGAGGGCGGACAATGCGGGCCATGACCAGGCGATGCGACGGATCGGATCGAGGCTGAGGCAGACCATGCGAACCAACCAGACGATGCGGCGGATCGGACTCGCGATGCTCCTCGGCGCACTGGCCGCCGGCTCGACTTCGGCCCAGGTGCCGTTCGAGCGCCTCCGCGACGCGGCGCAGGCGCCGGCCGACTGGCTGACCTATTCCGGCACCTACTCGAGCCAGCGCTACAGCGAGCTCGACGAGGTGACCGCGACCAACGTCGAGGACCTGCAGCTCCAGTGGGTCTACCAGACGCCGGTCTTCGGCCCGTGGCAGGCCACGCCGCTGGTGGTAGACGGCGTCATGTATCTGACGCAGCGCCCCAACGACGTGGTCGCCCTCGACGCCCGGACGGGCCGCGTGTTCTGGGTGTACAGCTATGCGACGCCGCCCGACCACCGGGCCTGCTGCGGCTCGAACAACCGCGGCGTCGCCATCCTCGGCGACCGGCTGTTCATGGCCACCCTCGACGCCCACGTCGTGGCCATCGACGCCGCCACCGGGGCCGAGCTGTGGGACGTCGAGCTGGCCGACAAGGAGCTCGCCTACTCGTTCACCCTCGCGCCCCTCGTCGTCGACGACAAGGTCATCGTGGGCTCGGCCGGCGGCGACCGCGGCATCCGCGGCTTCATCTCGGCGCTCGACGCGGCCACCGGCGAGGAGATCTGGCGCTTCCACACCATCCCCGGGCCGGGCGAGCCGGGGCACGAGACGTGGGAGCCGTGCCCGCCGGACCCCACGACCTACTGCGACCCCGAGGCGTGGATGCACGGCGGCGCCGCGGCGTGGCTGACCGGGTCGTACGACCCCGAGCTGAACCTGATGTACTGGGGCCTCGGCAACCCCGGCCCCGACTTCAACCGCGAGCAGCGGCCCGGCGACAACCTCTACTCGGACTCGGTGGTCGCCCTCGACGCCGACACCGGCGAGCTGCGCTGGCACTTCCAGTTCACGCCCAACGACCCCTACGACTACGACTCGGTGCAGATACCGGTGCTCGCCGACTTCGAGCGCGGCGGCGTCACCCTGAAGGCGATGCTCTGGGCCAACCGCAACGGCTTCTACTACGTGCTCGACCGGACGACGGGCCGGTTCCTCAACGGGCTGCCGTTCGTGACCGTAAACTGGGCGGAAGGGCTCGACGACAGCGGCCGCCCCGTCGAGACGCCCCAGCCGCCGGGCGCGGCGACCTTCCCCGGCGTGCAGGGCGGGACGAACTGGTACTCGCCGTCCTTCAGCCCCCGCACGGGGCTCTTCTACGTCCCGGCCTGGGAGGACTACGCGTCGGTCTTCGACGCACAGCCGCAGGAGTACGAGCCGGGGCGCTCGTTCATCGGCGGGCGGCCGAGGACGGCGGCGCCGGTGCCCGACGCCCCCACCGTGCCGGGACTGACGCGCGGCCCCATCAACACGTGGACCGACGCGGCAGGGTCCGGGGCGGTGGTGGCCCTCGACGCCCTGACCGGCGAGCAGCGGTGGAAGTTCGAGATGACCGACGTCACGAGCAGCGGCATCCTGACCACCGCCTCGGACCTGCTCTTCACCGGGACACGCTCGGGCTACTTCCAGGCCCTCGACGCGCGCACCGGCGACCTCCTCTGGCGGACGAGCCTCGGCGGCCAGATCACCAACGGCCCCATGACCTACGAGGTGGCGGGCCGGCAGTACGTCGCGGTCATCGCCGGGCACTCGCTCTCGACGTTCGCCTTGCGCGACTGAGGCGGCGCAGCGGGACGGAATCTGCGTTCTCGAGTCGGAGTCGCAGCAGACGATCCCGCTGCACCGCTGGCCATGTCGGCGTCCCCCGGCCGCACTGACGACCCCCGGTTGCGGCGAGACTCGCGCCGTCATCGGCACCGCTGGCTAACGCTGAGTCGGCGTCCCCGGCAGCGCCGGGGCGCCGCATTGATGGCGGCGACCCCAGCCGGGTTCTTCGGCGTTCCCCCAAGCCATGCTTCGGCCAGCGCCCACGGCGCTGCTCGACCGCCTCCTCCATCACGTGCACGTGCTGAAGTGCGGGCCGCGGAGCTGGCACACCAGGGTCCAGACGACCCTGCGGGCACAGGGGACCGTGAAGTCAGGATCAACGCCCGTCTCGGGCGCCGAAAAATGGCCGGATTTGGGATGTCCAGTACTGAGGTTCATGTCGTCCCCGGAGGTCGTCGAGACGATCACTCGAAACCGGTGGACCCCGGATCGGGAATTCCCTGAACGACATCGCCGCATTCCGAGTCGTGCACCGCATGACCGCCCTGCTTCGCCCTGTTCACCTCGTCACGGGAGATAATCGGCCCGGCATGATGAAGAGCGACGTCACATTCAGCCAAGCGGCTGCGCAATTCGACCGGTCGACCCGGGAATCCGATCGCCGGGGGTATCAATCGCAACGGGCCGAGATTCTGAAGCGCTTTCCGCGCGAGAAGTGGCCGGACATGGCGCTGGAAGACTACGCGCTGGGCCAGGCAGAGTCAGAAGACACCTACTGCCGCTGGCTGGAGTTCAAGTCCCAATCGCTGGGCAGCATGCGGGGCGGAAACGCGAGGAAGCTGATCGTCTACAAGCGGAAGGACCGGGACGGATGGTACTTTCCGAAGGAGTTCTCGAATGAACGGGAGGCATGGCGCCGGTTGCGGAGCGAGTTCGTGCAGGCGTTCCAACTGGCCGAGCGTGGCGACTGGGAGCGCATCGACGAGCTCGAGACGCTGGCCCGCGGGCGGGCGCTGAAGCTGAAATCCCTGCACGTGTATTTCCTTGAACAGGTGCTGCCCGTCTACTCGATCCACCATTTGCGTCATTTCCTGCGCGCGCTGGGACGCCCGACAGAGGAGATCGACGCGTCGTCGGCGGTGGCGCTGAACCGCAACCTCCTCGCTGCCTTGCGATCCCAACCCGCGGTGGCGGACTGGAACACCGAGGAGCTGCCATGGCTGCTCTACGACTGGCGCGATCCGCGCCCAACGAGGCGCGTGTTGAAGATCGAGCCGGGGCGGGATGCGCGGTTCTGGGACGACTGCCGGCGGGAGGGCTACATCTGTGTCGGTTGGGACGACGTGGGCGATCTTTCGACGTTCGAGTCGAAGGAGGAGTTCCTGGCCCGGTTCGAGGAGGCGCATCCCCACGACGGGCGCCTCGCCCAAGCGAGACGGAAGGGCAACGAGCTGTGGAAGCTCCGCGAGCTGGAGCCCGGCGACCTCGTCGTAGCCAATCGCGGCATCGGCCGGGTGCTCGCCGTGGGGGAGGTCGTCGAGCCGGGATATCGATGGGCCGCTGGGCGTCCCGAGGGCCGGCACACCGTGGCCATCCAGTGGGGTACCACCTACGAACGGAGCATACCGCCACAGGCGCGTTGGGCCAAGGTGACGGTGGCCACAGTCTCCGACACGCTGCTCAAGACCATCCTCGACAAGCCACCCAAACCGGTGGTCCCCTCCGTGTATCCCCGCATCGCCGCCGCGCTCGAGCGCAAGGGCCAGCTCATTCTATATGGGCCGCCCGGGACGGGAAAGACCTACCAGGCCAGGCGATTCGCCGTCTGGTGGTTGATGCAGCAGCTCGGCCGCGAGGAAGCCGACGCCGTGTTCGTCGACGCCGATCGGTTGCGCGACGCGGAGCGTGAGCTCTCGACCTCGCAGGTGTCGTCCCGGGTGTGGTGGGCGGTGGCCAACCCGAAGGAGTGGAGCTGGGACCGGCTCTTTCGGAACGGTCGAGAGACGTATCGTTACGGCCGCCTCAAGCGGAACTACCCGCTGGTGCAACGCGGCGATCTGGTCATCGGGTACCAGAGCACGCCCGACAAGCAGGTCATGGCGCTTGCGCGGGTGAGTCGGGAGCTCCGGAGCGACGGCGATGCACCCCCGACGATCGAGATCGAGCCGGTCGAGCGACTCGACCAGGGACCGACCTACGACGAGTTGAAGCGGGACGCCGTACTGGCGCAGAGCGAGCCCATGCGGTTCAACAACCAGGGCACGCTCTTCCGGCTGACGCAAACCGAGGCCGAGCATCTCCTCGGCCAACTCTCGGAACGGCATCCGCAGCGCTCCGTCCTGCAGCAGGCCGCCGACTCGGGCACGACGGACAGCGTCGGCCCGCTGACCCGGGTGACGTTTCACCCGTCCTACACGTACGAGGACTTAATCGAAGGGTTTCGACCCGCCGACGCCGGCGGCGCGGGCGGCGGGTTGTCGCTGTCGCTCGAGGACGGCGTCTTCAAGCGGGTCTGCCGCGCCGCCCAGGCGAATCCCGGCCGCCCGTACCTCCTGCTGATCGACGAGATCAACCGTGGCAACGTCGCCAAGATCATGGGCGAGCTGCTGACCCTGATCGAGCGGGACAAGCGCGGTCTCACCCTGACCCTGCCCCAGAGCAAGGAGACCTTCAGCGTGCCGCCCAACGTGTTTCTGCTCGGCACGATGAACACCGCCGACCGCAGCATCAAGCTGCTCGACGCGGCGCTGCGACGGCGTTTCGCGTTCATCGAGTGCATGCCCGACAGCGAGCTGGTGCACGGCGCCGAGGTCGGCGACCTCGCGCTCGACGACTTCCTCGACGGGCTGAACCAGCGAATCGCCAAGGCCGAGGGCCGCGAGAAGCAGGTCGGTCACTCGTACCTGCTGGTCGACGGCCAGCCGGTGGACGAGGTGGAGGAGTTCGCCGCCAGGTTCCGAGAGGAGATTCTGCCGCTGCTGCAGGAGTACTGCTACGACGAGTACGCAACGCTGGCAAAGTTCATCGGCAACGAGCTGGTCGATGCCGAAGCCGGGACCCTCGATGCGGAGAAGGTCGACGACGCCGAGCAACTGGTTGCGGCGTTGGCGCGGGAATTCGGTGAGGGCGAGGTTTCGTCGGGATGACGGGTCCGGAGAACGTGCGGCCCCTCGGTCCCTTGAGCGAATGGACGACAGCGGTCTTCCCCGACTTCGAGCTCACGCCGGAGGATCGCGCCGTCGTCGCGCAATCGTCGGTCGGAGCCGAGCACCGGCTGCAGATCGAGGAGCTGCGGCGGGGTCTGCGCGTTCGGACCCGGTCGTGGGTGGGCGTCGTGCGCCTGCCGACCGTCGAGATTCGGATCGTACCGAAGGTCACGGACGACCGGCTGGGACTGGTACGGCTGATCGAGTACGCGTCGGGGCTCGATGCCTTGACCCGGCTTCGTGACGGCGCGGTTCTGGAGGCGTCCGGCGACAACCTGCTCGAGCTCTTCGTCCTGCTCTTCGTCGAGGCGACGGAGCGGGTGCTCCGGCGGGGCCTGCTGTCAGGCTACGTCGAACGCGAGGACGACCTGCCGATGGCGCGCGGCCGGATTCTCGGCGACCGCCAGGTGCTCGAACGGTTCGGCCAGCTCGACCGCATCGTCTGCCGCTTCGACGAGCTGGAGCACGACATCGTCGAGAACCGGCTGCTTGCCGCGGCCCTGCGGGTGACGACTTCGCGGGTCACCTCCGCCCCACTGCAGCACCGAATCTCGCGGCTCCGCGGCGTGCTCGAGCCGATATGCGACACCGACCACCTCGACCTCGCGGCCGCGCGGGCGACCCTGACGTACAACCGGTTGAACGCGCACTACGAGACGGCCCACCGCCTGGCTTGGCTGCTGCTCGACGCCCTGGGCGTCGATGACCTGCTCGCGCCCGGCGAAACCCGGTCCCTCGCGGCGACCATGCGGCCTCGATGAGGGACCTGCTGCGGCAGTTCCCAGTCGTCGGCCTCGTCGGAGCGCGGCAGGTCGGCAAGACAACGCTCGCGTCGAGCGTGGTCGAGTCTGCGGAACAACCGGTCACCTTCATTCGATCTCGAGGATCGCCACGCCAGGGGTGTCAGCGCGGCGATCCGAGTGCTACCATGCGCACGCTGGGAGTTGATCCATCCCCGCGTCCCGAAATCTCGAGCCGGTTCGCCGACAGTCCCGACCCCGGGCAGCGAGCGCGATCCGGGACCACCCGGGATCACCTCCGGTTCGGCGGGGCGCGGGGTCCGGACTGCCCCTCGCCATACGCAAGGAGGACAACAAGTGAGGCAGCACGTCCACTTTTTCCGTGCGGCTACCACCGGTGCAGCCTTCGCGGCGGTGCTCCTGCTGGCTTCGGCCGCCGCCGCCCAGGTCGACCTCGGCCGGATCGACGTCACCGTTCAGGACTCCACCGGCGGCGTGCTGCCGGGGGCGGGGGTGTCCGTGACGGGGCCCGAGAACCGGTCCGACGTCTTCACCGACGCGCAGGGCGCGGCGCGCTTCCTGCGGCTGCCCGTCGGCACCTACGAGATGCGCGTTGCGCTGCCGGGGTTCCGCACCTTCGTGGACACCGGGGTCCAGGTACGCGCGGCCGCGTCGACCCCGGTGGTGGCGGCGCTGGAGGTGGGCGGAATCGACGAGACGGTGACCGTCTCCGGCACCGCCCCCATCATCGACCCGCGCCGCCAGAGCACCGACACCCACATCACGGTCGACGAGCTGCAGGAGATTCCCTCCTCCCGCGATCCGTGGGTGCTGCTGCAGACCATTCCGGGCGTCGTCGTCGACCGCGTCAACGTCGGCGGGGCCGAGTCGGGCCAGCAGTCCCTGTACATGGCCAAGGGGGCGAGCACCGAGGAGAACACCTGGACCCTCGACGGCGTCGTGGTCACCGACATGGCGTCCCTCTCGTCGCCGACCTACTGGGACTTCGACCAGTTCCAGGAGGTGCGCATCAACACCGGCGGGGCCGACGTGCGGAACCAGACCCCGGGCGCGGCGGTGGACGTGGTGCTCAAGAGCGGCACCAACCAGCTCAGCGGCAGCACGCGCGGCTACTTCGCCAACGAAGGGCTGCAGCGCAACAACCTGTCGCCGGGCCTGGCCGAGGCCATCGGCGGGCAGACCGGGAAGGGCAACCGCATGGAGCAGTACGCCGACTACGGCTTCGAGCTCGGGGGCCCCATCGTCAGGGACCGGCTGTGGGGCTGGGGCTCGCTCGGCGAGACCGACATCCGGCTGCGCACCCTCATCGACACGCCCGACCGCACCACCCTGACCAACCGGGCCTTCAAGGTGCAGGGGCAGGTGACCGACGGCCTGCGTGTCGGTCTCAACCACTTCAATGGCGCCAAGATCAAGCTGGGGCGGAACGCGGGACCGACGCGGCCCGACGAGACGACCTGGAACCAGGGGGGCAGCGGCGCGGGCCTGTTCACGGGGACGGCCAACTGGGTGGGCAACGACAACCTCGTCGTCACCGTCAAGGCGACGCACTTCAACTGGGGCTTCTTCCTGACCCCGCGCGGCGGCCTCGACCAGGACGTCTACCGCGACGTCAACCGCGTCTACCACAACTCGTTCGCCGACTTCCGCTCGTGGCGGCCGCAGTCGGTGGCGGACGTCGACGCCAACTACTTCCGCGGCGACCACGAGCTGCGGTTCGGCGTGAACTGGCGGAGGAACCTGCAGCAGGAGGAGTTCATCTGGCCCGGATCGGGAACGCTCTCGCTCCATCAGGCGAGCTATCCCGAAGACAACCTGATGTTGGCCATCGTCTACGGGGACGAGGTGCTGAACGCCGAGGGCCGCTACCTGAGCCTCTACGCCAGCGATCGGATAACGCTGGATCGCCTGACCGTCGACGTCGGCGTCCGCTTCGACCGATCGGCCTCGTCGCTGCTCGAGGCGCAGCGCTCCGCGAACCCCTTGATCCCGGACCTGCTGCCGGCCCTGACGTCTCCCGCTCTGAGCAACACACACGTGTTCGACATTCTGGCGCCGCGCATCGGCGTCAGCTACGCCCTCGGGACGGAAGCCGACACGCTCGTCCGGGCCGGCTACGGGCAGTTCGCCTCGCAGTTGCCCGTGGGCGCCGCCAGCATTCTGGCCGCGGGGACCAGCTATTCGGCCGCGTTCTTCCTGGCCGCCGATGCGAACGGGGACGGTGTGACGCAAGCCGACGAGCTGGGCCCGATGCTGTTCGCGGACGGTTTCGATCCCGCCAATCCCACGTCGGCCGAGAGCGTCAACCGCGTGGCGTCGGACCTGTCTTCTCCGAGGACCCATGAGTTCATCTTCGGTCTCGACCGCGAGTTGCCGATCCCGAACTCGGCCCTGACCACGTCGGTGACGTGGCGTCGGTTCACCAACTTCACGTGGGCCCCGCTGATCGGCATCACCTCTGCCGACTACGGCGTGGTCGACACCCTGACCGCGACGCTGCCCGGCGCCGGCGGGGGCGCGACGGTCAGTCAGGACGTCTACGCGCCGCTGCCGGGCGTCGTGCTGCCGCCCGGGGGCGGCGCGGAGGAGCGCAACCGCGACGGCTATCACCAGAGCTACTGGGGTTGGGAGACCAGCTTCATCAAGCGGCTGGCCAACCGCTGGCAGGCCCGCGTCGCCTATTCCTTCAACGATCACCGCGAGTACTTCACGGACCGGGCGGCGGCCATCATCGATCCGACGCCGTCGCCGGTCAGCCCGTTGCGTGACGGGGGCCTGGTCATCACCCGCACGGGGGGCAGCGGCAAGTCGGACATCTACTTCGTGAGCCCCCGGTACCAGTTCGTCGCCAACGGGCTCTACGAGGGGCCGTTCGGCATCAACATCGCCGGCAACCTGCTGATCAGACAGGGTTACGGGCAGCCCTGGTTCCAGGAGATACAGGCCCACGCACGCGATGCGGGGGCATTGAAGGACGTGCTCTTCACGCCCGACGTCGGGGCCAACCGGCTGCCGACCATCAAGAGCTTCGACGTGCGGATCGGCAGGGCGTTCCGTGGCGACGGCTACACGGTGAACGTGGACTTCGACTGGTTCAACATCCTCAACGCCGGCACCGTGCTCGGGCGTCAGTACGACGTCGGAACGGCCGAGGGCCCCACGGGGCCGGGCCAGACGCTCGAGATCATGAACCCGAGCCTGCTGCGCTTCGGGTTCCGCCTCGGGTTCTAGGCGGTGGCGAACAACCGACGGGCTCCGGGCGCAGAGATCGTTCGGACCACGAGGGCCGCGGTCCCGGTCGACTGCAGCCCCTCCTTCGACCGCGGCCAGCATCTCCGATGCCGGTGCTCGGCCGAGCACCCCTGGCGAGACAGACCGTCCCGACTACCTGTCCCCTCCACCACGTGGTGGTGCAGGCGGTCGGCGCCCGCATTCCCTCCGCAATTGACGCGGCCGGGGCATCTGGAACCGTAGCGCGACTCCGGCGACGGGTGGGAGGCACTCCCCCTCCGGCCAATCGATGCGCCGGTGGGGACGGGCTGCTCTCCGCCCGGCTCTCACCGCTGAACGGGAGCCGATCTCACGGCAGAAACAGGCAGTTGACAGCCCCGCCGGACAAGTGCTACTTTTTCAGCATGTGCTGATTTTTCAGCATTTCGCGCGGGTTCAAACGCACGGCGCCCGGCGGGTGCCGAGAACGGACCACGGATGACAGACGCCAGGCAGTTGAGCCGACGGGAGCGGCAGATCATGGACATCGTCTACCGGCGCGGACAGGCCACGGCGGCCGACGTCGGGAACGACATGCCCGATCCGCCGAGCTACTCCGCGATCCGGTCCCTGCTGCGGATCCTGACGGAGAAGGGCCACCTGCGGCACGAGCAGCAGGGGCGGCGCTACGTGTTCCGGCCGGTCGTCGCGGCGGACCGGGCGCGGCGCTCGGCCCTCGAGCAGGTCGTCCACACCTTCTTCGGCGGCTCCACCTCCGACGCCGTCGCCGCCCTGCTCGACATGCCGTCGCCGCAGATCAGCAAGAGCGAGCGGGCTCGGTTGGCGGCGCTGGTCGAGCAGGCACGAAAGGAAGGCCGGTAGCCATGGTGCCGTTGCAGACGTTCACCTTCCTGACCGACCCGGCCTGGCTGGCGGATGCGGCCGTCAGGAGTGCGGCGCTGCTCGCCGGCGCCGGCCTGCTGGCCGCCGGGGCGCGCCGGACGTCCCCGGCCATGCGACACCTGATCTGGGCGGTCGCTCTCGCGGCCTCGCTGGCCCTGCCGGCAGTCTCCGGACGGGTCCCCTCGATCACGGTGGCGGTGCCCGAGTCGCTGATGCCGTTGGTTGCGCGGCCGACGTCGGCGATCGAGCCGGCGGCGGCGATCGCCGCCCGCCGCACACCGCCGTTGCCGCCCTCGCCGGAGCTTCCCGAAACCGCCGCGACGACACGCGTGGCACCAACCGGACCGCCGATCCGGTCGACGACCACGTCGCCGGTCCCGCTCCCGACGTCACCGCTCGACCGGCCAAACGTGCTGCTGCTGCTCTGGAGCGCCGGCGCGCTGCTCGTGGTGCTGCGGTTCACGGTCGGGCTCGGAGGGGCGTGGCGGATGTCGCGGGCGGCCGCGACAATCGACGATCCGAGCTGGCGGCGCCTCGCACACGATCTGTCCGATCGACTCGGCCTGGTCCGAACCGTCCGGTTGCTGCGAAGCGGGCGCGCGAGCGTGCCGATGACATGGGGCTGGTGGCGACCGGTCGTCCTGCTGCCGGCCGACGCGGACGACTGGCCGGTCGAGTGCCGCACGGCGGTGCTGGCCCACGAGCTGGCGCACGTCCAGCGCCGCGACTGCGCCATCCAGGCGGTGGCGCGGCTCGCGTGCGCGGTCTACTGGTTCAATCCGCTCGTCTGGCTGGCCGCCCGGCGCCTTCGGGTCGAGCGCGAGCGCGCCTGCGACGACCAGGTACTGGCGATGGGCATGCGCCCGTCGGACTACGCGACGCATTTGCTCGACATTGCAGGTTCACAACCGCTGGAATGGGCCGCGGCGGCCACCATGGCCATGGCGCGGCGCTCGGAGCTGGAGGGACGACTCGTGGCCATTCTCGATCCGAAAGCACGCCGTGCAACCCCGCGCGCGGTGCGGATGTTCACGGTGTCGACGGTCGTGGTCCTCGCTCTCGCCCTGGCCGCGGTCGAGCCTTCCGGGCGCGCGCCGCAGTCTGACAGCGCGGATGACCCCGCCGGGCCGGTGCCCGGCCCCACGGGGGCCGGGCAGGACCCGGTTGCCGACGACGAGGGCACGGAGAACCGGGAGCCGAGCGAGCGGGTCATCCAGGCATTCATCTCGGCGCTGGACGATCCCGCCGCCTCCGTCAGACGGCAGGCCGCCCGGGCGCTCGGCCGGGTGCGTGACGAGCGGGCGCTCGACGCGCTGGCGAACGCCCTCGACTCGGACGGCGACGCGGACGTTCGCTCGGCCGCGGCCCGGGCGCTCGGCCGGGTCCGCCGATCCGAAGCCTCGGCGGTGCTCGCGGCCGGGCTGGCGGACGCGCTCGACGACGCCGACGCCGAGGTGCGGCAACAGGCGGCCTGGGCCCTCGGCAACCTCCGGAGCCGCGACGCGGTCCAGCCGCTGGTCGGCGCGCTGCGCGACACCGATCCGGACGTCCAGGAGCAAGCCGCCTGGGCTCTCGGCAATATCCGGGACCCTGCCGCGCTCGACGGTCTTCGCGACGCGCTCCGGACCGCAGGCGACGGGGCGCGTCAGCAGGCCGCCTGGGCCCTCGGAACGATCCGCGAAGCGGGAGCGGTCGGCGCCCTGGTGGGTGCGCTGGACGACGAGGACCCGGACGTGCAGGAGCAGGCGGCCTGGGCCCTGGGGAACATCCGCGACGCCTCGGCGGTCGACGGCCTCGTCGCCGCGCTGCGCTCGGCCGCCGACGACGCACGGCGGCAGGCGGCCTGGGCCCTGGGAAGGATACGGGCGGAGCGCGCGGTCGACGGGTTGATCGCGGCGTTGCGCGACACCGACGGCGACGTCCAGGAGCAAGCCGCCTGGGCGCTCGGCACCATCCGCGATGCCCGGGCGGTCGACGGCCTGATTCAGGCGCTCGGCGGCGCGGCGGACGATGCGCGCGAGCAGGCGGCGTGGGCGCTCGGCCGGCTGCGGGACTCGCGGGCAATCGACGGCCTCGTCACCGCGCTCACCGACGACGAAGAGAACGTGCGCGAGCAGGCGGCGTGGGCATTGGGCCGGATCCGCGATGCCCGGGCCACGGACGCGCTCGTGGACGCGCTCGACGATGCCGACGCCGATGTCCGTCAGATGATCATCGAGGCGTTGGGCCGCTCAGGCGGATCGAACCCCAATCCCAACCCGAACCCCAATCCCGACCCGAGCCCCAATCCGCGGGACGACGCCCTCGCCGCGCAGTCCGACGCGCGGATCCAGGGGCTTCACTGAGGATCGGCCGAACCGACGAGGGCGGCGTGAGCCGCCCTCGTAAGTGCTAGTTTTTCAGCATTTAGCGTTTTCAAGTTACGGAGGCACGGCATGGCAGTCAACATCTCGCAAGTGCTCGTCGCAACGCTGGCTACCCTGGGGATCGCCGGCGGTCTTCGCGCACAGCCCACGATCGCGCTGGACACCCTCCGCGGGTCGCTCCCGGCGGAGCTGCGCATCCACGCCGAGGCGCTGTACGCCGCCGACGCCGTCACCCGGGCCGACGCGGCGTGCGAGCTCGGACGTCTGCACGACGCGGCCGAGCCGATCATTCCACTGCTGGTGGCGCTGCTCGGCGACACGACGGCGACGCCGCTGGTCGAGTGCCGCATCCGACAGTGGGCCGGGCGTTCGATCTCGATCGACCTGCTCGACGATCGACGGTGGCCGCCGACGTCGCCGGGCGAGGAGGCCGCCCGCGCGCTGGCCCGGATCGGCCGGGCGGCCCTGTCGCCGACATTGGCCGCCCTGGACAATCCGATCTGGGGCGTCCGGATGAACGCGGCACGTGTGCTCGGCCTCCTCGACGACGACCGCGCGGTGGAGCCGCTCGGCCGAGCGTTGACCGACGTCGACGCCAGGGTCCGGGAACAGGCGGCGGGCGCGTTGGGACGACTCGAGGACGCTCGGGCCGCGGACGGGCTGATCCGCGCCCTAGACGACGACGCCCCCGAGGTCCGCCGCGCCGCGGCATGGGCGTTGGGGCGCCTCGACGATTCTCGCGCGGTCACGCCCCTGGTGAACGCCCTGGACGACGCCGACCCGTCGGTCCGGAAGCAGGCCGCCTGGGCCCTCGGCCGGATCGAGGATGGGCGCGCCGTTCCCGGCCTCATCGAGGGGCTGGCCGACGCGGCGGCCAGCGTGCGGGAGCAGATCGCCTGGGCGCTCGGGCGCCTGGAGGATGAACGGGCCGCCGCCGCGCTCGGACGCGTCCTGACGCGTCCCGACCCGGGCGGCGGCGTGAGGAAGCAGGCCGCCTGGGCGCTCGGGCGCATCGAGGGACGCGCCGGCATCCCCGCCCTGGCCGCGGCACTCACCCGACGGGATCCGGACCCCGACGTGCGAGAGCAGGCCGCCTGGGCGCTTGGGCGCATCGAGCGCGCGGATGGCCTGCCCGGGCTCTTCGCCGGCCTGCGGGACCCCGACGGGGACGTGCGGGAGCAGGCGGCCTGGGCCCTCGGCCGGATCGAAGACGAAGGCGCCGTCGACGACCTGGTGGCGACCCTGACCCGGCCTGACCCCGATGCCGACGTGCGGGAGCAGGCGGCCTGGGCCCTCGGCCGGATCGAGAGTCGGACCGCGACCCGGGGGTTGATCGCCGGATTCGCCGACGACGACCCCGGGGTGCGGAAGCAGATCATCTGGGCACTCGGCCGGATCGACGATCCTGACGCCGTCGATGCGCTGATCGACGCGATGCGCGACAGCGACCGGGGCGTGCGCGAGATGGCGATCCGGGCGCTGGCCCGGCTGGAGGGCTCCGGCGGTCCGAACCCGAACCCCAACCCCAATCCGAACCCCAACCCACCGCGGGATTGAGAAGGGCGTCAGCGTTGCGTGCCTGGAGCCTCCCGTTCGCGGCGTTCGACAGCGACAGGTTGACCTCGAGACACCGGGGCCGGCTCTCGTCGAGGCCCATCAGGTCGGACGTGCCGCCACGAAGGGCTCCGCAGGCATCGCCGCTGCTCCGGTCCGTGTGCGCAGGGCAGACGTCGCCGGGGATCAGGAGTTCGCCCGGCCTGCGCGGCGACGGCGACGCGGCCCGCGGACTGCCTCATCAGGATCGCCATCGTCGGTGCTCGTCCACGTTCACGGTCATGAAGCACTTCGGCTTCCGTCCGGCACGGATGTTCGGGGCCCCGACGGGGGTCGCCGTACTCGCCGCTCATCGAAGGTCGACGGCGACGAGGGTGTCCGTGTTCCTCGCGTAGAGGACGCCGTCGGCGAGCGCGGGATAGGCGCGCACGACCCCCGGCAGGATCCGGGCCCGGGCGATCGGCCGGAGCGCCTCGGGGGTCGCTTCGGCCAGCATCAGCTCGCCGCTCTCGCGCAGGACCACGAGGAGGTCGCCGGCGAGGGTGACGGTGCCGGCGCCGAAGCGGTCCACGCTCCAGCGGACGGCGCCCGATCGCAGGTCGACGGCCCGCAGGCTGGGGCTGTACTCCTGGCGGCCGTGGTAGCCGTAGAGGACGCCGTCGCGGATCACCGCGGTGGCGTAGTGGTTGGTCATGCTGTCGTCGCCGGACCACTCCTCGGACAGGGTCCCGCCGTCGACCCGCAGCAGGGCGGCCCCGGTGCCGTAGCTGGCGGAGATGAACACGCGGTCGCCGACGACGAGGGGCGTGGCCGCGTTCACCGACGCCCCGAGGCGCGAGCGCCACCGGTTCTCGAACCGGACCTCGCCCGAGGCGGGGTCGAGCCCGACGAGCCCGGTGCGGGTGAAGACGAGGGCGAGCCGCCGCCCCCCGAAGGTGCCGGCGGCCGGCGACGAGTAGCTCGCCTCGTGGGTGGTCGCGGTCCACAGCTCGTCGCCGGTGGCGGCGTCGAAGGCGACGATGCCGCCGCGGCGGCCGCCGACGTTGGCGATGACCCGCCCGTCCTCGACGAGGGGCGAGCCGGCGGCCCCGAAGAACCCCTTGCGCACGCCGTAGCGGGCGTGGGTGTCGACCTGCCAGACGCCGGCCCCGGTCTCGAGGTCGACGGCGTGGAGCTGGCCCTGCGCGCCGAAGGTGTACACCCGGCCGTCGTGCACGACGGGCACCGACCGCGGCCCCTCGTCGAACCCGAAGTCGTCGCTGTAGCTGGTCGCGTAGTCGTAGCGCCAGACGGTGTCGCCGGTCCCGGCGTCGAGGGCCTCGACGACCTCGCGCCCCCCGAGGCGGTGGAACAGGATGACGCGGCCGCCGGCCACCGCGGGGCCCGCGAAGCCCGCCCCCACCGGCCTCGACCACAACCGCGTCGGGCCGCCGCCCGGCCAGCTCTCCGCCAGCGGCGGACCGGTGTAGCGGCCGTCCCGCCCCGGCCCGAGAAACTGCGGCCAGTCCTGCGCGGCCACGTGGGTCCCCGCCGCCGCCACGGCGATCAGGGCGAGGGCGCTCCACCGCATCCGGCGCCGTCTCCGTGTCACGGTCTGTCGTGATTGCATCTCGGCATGATTCTACGATGCTCGTGGGCCGAAGCGCAGGCCCCGCGCCCCGCCCCCCCGCGCCGGGGTGCGGGGGCACGTCGATTCGCTGCAATCGGCAGGCCCGCGGAGCCGCAGTCGACGGCATGCTAGCATGCCGTCATGCTGTCGCCTTCGCGGAGCACACCAGGATGAAACGCACCCAGATCCAGCTCGACGACGCCACCTACGAGGCGGTTCGACGCCGGGCCTTCGAGCAGGGCCGGTCGATGGCGGCGGTCGTGCGCGAGGCGCTCTCCGAGACGTTCGGCGCGCCGGCGTCGAAGCCGTTCCGGACCATCGACGACTTCACGTTCGTCGGCATGGGCACCGATCCCAATCCACCTCCCGACGTCCCGGTGTCGGTCGACCACGACAGGTGGTACGCCGAGGCGGCGGCCAGCCGGTGGGAGGGGTCCGGCGAGCCGGAGGGGTCGTGATATTCGTGGACACGTCGGCCATCCTGGCGCTGGCCAGCCACCGCGACCTGCGGCATCACGAGGCACGGCGGTCGTTCGCCGAGCTGCTGCGGACCGGGCGCCGGCTGCTCACCCACAGCTACGTTCTCGCGGAATCGATGGCGTTGCTGCACCGCCGCCTCAGGCGGAAGACGGCCATCGCTTTCGCGGCGGAGGCGCGCACGTTCGAGGTCGAGTGGGTCGACCGGTCACTGCACGACAGCGCGGTCGACGCGCTCCGGGACGCGCCCCGCGACGTCGGGCTCGTCGACCAGGTGAGCTTCCTCGTGATGCGCCGGCGCGGCGTGGACTCGGCGTTCGCGTTCGACCGCGACTTCGAGGCGGCCGGCTTCCGGCTGTACCGGGCCTGACCCCTCCACGTCACCCGGACCCGCCGGGCCGTGGTATAACGGTCCGGTCGGGCGGTCGGGCGGTCGGGGCAGGGCCACCGGCGGCCGGCCCGGACGCGGACGCACGCACACGGCGGAGGATCGCAGATGAGACTCGCGCGGCGCCGTCTCCCGGCGGGAATCGCCCTGTTGCTCGCGGTCGGGCTGGCGGCCACCCTCGCGGCGGGAGCAGGCGCCCAGCGGTTCTTCGGCGAGGGCAACATGCCCCCCCGCTACCCCCCGTCGTCGATGCCGGATCGCGACTTCGCGTTCTGCAAGCTGATGTACCGCAGCGTCCGTTACGAGGCGCTGGGCATGGGCTGGATCACCGACTACCCGTACGCGGGCATCAACCTGATGTTCCGGTTCTCGGAGCTGACGACGGCCCAGGTGAGCCTCGACCGGCGGGGCGAGCCGAACCACTGGGTCGTGTCGCTCACCGACCGCGAGCTGTTCAACTGCCCGTTCATCATGGCCGCCGACGCCGGCACCATCGGGCTGAGCGGATCGGAGATCACCCAGCTCCGGAACTACCTGCTCAAGGGCGGGTTCCTCTGGGTCGACGACTTCTGGGGCACCGCCGCCTGGCAGCACTGGCAGTCGGAGATCAGCCGGGTGCTGCCGCCGGCCGAGTACCCCATCCGCGACCTGCCCCTCGACCACCCGGTGTTCCGGGCGCTGATGTACGTCGAGGAGGTGCCGCAGATCACCGCCATCCAGTTCTGGTGGCGCAGCGGCGGCACCACGTCGGAGCGCGGCCGCGACAGCGAGACGGCCCACCTGCGCGCGATCACCGACGAGCACGGGCGCATCCTCGTGCTGATGTCGCACAATACCGACGTCGCCGACGCGTGGGAGCGTGAGGGCGAGGACCCCCGTTTCTTCCGGCAGTTCTCGCCCAACGGCTACGGGCTCGGCATCAACGTCCTGCTCTACGCGATGAGCCACTAGCGGCCCGTGGTGAAGACCCCGCGTGGTACCGCGCCCGGAAGGCACCGGCGAACCGAGGAGGCGCCCGCCCGACGAGGCGCGGGGAGGGCGCATTTGGGCATATGCGACCGACGAACAGGCCGAGCTTCCGGCTGGCGAAGGCGCGCCGGGTCACCACCCTGGAGCACGACGTCGCCGAACTCAAGATCGACATGGCCACGAAGCCGGACGGGATGCGCTCGAATGCGGCGGTCCCTTCGCAACGGGCTGCCAGACCGGGTTGGTGAAAGGTCGCCGCGACTTCGGTCGTCTTCTACCCATGTGGCGCCGGTTCGGCGTCACACCCCGTTCCCGGGAACACCAGGAGCTAGCACCGTGACACGGAGCAACCCAGGCCCCCGCCGTCTCGCCGCGCTCGTCCTCGCTCTCGGCATGCTGGCCGCCCTCGCGCCCCCGGCCGCCGCCCAGGACTCGGCGGGCGTCCGCATGGTCCCCCCGGAGGGCGACGGCGCCCGCTGGTGGTCGCGCTGGCGGGGCCCGTCGGGGCAGGGCGTGGTCGAGGGCACGGGGTACCCCGACCGCTGGTCGGACACCGAGAACGTCCTCTGGAAGGTCCCCGTGCCCGGCCGCGGCCATTCCTCGCCCATCGTGTGGGAGGACCGCATCTTCCTGACCACGTCGCGCGACCGCGGGCGGCGGGTCTCGATCCTGGCTTTCCGCCGGTCCGACGGCATGCTGCTGTGGCAGGCCGACGCCCCGAACGGCCCGGGCGAGCGCACCCACGGCAAGAACAGCCCGGCGTCGGCGACGGTGACCACCGACGGCGAGCGGGTGTACGCCTCGTTCGGCAGCCGCGGGCTGCTCGCCGTCGACTTCGACGGCAACATCCTCTGGCACCGCGAGCTGGGCCGCATCGACAACTATCACGGCCCCGCCGGGTCGCCGCTGCTCTACCGCGACACCATCATCATCTACCAGGACCAGAACCGCGGCGCGTTCGTCATCGCCCTCGACGCCCGCACCGGGGAGACGCGTTGGCGGACCCCGCGGGCCGCGCGGGTCGGCTGGGGAACCCCCATCGCCATCAGCGTCGGCGACCACGACGAGCTGATCGTGAGCAGCCAGCGGTTCGTTCAGTCCTACAATCCGTCGACCGGCGAGGAGCTGTGGCGTTGCGAGGGCATGCTGCGCGAGGTCATCCCCACCCCCGCGGTCGGGCACGGGCTGGTCTACTGCGCCTCGGGCCGGGCGGGGCCGACCCTGGCCATCCGGCCGGGCGGACGCGGCGACGTCACCCGCACCCACGTCGAGTGGAGCATCACCCGCGGGTCGCCGTTCGTCCCGTCGCCGACCGTCTACGGCGACTACCTGTACCAGATCAACGACATGTCGAGCATCATCACGTGCCTGAACGCGCGGACCGGCGAGACGGTGTGGCAGGAACGCCTCGGCCGCCCGCGGCGCGAGGGCATCTCGGCGTCGCCGATCGTCGTCGACGACAAGCTGTTCGTCACCAACGACGAGGGCCAGACCTTCGTGCTGAAGACGGGTCCGGAGTTCGAGATCCTGCACGTCAACGACATCGGGGCCTCCACTCTCGCCTCGCCGGCGCTGGTCGACGGCATCTGGTACATCCGGACCGCGGACGAGCTGTTCGCCATCGGGCATTGACCCTGTCGTCGGCGACCCGCGGGCCCGCCGGCGTGAACCCGTTCCCGCCGTGCGGCCCCTTGCCCTCCCGAGGACCGCGTGAAAGCCCATCCCGCGACCCCGCGGCCGGCGCACCACGACACCATTGTGACGTGACGGCGCCCGGCCCGTTCGGCCGCTCGATTCACGGGAGCGGCCCGGGCCGGCGCGCGCGAACGCGCCGCCGTGGGGTCCGGCGCTCGGCACCGGGGCTCTGCGTGCCGCTTGCGCGGGGGCGCACCACTTTGTTGTCGTGCACCCCTGCGGGCGTTGCGCCTTGTCCGTCAGGATCGTTCCGTGGTACCCTGATGCGCAGTCGTCATTCCTGACCGTTCCCTTGCCGCGGGACGCCCCGTCCCGCGGGCACCCCGCTCCACGCACGGTTTCACCCGGGGATTGCCGGCCCGATACCCGCAAGAGTGTAGTTTCCGTTCGACGGGCAAGGACAGGATTGTAGAGCCGGCGCGTCTCCCGCCGCCCGGGAGGCGTCGTTCTCCAGGTGCGCCGCGAGCCCCGCCCAATTGGCACGACGTTTGCTTGACGTTATCGATAGACAAGAGAGGCTGACAGACAAGAAAGAAGATTGCCGTTTCCCCGTTCGAATCGTTCCGGCGCTGGTCGATCCGGCGCCCTGGAGACCTGTCAAATGACTGCTGCACGCAACGATTTCCTCGTGGAAGATCATGGCCCCCTGACTGCACGCCCGGGTGACGGGCGTCCCGAACCCGCGGTCGACGACGACACTTGGGGCGACTGTCCGTGGGTCGAGCGGAATCCCTCGGCTGCCGCGCAACGGCGCGAGACCGCCGTCTGGATCGAGGAGATTCTGGCCGAAGTCGATCGACGGCCCTGACCGGCCCGTGAGGCCCTGCCGGACCCGGGCGCCGGCTCGGCCCGCCCCGTCCCGGAGGCTCCGGCACAGCCCGCGGCCACCGACCCAGGCACCGGAGACGAAAGAGAAATGAAGCCATTTGTCGTGAACTCGCACCGCCGCCTCGTCTTCCCGTCCAACTTCTTCCCGGAGCCGGACTTCTCGTCCATCGACACCGTCGAGGACCTCGCGGCCATCGTGCGGCGCGACTTCGAGGTCAAGGCGCCGACCGGTTCCGAGATCCGGGAACGCGCGGAATCGGGCGGGTACGCCAACCGGTACGAGCTGCTGCGCGACCTCGGGCTGCACCTGTTCTGGATGAACCGCTACGTCATCACCATGTACGAGAAGCGGCCGACGCGGTGGCGCGACGTGCCCCGGCGCCGCGACGACATCTTCCTCCCGGCCCTGACGCCCTGGGAGGACGGCGAACGCAAGGTCGCCGCCGTCGAGTCGTGCTACCGGCAGCTTCCCGCGGCGTGGGCGCCCGAGGTCGAGCACGAGCTGTTCCGGATGCTCTTCGACGTGTTCCGCCACAAGCGGCACCACGCCACCGACCTGCCGGCAATCAAGCCGACGGTCGCCGAGGCCGTCGCCACCGGGTCGCAGCTCGTGTATCGCCTGGGCTCGTTCGAGCCCGACTATCCGCGGTTCAGCCTGGGCGAGATCCTCGACTGCCACGAGAGCGTGCCCGAGCTCGAGGCCCTGCGCCGCTGGACCATGACCCTGCACAATCAGTACCCCTGGGACCGCTCGGACACCCGGCTGACCCCGGTGGGGGCCCTCAAGCCCGACGACGTGGTGGTGGTCTACCAGCCCCGCACCGCTGACGTGCTCGACTTCATCCGGCGCGTGAAGAACGGCGCGCCGCGGCGGCCGCGCATTCCTCCCGCGGCCCCGCCGCGGCGGCCCCTCGACCCCCTCGCCCCCGTGCAGGTGCGGTCGCAGTTCGCGGTGCAGCCCCGCATCGAGTCGCTCGCCGTCCGGCGGGGCGAGATCCTCTGCACCAACGACGACATCATCCGCAACTCGGCCTCGAACTGGTCGCCCATGAGCGCGGCCGAGATCGCGGCCAAGACCGGCATCGAGAGCCGCTGCTACACGGAAGGCGGCCTGGAGCACCTCGCGCTCGACGCGGCGGCGAGCGCGCTCGACCGGGCAGACCGGTCGCCGGAAGAGATGGGCGCGGTCATCTTCTGCACCTGCACCAACACCCGGCTCCTGCCCTCGGCCGCGACGTGGCTCTCCGGGCAGCTCGGCATGTTCCAGACCCACACCTCGGTCGATCTCGTCGCGGCCTGCGCCGGCTTCCCCTACGGCCTCGTCGACGCCGTGCGCATCCTGCAGGAGGTCCGGCGCCCGATCCTGCTCGTCTGCGCCGAGAAGTTCTCCGACAAGGTGGGCAGCGTGCGCACGTCGCGCATGATCTTCGGCGACGGCGCCGCCGCCCTCGTCGTGGCCCCGGCCCCGGACGGCGCCGACGGCGACGTGGACGTGCTGCAGACCTACGCCAGCGGCCCCGAGAGCCAGGTGAACTCGATCATCTGGCCGAACGTCGAGTTCGGCTGCGACATCACCGTCTACGGGCCGGAGGTCAAGGCGCTGGTGAAGCGGTACCTCGAGCAGATGATCGGGGAGCTGCAGGCCCTGCCCCATCCCGACGGCGGGGCGGGAAGCCTGGTCGACGCCGTCGACCTGATCATCCCGCACCAGGCGAACAAGCGGATGGTCATCGACCTCGCCGAGCAGGCGGGCATCGGCCGCGACCGGATGTACTTCAACATCGCGCGGGTCGGCAACACGTCGGCGGCCAGCATTCCCTTGGCGATCCACGACGCGGTGCGCGAGGGCGTGCTCTCGGCGCCGACGCGGGTGTTCACGCCGGGCTTCGGGGCCGGGGCCGTCGCCGGCTACGCCGTGCTGCGCATCGACCCCGCCGTCGTCGCACCGGAGCGGACGGGGCCGCCGCTGGCGATGGACGCCGGCCCGCTGCCGGCGCCGCCCCACACGTCGTCGTCGGCCGACGTCGAGGCCGCGTTCGGAGGCTGACTTCGGGCCGGCCCGGAGCCGACGCCGGCTCCTCGAGGGCCCCGCGGGGCCCTCGACGGCCGTGTTAACCTTCGGGCCGATTTGCGGGGTCGGCGGCGGCGGCTGGCGGCAGCGCCTCGCCGGAATCCGGCGAGGCCCGACGGGGGCGTGGCGACCGCCGGCACCGGACCGGTGACCGGGGAGCCCGGCCGGTCACCCGCCCCGGGCCGGGGCACTGGACGCCGGGCCGGGGGGCCAGGCCGAATCACCCGGGACGTCTTCCCGGTGCAGGACGCTTCGCCGGCCGAGCTGCGGCGGGCTCTCGGCGATGGGCGAGCGTGGAGGAGCGAGGATGTTCACAGGAAGGGTCGCCGTCGTCACCGGGGGTTGCCGAGGCATCGGGGCCGCCATCACCCGGAATCTCGCCGAGGCCGGCGCCCACGTCGCGGCCGGCTACAACCGGGGGGCGAAGGCGGCCGAGGCGCTCGCGGCCGGCCTGCGGGCCGAGGGCCGCTCGATCTCGCTGCACCAGGGCAACGTGGCCGAGCCCGAGGCCTGCTCGCGCGTGGTGCAGGAGGTGCTCGACCAGCACGGGCGCATCGACTTCCTCGTCAACAACGCCGGCATCAACGTCGACAAGACGGTGCGCAAGATGACCGTCGACGACTGGCACGCCGTCCTCCGGGTGAACCTCTCCGGCGCGTTCTACATGATCAAGGCGGTGCTCAACCACATGATCGAGCGCCAGAGCGGCCGCATCGTCAACATCAGCTCGGTCATCGGGCAGAGCGGCAACATCGGACAGGCCAACTACGCGGCGTCGAAGTCGGGCCAGTTCGGCTTCACCAAGAGCCTCGCCCTCGAGGTGGCGCGCAAGGGCATCACCGTCAACTGCGTCGCCCCCGGGTTCATCGAGACCGAGATGGTCGCCTCGGTCCCCAAGCCGGTCCTCGAGCAGGTGATCGGCCGCATCCCGGTGGGCCGCCTCGGGCAGGCCTCGGAGGTCGCGCGCTGCGTGCGGTTCCTCCTCGAGGACGAGGCCGGGTACATCACGGGCGCGGTCCTGACCGTCAACGGCGGCCTGGAGATGTAGCGACCCGCGGTGAAAACCGCGCGATGCACCGCGCCCGGGGGGCGGCGGCGTATCGCCGAGGCGCCCGCCGGACAAGGCGCGACGAGGGAGAATGTTGGGCATGTTCGACCGAGGAGCAACGCAGTCCGGCGGGATGCATCACCGCTCGAATGCAGTGGGCACTTTCTCCGCGGGCTGGTAGGGCGGCTGCCGCATGTCCACCAAGCGATCCGGCCCCGACGCCGGCCTCGGCGAGTTCATTCGCCGCCAGCGCGAGCTCGGCCACCTGTCGGTCCGCCAGCTCGCCGACGTGTGCGGCATCTCCAACGCCTATCTCAGCCAGATCGAGCGCGGCCTTCGCAACCCCAGCAGCTTCGTCCTCAAGGCCCTCGCCGACGGGCTGGAGATGTCCGCCGAGACGCTGTACGCGCAGGCCGGCATCCTCGATCCGTCGGACGGCGAGGCGAGCGACGTCGTCGAGGCGATCCGCCGCGACCCCTACCTGTCGGCCCGCCAGCGCGAGATGCTCGTCGAGATGTACGAGTCGTTCCGCAAGGTGAACGACGCGAGCGGGTGACGCGCGCTTCGCGCCGGCCGGCATCGCCTCCGAGCGCCTCCGGCGCAACTCCCCAAGACTGCTTGCAAAAGTTACCGCTCCTTGTTACCATCCCCTCGTCCATCGACGGGCGCGACCGGTGCTCGCGTGAGAACGGACGCCGGCGCCGGGCCGCACCCACGGTAATTCGGAGGGAGAACCCCCATGATCAACTGGACCAAGCAGACCGACGACATGCTGCAGGCGTGGACGGACACCCAGAAGAAGCTCTGGAGCGGTTGGGCCGAGGCGACGGAGCAGCAGGCCAGCCAGGCCCAGCTCGCCGAGACCTGGCGCAAGGCCGTCGACACCTGGGAAGAGGCGGTCAAGAACGGCCTCGAGACGCAGAAGGCGGTCATCGGCAGCATCGCCGACAGCGCGTCGGCCGTCCCCGGCATTCCCAAGGACCTGCTGGACTGGGCCGAGCAGACGCAGGCCCTCGGCAACCGCTGGACCGAGGCCCAGGCCGAGCTGTGGGAGAGCTACTTCGGCATGGTCCGCAAGGCGGTGCCGGTGAAGATGCTGGGCACCATCGACGACGAGAACCAGAAGCTGTTCGCTGCATGGCAGGAGTCGGTGGAGAAGGTCAGCGCGGCCCAGTCGGCGTGGGCGCAGATGTGGACCGAACGCGCCGCCGACGCGGTGCCGAAGGGCACGCGGACGGCCGCGAAGGCGAGGCCGGCCGCCAAGAGCGCCGCGTAGCGGCAAGGACCGTCCCGCGGGAGTCTGCGCCCGGGCGCGGCACGGCTCCTGCCGGCCCGGTCGCGCGGCGGGGAGGTCGGCGGCGACGCAATCCGGGCGAACCGCGATTCGCGGATTGCCCCGGCAGGCGACCCGACCCGTAGCGGCGGGCGGTGGTCGCCGCAGCCCGATCGATGACGAATCCGGCCGGCGCCGGCGCGTCCGGCGTCGGCGCTCGTTTCGCGGAGGAGATGACCGGCATGTCGGTGCAGCCCAACCCCGGCGGCGAGAACGCCTGGTCGGCCTGGCAGACCGAGATCGAGCGCACCATGCAGCGCGTGCGCAACATCGGCGAGCTCGTGGCCGAGTCGAACGAGCCCGCGGTCGGGCAGAGCCCGCGCCGGGAGGTCTGCCGCAAGCACAAGGCGCGGCTGTACCGCTACGACGGCGAGGCCCGCCACGGCACCCCGGTGCTCTTCGTCCCGAACCTCGGCATCAGCCGCCCCACCGTCTTCGACCTCCTGCCCCAGGCCAGCTTCATCGGCTACATGGTGGAGCAGGGATTCCCGTTCTATCTGCTCGACTGGGGCGTCTTCGGCCCCGAGGACGACCACCTGACGTTCGCCGACTGCGCCACCCGCATCCTGCCCCGCATGGGGCGGAAGCTGCTGGCCGACGCCGACGCCGAGGCCTGCTCCGTGGTGGGCTACTGCATGGGGTCCCCCCTCGCGGTCAGCTTCCTCGGCAGCCACCCCGACTTCCCGGTCCGGAACCTCGTCAACCTCGCAGGCCCCATCGACTTCTCGCACGCGGGCCTGTTCGGCTGCTGGCTCGATCGCCGGTACTTCGACGTCGACAAGCTGGTCGACACGATGGGGCAGATGCCGGCCGAGATGGTGCAGCTCGGCTTCAAGCTGCTGCGGCCCACCATGGACCTGAGCACGGGCCTGAACCTCTGGTGGAACGCCTGGAACGACCGTTATCTGGAAGGCTACAAGGCGCTCCGGAAGTGGGCCAACGGTTACGTCCCGTTTCCCGGCGAGTTCTTCCGGCAGTGGGTCAAGGACTTCTACCAGGAGAACCGTCTGGCGCAGGGCACCCTTCGACTCAACGGGCGGCCGGTCGACGTGGGCAGCATCACGTGCCCCCTCCTCGTGGTCGGGGCCCGCGACGACAACATCGCCCCGCCGGCCGGGGTCCGGGCGCTCGTCGACCTCGTCGGCAGCCGGGACAAGGACTACAGGGAGCTGCCCGGCGGGCACATCTCGCTGATCGCCGGCCGGAGCGCGTCGCGCGACTGCTGGCCGCACGTGGCGAGCTGGCTGGCGGCGCGATCGTAACGGCCCGTGGCGAAATCCCGCGTTGCACCGCGCCCGGAGGACGCCGGCGGATCATGGAGGCGCCCGCCTGACGAGGCGCGACGAGGGAGAGTATCGGGCATACTCGACCGAGGAAGCAACGCAGTCAGGCGGGGTGCATCGGCCGCTCGAACGCAACGGGGGGACTCTCGGCGGGCTGGCAGGCATCGGTGCCGCGCCACGGCGCCGATTGCCGACGAGGTCGTTGGGCAGAGAGCAGACCCCGAGGCGACCGCGCCACGGCCGGGAGCCCGCGCCGAGGAACGGCGTCGACCTCTGCAGGGCGGTTGGGCGCCGAGCGGATTCGCAGGCGACAGTTGCAGGCCGAGGACAGTGATCGACATGATTTGCCGCGTGCACCCGGACACGGCCCGTTTTCCACGGTCTCCCGGGCCTGCCGCGTGGCAAGGTGATTCTCGTCACCGTCCCGAGGGAGCTTCGTAATGGCAGACCCCAGTTCGGACCGCGACGACCTGTTCGCGCAGTGGCGCAAGCAGGTGGAGGCAGGCACCGACGCGTGGATCGAGACGGTTCGGCAACTGGCGAGCCAGGGGCACGTCCCGCCCCCGCCGGACCCGATGCAGTTCTGGCGCCGGTTCTCGAACCTCGGTCCCATGAACGCGCCCCCGTTCCCGGGGGCGGGACCCGTCGATCCCAAGGTGCTCGCGCAGTGGAAGGGGTTCCTCGACGACTGGATCGCGGCGTGGAGCCGGGCCCTCGAGAAGTCGATGGGAACCGAGGCGTTCGCGGAG
>JAJEEA010000024.1 GCA_022821235.1 Vicinamibacteria bacterium
GACGACGCTCGCGTACTCCTCCGGCGCGAGCGAGCCGCCCGCACCGGGCGGCATGGTGACCTGCACCAGCTCGATCAGCTCGTCGACGGCCCGGTCCTCCCACGTCCCCCGGAACGTCGGCCCGGCCAGCTCGGGCGCCTCGAACGAGCCGGTGAGGTTCGACATGTGGCACGTCGCGCACATCTGCTCGTAGATCGGCTGCCCCGCGTCCGCCTCGGCCGCGGTGTAGCCGGCCGAGGCGAGCTGCGCCGAGACTGCGGCCGGGGTCAGCAGGACCGCGGCAACCACTGTTCCCAACGTCAATTCGGCCCGACGCCGTCCGTGTCGTCGTCGATACATCGACGTCCTCCCTCTACTCCGTCGTCGCGTGGTCTCGTCTCCGAGCAGTGCATCCCCGAGGCGCTCGCCTTCCGAAGACGGCACCCGGGGCCGCCCGACGGCACCCGTCCTGCTACCAGCGCGACCAGCATCGTAACGCATCGCGACCCGCGCGGGCCAGGGTCGCGCGGATCGTTCGCAGCGGGGCGCGCCGGCGCAGAACCGACTGGCCCTGGAACACATTCACACGTATCATGTGCCCATGAAGAACGTCACCATCGCTCTCGATGAAGCCACGCTGCGCGAGGCGCGACGGATCGCGGCCGACCGGTCGACGTCGCTGAACGGCATGATTCGCGAGTTTCTCGACCAGCTCGTCGCCCGGGAGTCGCGCGCCGCCAAGGCGCGCCGGCGCATCGTGGCCCTCTGCCTGGAATCGACGGCCGAACGCGGAACGGAACGCTGGACGCGGGACGAGCTCCATGAACGTTGAGTGTTTCTTCGACACCAACGTGCTCGTCTACGCAGCCTCCACGTCGGCCGAGGACGCTCTCAAGCGGAACACCGCCCTCGATCTGATCCGGACGAAGGACTTCGGTCTGTCGGCTCAGGTGCTGCAGGAATTCTATGTGACCGTCACCCGGAAGTTCCGCGTGCCGCTCGAACCACCCGCGGCGCTCGCCCTGCTGGAGTCGTATCGGGCGTTGCCGCTGGCGTTGATCGACTACCCGTTGATCGCGTCGGGAATCGAGGTGTCGCTCCGCTACCGGATCTCCTACTGGGACGGCACCGTCGTCGCCGCCGCGGAGTCGCTCGGCGCGACGGTGCTCTACACCGAGGACCTGAGCCATGGACAGCGATACGGCTCGGTTCGCGTCGTCAATCCGTTCAGATAGGCACCGTCAATACGCCAGCGCGTAGCAGTCGCGCCGCGGATCGCCGGCGGCGAGACGCGTCCCGGTGGCCGGGTCGATGAGCACCGCGGTGGCGCAGCCGGACATCCCGAACGGCGGCGCCTCGATGACCTGGTGTCCCCGGCTCCGCAGCTCGTTGGCCACCTCGGGCGAGATACGCGACTCCAGGTCCATCCGGTTGAAGCCAGCCGCGTGCGGCCAGAACGACCCGTGCAGGTGCTGCGTCCGCACCCGCGGCCACGCCAGGGCGTCGTGCAGGTTGGGGTACCAGTCGTCCCAGAACTCGACGATGTTCAGGAACGCCTGCAGGATGGTCTGGTCCTGGTTGTCGCCCCCCGGGGTGCCGATGGCCATCAGCGGCTCGCCGTCCTTGAACACGAGGCTCGGCGTCAGGGTGTAGCGCGGGCGGGCGCGGGGGCGGATCTGGTTGGCGCGGGCCGGGTCGAGCCAGAACTGCTCGCCGCGGGTGCTGAGCCCGATGCCGGTGGCGCCGAGGATGACCCCGCCGCCGGTCCAGCCCCCGCTCGGGGTGGCGTCGAAGACGTTGCCGTCGGCATCCACGATGGCGACGTGGGTGGTGTCCTTCAGCCCGCCGGCCGACGGCACGAACGACCCGTCGGCGTCGCTCGCCGCCACCCCGTCCTCGATGTCCGCGACCCAGAACGGCCACTCGTCAACGTCGGGGTCGTGGGGCACCGGGTCGCCGGCGCGGAACGCGACCGACGCGCGGCCGGGGTCGATCTCCGCCGCCCGCTCGCGGGCGTAGGCGGTCGACAGCAGGCCCTTCGCCGGCACGTCGACGAAGTCGGTGTCGGCGTAGTAGGTGTCGCGGTCGGCGTAGGCCAGCTTCATCGCCTCGACGACGGTGTGGATGTAGTCGGGGCTGTTGTGGCCCATCCCCTGCAGGTCGAACTCCTCCAGGATGTTGAGGGTCTGCAGCAGCACCGGGCCCTGGCTGTTGAAGCCGTGCTTGTAGATGGTGTAGCCCCGGTACTCGGTGGCCGTCGGCGCCTCGACGCGGGAGTAGAACTCGGCGAAGTCGTCGAGCTCGAACGGCGCCCCGTGCTCCTGCAGGAAGGCGACCATCTCCTCGGCGATGTCGCCCTTGTAGAAGCGGTCGCGGGCGGCGGCGATGCCCTGCTCGCGGCCGAGGTGGGCGCTGGCCCGCTCGGCCTCCACCATCCTGGTGAGGGTGGCGGCCAGCGTCGGGAACGCGATGGTCTCGCCCGCCGCGTACAGCGAGCCGTCGGGCTTCAGCCAGAACCGCTGGTTCTCCGGCCACGCCTCCATGAACCCGAGGTTGGCCTCGATGGCGCGGGCGGTGAGGGGCCGTAGCGGGAACCCGTCCCCGGCATACTCGATGGCGCGGGCCGAGACCTGCTCGAAGCTCATGGTGCCCCAGCGCTCCAGCACCGTCAGGGCGCCGTGGAGGGCGCCCGGCACCACCGCGGGGTCGAGCCCCTCGCCGAGGAGATCGCGCTCGCGCGACTCGTACCACCCGATGCTGGCCCCCTTCGGGGCCCAACCCTGGGCGACGACGGACGTGACCTCGCCCTCGGCGGCCGGGTAGACGAGTATCAGCGCCTCTCCCCCCAGCCCGTAGAGGTCCTGCTCGACGACCCCGCCCACGAGGAGCGCGGTCACGCCCGCGTCGAACGCGTTGCCGCCCTGGATCAGCGTCTCGAACGCGGCCGCGGTGGTGAGAGGATGGCCCGTCGACAACCCCGCCCGCGGGCCGGATACGGCCGGGCGCTGTGCCTGCAGCGGCGAGGCCGCAAGGGCCACGGCCAGTCCGGCCAGAACGAGGTAAGTGGCGAGCGCGCGGTGGCGCAAGTGGTTCAGCATCTCGACCCCCAGTCGATCCGACCCTGTACGAACGCGAAGACGCCGACGGAATCACTCTGCCGTGCGCCAGGCGGGGAATCGCCGAAACGGACTCGACGGGTGCAATCGGCGACCGCCGTATCGCGCGCAGTTCCGCTCGCCGCCGACTGGTGGCGGCCATGCTGGCCGCAGCTCCGCCGGCCGCCCCGGCCGACCGCCATGCGCTGCCGCCTCCGACCGGACGCCCGCCGTTTCCGCGGCGCGATTCCGGCGTCATCGCGGGCGCGGCTGTCGGCCCCATCCGCATACCCGGCGCGACTCATCGCCGCTCGGCTTCGAGCTGCTCCAGGTACAGGTTCTCCAGGCGCTCGACCGCGGCCAGGAAGCCGTCGGGGTCGACGAACGTGTCGGGGTGGTAGGCCTGCCCTCTCTCGAACTTGTCGTGCAGGCCGTACTGCCCCCCGTGCGCCGCGACCCAGACGTCGACGTCGAGCGCCTTCTGCCGGCGGAACGTCTCGGCGAAGTCGTCGGCCACGCCCGGGTAGGTCGGGTCGACGACAAGCCGCTTGCCGGGGTTGATGGTGCCCATGTTCGCGATGGCGACGCGGTACTCGCGTCCGTTCTCCTCCACGGTCATGAGGTAGCTCGAGCTGCCCTCGGTGTGCCCCGGGCTCTCCATCACCGTGAGCCGCGCGTCGCCCAGCTCGAGCACCTCGCCGTCGGCGATGATGCGGTCGACCTCGACCGGCGGGAACGACTCGCGGCCGCCGAAGTGCGGGTCGCTGAACCCGCCGTCCTCGAGCACCGGCGCGTCGCCGGCCGTCGCCCACATCTCGGCCCCGGTCATCTCCTTGATCTCGGCGAGGGCCGCGGTGTGGTCCCAGTGCGCCTGCATCTGCAGCAGCACCCTCACGTCCTCGAGCCGGAACCCGAGCGACTCCATGTTCTCGCGGATCATCGCGGTCGAGTCCTCGAGCCCGGTGTTGATGAGGAAGTGGCCCTCGTCCGACGTCACGAGAAAGACGGCGAGGTCGTAGGTGCCCACCGCGTAGAGGTTGCCGATGACCCGGTGGCCGGGGAACGGCCGGGTCCACCCGTCGGGTTGCGCGGCGAGCGGCGCGGCGACGACGAGGGCCAGCACGGTGGCGACGAGGAGACGGCGCAGGTCGGTTCTCATGACGATAGCTTCTCCCTCTCGAACGGATGCCGGCGGAGCGTCCCGCCGCGCAACGGCGCCGACTCTCGGCGGGGTGGGCGTGAACGGTTGCCGACCCGGCGTTCCGGCGTCGCGCGTGCCGCGCGGCGCAGCCGCCTCCGGCTTCGGGGCCCTCTCCCACGGCGCCCCGACAAAGCCGTTGCTCGACACGGTCTGCCAAACTGCACGCCAACGCCGCCCGCCTTCTGCGAGGTCCGCCCTTGGGGCAGCGATCGATACGAGTTGCCAACTACACGCGGGCGCAGCCCCGCTTCATCGGTTCTGCGCTTGGCAGGTGGCAAGGTATGTCCGTCACCAGTCCCTGGCCCGTGGTGAGGCGGTTTCCGTCAGCGTCCCCCGCGGCGAAACGGAGCCGGCCGCGACGGTCCTCGTCCTCACCGGCCGGCGGCCGCGGCGGCGGCCAGCTCGTCCATGCGATGCCCGCCCAGAATGCCGGGCATGCTGTAGTTGCCCTCGTGGCACGCGTACTCGTACAGCGGCTGGTCGCCGCGCTGCATCGGAATCGACGCCGTCCACGGGCGCGTCCACGTGTCGGGGTCGTCGACGGTGTACTCGTAGACGAGGGTGTCGGCGTCGACTCGGGTCAGCCGCTCGACGAGGGTCATGTTCCGGGTCGTCCCCCGCCACCGGCGCTGGTCGTTGAAGCGCGACGTCTCGATCACGAGGGTGTCGCCCTCCCAGCGGCCGCGCGAGTCGCCCGACCACTGGCGGACGTCTTCCGGCAGGGCCGGGCGCCCGTCGAGGGGCACCACCCGCACGGTGTGGACCATCTCCGTCAGCAGCACGACGTGGTCCGGCGTCTGGAACACCTGCAGGTTCTGGTTGTAGCCGCCGGGGGTGAGGGGGGGACCGGCGTTGAAGCCGAGGATGCAGCGGTCGAACGCGCTGCGGTTGAGCCACGAGTCGGCGGGATGGTCGCGCCGGTACGCGCTCCGCGCCTCGGCGCGCTCGCGCCCCGCCGGAGACATCTCGGGCAGCCGCCCGTTCGGCGGGTCGACGATCAGCGACGTGCGGCGGGTGCCGACGGTGCGGGTGCCGCGGTCGAGCCAGAAGTTGTTGTAGAAGCCGGGGGCCCCCTCCTCGCCCCGGTCCACGCTCTCGGTGACCGTCGTCCGCCGGGCCGCCCGGTTGGCGAGCTCGACGTTGCGCTCGACCACCTCCTGCTCCAGGTTCGCCGCCTCCTCCTCGGTCAGGAACGCCCGGTCGCCAAGCCGCTCGGGCCTCTCCAGCGGCGTGATGGTGCGGAAGTCCCAGACGCCCTGCAGGTCCGGGGCGCCCCACCCCGTCCGCGGCGCGTCCTGGGCCGCGGCCGGCCCCGACAGCCCGACCGCCGCCACCAGCGCCGCGATCACGGTTCCGAGAACTCGATGACGCATCTGAACCCCTCCTGATTTGGCGTCGAACACGCCCAATATACTCTCTTTCGCCCGCGAGTGACGGTCTCGCCCGGCGCTTCGGGAAGGCGCGGTGGTCGCCGGTCGCACCGCAACTCCCCCGCGCGCCGAAGGCGTTCGGAGCGAGCCCGGAACCTCGGCGACGGAGGACCCCGCGCCGCCGCGCCGAGGCCCCCGGGGGGAACGGGTTCGGAGCGCACGCGAAACCGGCGGCGACGGAGAGCTCCGACCGCCGCGCCGAGGCGCCCCGAGAGCGGCGCCGCTCCCTACCGGCCGGCCGCCTCCGCGGCGGCCCGCTCCAGGGCCCGTTCGCCGCTCAGCATGTTGGCGATGCTGTAGTTCCCCTCGTGGCACGCATACTCGAAGAGCGACTCGTCGATCCGGCGCAGGGGCAGCTCGGCCGACCAGGGGCTCGTCCACCGCGTCGGATCCTCGACCGTGAACTCGTAGCGGATCGTGTCGGCGTCGACCCGCGTGAACCGCTCGACGATGCGGAGGCTCTCGGTACGGCCCCCGTTGGCGGCGCGGATGCGCACCACGTCGTTGCCGAACGACGACCCCTCCTCGCTCCGGGCGATGCGCCGGGTCTCGACGACGAGGGTGTCGCCCTCCCAGCGGCCGCGCATCTCGCCCAGCCACTGCGGAATGCCCCGGTCGGGGCGCGGCCGGCCGTCGAGCGGGATGATGCGGGTGTCGTGGATCATCTCGACCTGGATCACGACGTGGTCGGGCGTCTGCAGGATCAGGTAGTTGGTGTTGTAGCCGGTCGGCAGCATCGGCGGCCCCACCGCCCAGAGCATGCAGCGGTCGTTGAGGTCCATGTCGGTCCAGGTGTCGGCCGGGCCGCGCTCGGCCCGCGCGGCGAGGCGGGCGTCCTCGTCCGCCTGCGCCTCGGGCGTCAACGGCGGGAGTCGGCCGTCGGGCGGGTCGACGATGAGCGACGTCTGCCCGGTGGACGTGGTGCCGCGATCCAGCCAGAAGTTGTTGTAGAACCCCGGCGCCCCGTCCTCGCCGACGTCCACGCTCTCGGTGACCTCGGTCCTCCGCGCCGGCCGCTCGAGCAGGGCCGCGTTCCGGTCGAGAATCTCCCGCTCGAGGTTCGCCACCTCTTCCGCGCTCAGCCGCTCCCGACCCGCCAGCTCCGGCGGGCGCTGGAGCGGGGTGACCGTCTTGTTCGTGTAGGTGCCCTGCAGATCGGGGTCGCCCCAGGGGGTGCGCGGCGCCGCGTCCTGGCCGGCCGCCGCGAGAACCGGGAATGCGACCGCCGCGACGACGATCGCGGCAACGACGGATCGAACAGTCATCCTGACCTCCGTGAACCCCGGGAACCCCATGGCGACCGCGCCTGCCGCCACGTCCGGAGAGGCGGCTTGCCGGGCGCGGCGTCGAATCGCTCCATGCTACGCCGCCACGGGGTCGAGGACAACCACGAACCGACGGACGGCGGACGCGCCTGTCCGGGACCGTCACGACCGGCCCGATCCTCGGAGAGCAAGGCCGTACGCGCCGCGCGCGACCCGTTCCGAGCCACCGTCAGGCGGGCAGCCACCCCCCGCGGTCGTGGGGCGGCGAACGCCCCCCCCCCCAGCCGCCACCCAGGGGGGGCGGGCGGGGGCCCCCCCGTTACCGCCCCC
>JAJEEA010000254.1 GCA_022821235.1 Vicinamibacteria bacterium
CCTTTTCGTACCACTCGGGCGGCATCGGAGACACGATGTCACCCAGGATCCGGATCTTGTCCCGGTCGCGGCCGAACCAGAGTCCGGACGCTTCGCGGTACGGCACCAGCCGCGAGACCGGCCGGCCGTTCTTGGTGATGACGATCTCGTCGCCGCTCTCCGCGACCTCGTCCATGAGCTTGAGGCAGGTCGCCTTGAACTCCGACGCCTTGATGGTCCGACCGCGGTTCGGTTTGTCCTTACGTGCTTTCACGGCACCTCCCGATGCTCGAACACGGACAACACTACCATAGTCATGACCATGGTCATAATCCACCCGGCCCCTCGCCCTCCGGGGCCCTGCGGCCACCCGATCCGGCGGTGCGGTTGCGCGGGGAACCAAATCACGGTACGGTCAGGCGGCTCGTGGCGATGCGAACTCTCCTCTACCGGCTGATCGGCTCCGTCACCTCGCTCCGTCCCGAGGAGACGGCCCCGGTGGTGTTGATGTTCGCCTACTCGTTCCTCGCCATGACGTCGTACAACATCGTGAAGCCGCTGACGCGGTCCGAGTTCATCGCCACCCTCGGCTCCGACAACCTGCCGTACGTGCTGTTCGTCGCCGGAATGCTGATCGGCGGCGTCATGCACCTGTACACCAGCGTCATCCGCCGCCTGCCCCCCCGCCACGTGATACCGCTCACGCAGGCCGCCATCATCGGCATCCTGGTCCTCTTCTGGGGCCTCCTGCAGACCGGCGCGGGGTGGGTCACGGTCGCCTTCTACTTCTTCGGCCTGATTCTCGGCATCCTGCTGATCAGCCAGTTCTGGACCCTGGCCAACGACGTCTTCGACGCCCGCCAGGCCAAGCGCCTGTTCGGGTTCATCGGCGGCGGCGCCAGCCTCGGCGGGGCGCTGGGGGCGGGCATCACCGCGGTCGTCGTCGAGGAGGTGGGGTCCGAGCAACTGGTGCTGGTGAGCGCCGTCACCCTCGCCGCCTGCACCGGCATCGTGCTGCTCCTGCTCCGCCGCCACCCCGTCGGCGGGCACACCGGATTCGACGCCCCGGACAGCGGGGTCGGGGGCCGGGAGGGGCTCCGCCTCCTCGCCGGGTCGCGCCCCCTCCAGGTGCTCGCCCTCACCGTCGCGTGCGCCGCCGCGGGGGCCGCCGTCGTCGACCAGCAGTTGAACATGGCGGCCGAGGCGATGCGCGGCGACGCCGGCGGCGACAGCATCGCCGCCCTCCTGGCCGAGGTCACCGCCTACCTGTCCATCGCCGGATTCGTCGTGCAGGTGGCCCTCATCAGCCGCATCCACCGCTCCGCCGGCATCGGCGTGGCCCTCCTGCTGCTGCCGTTCGGCTTCAGCGCCAGCGCCGCGCTGATCCTCTTCACGGGGACCCTGTGGGCGGTCGCGGGGGCGCGGGTGCTCGGCTCGACGCTGCGCTACACGCTCGACAAGACGACGCGCGAGGTCCTCTTCGTGCCCCTGCCGGCCGAGATGCGGCACCGGGTCAAGCCGTTCATCGACGTCACCATGGACCGCTTCGCCAAGGCGGTGACGGCGGTGCTGCTGCTCGGCCTGATCCAGCCGTGGGGACTCGGGCTCGACTGGCGCCAACTGAGCTGGGCGACCCTCGCCATCACCGGGCTCTGGATCGCCGTCGCGGTCCGCGCGCGGCGCGAGTATCTCCGGTCGTTCCGGGCCAGCATCGACGCACGCACCATCACCCCCGAGGCGGTGATGACGCGGGCCGGCGAGGCCGCCACCGTCGAGACCCTGGTCGAGGAGCTGTCCAACCCCGACCCCGCCGCCGTGCTCTACGCCATCGAGATGCTCGAGGCGCTGGACAAGCCGCACCTCGTCACCCCGCTCCTCCTGCGCCACGAGTCGGGGCGGGTCCGGGTGCGCGCCCTGCACGCGCTGGCGTCGGGCCGCTCGCGCGTGGCCCACCGCTGGAAGGGCGCCGTCGAGCGGATGACCCGGGACGACGACGTCGACGTGCGCGCGGCCGCGCTCGAGGCCCTGGCGAGCCTCGCCCATCAGGATGCGGCGACCGTCATGGCCGGCCATCTCGCCGATCCCGAGCCGCGGGTGGCGGTGGCGGCGGCGGCGGCCCTCGCCCGGTCCGGCCGCGAGCCCGACGCGGTCCTCGCCGCCGAGACGTTCCGGAGGCTCATCGAGGACACGCGCGACGCCGGGGCCGAGGGCCGGCGCGAGGCGGCGCGGGCCCTCGCCAGGATCAGGACCGGCGACCCCCGCTTCCGCACCCTGCTGGCGACCCTGCTGCACGACCATCGGGTCGACGTCGTCCTCGAGGCGATCCGGAGCGCACGGGCCCTCGGCGCGTCGGACGGACTGTTCCTGCCGGGCCTGCTCTCGCGACTGGCCCACCGCAACCTGAAGCACCCGGCCCGGGAGACCCTCGTGGCCTACGGGGAGGCGAGCATCCCCGCCCTGCGCTACGCGCTGGAGAACCCGCACGAGCAGGTCTGGGTGCGGCGGCACGTCCCGTCCACGCTGGCCCGCCTGCCCCACCAGACGGCGATGGACGCGCTCGTGGGCAGTCTCGACACCCCCGACAGGTTCCTTCGCTACAAGGTCATCGCCGCCATCGAGCGGCTCCGCCGCCACCATCCGTCGCTGGCCGTGCCTCGCGCCGTCATCGAGGCGTTCCTCATGAGGGAGTCGACGCGGTACTGCAATGTCCTGAGCCTCGGCAACAACCTCTTCAGGCACGCGCCGGCGCCGGACGATGCGCGGCTCGAGCACGCCCGCGGCGTCGAGCGGCGCGACCCGGACCGCGCCGCCCTGCTGGCACCGCACGACACTCTGCTCGAACGCGCTCTCCGCGAGCTGCTGGAACGCAACCTCGACCGGATCTACCGGCTCCTGGGGATCCTGCACGAGGTCGGCGACGTCGCGGCGGCCCGGCACGCGATAGACTTCGGCGACCCCCGGCGACGCGCCCGCGGCCTGGAGTACCTGGACAACGTGCTGCCCGGGAACGTGCGAAAGCGCATCCTGCCCCTTATCGACGAGACGCCCCTGTCGGCGAAGGTCGAGCACGCCAACCGCCTCCTGGGCACGCGGCCCCGCGACCTCGAGGACACGCTGGCGCAGCTCATCCACGACACCAACCCGGTGATCGCGGCGACGGCCGTCCACTTCGCGGCCGAGCATCTCCCGGGCGCGCTGACCGACGATCTGCAGTGGGTGAACACCCATCGCGCCGCCACGGATCCGCACGTCGGCGACACCGCCTCGTGGGCCCTCTCGCTCGGGACGCCCGGTCAGGCGTCGTCGGCCCCGGCGGATGTCCGCCGGCTCCCGACGGCGGAGATCGCGAACCGGCTGAGCCGCATCCCCATCTTCGAGTTCGTCTCGGTGGACGAGCTGTTCCGGGTCATCGACGCCGGCCAGCAGGTGTGGTACGCGCCGGACCAGCCGGTCGGCAGCGAAGGCGCGACCGAGGCCGTCGAGCTGCTGATCGAGGGCTCCGTCCGCCGGTCCGTCACCGGCGGCGACGGCGACACGCTGCGCGCGCCCGGCGTGCTCGGTCTCGAGGAAGCGCTGCAGGGGGCCCCCACCACGCGGCCGACGTGGGCCAGCCAACCGTCGGTCTGCCTGCGCATCAGGTCGGCCGACTTCGTGGCGATGGTGTCGGACGACGACCTGCTGGCGCAGGGCCTGTTCCGGTTGCTGCTGACCCCCGCGGACGGCGGCCGCGACCGCAGCCCGGCCCACCTGCCGGCGGTGACCCTGCCGCAGTCGGCGCTGCAACCGTTCGACGAGGCGATGCTGCTGCGTCACCACCCCCTCCTCGGCCGGGCGGCGGCGACCGAGCTCCTCGCCCTCGTGCAGGCCGCGCGGAGGCTCTCGCTGGACGACGGCGAAGTGCTGGTGCTCGGCGACGCCCCGGCCGCGCTGTGCCTGGTGCTGGAGGGAGCCATGCGCCTCGAGTCGGACGGCGCCACGCCGATAGTCGCGGGACCGGGCGGCACCCTGTTCGTGGCCGAGACCCTGGCGGGGGGCCCGGCGGGATGGCGGGCCACGGCACAGGGCGCGTGCCGGATCCTGCGGGCGGAACGGGACGACGTGTACACGGTGTTGTCGGATCGGGTCGACCTGCTGCAGGATCTCTTCAGCGGCGCGCTCGCCGGCGGAACCTCGGCGCCCCCGGAGCCCGCGCGCGAGCGCAGGCCGGACGCCCCGTCGACCGCGTAGGAGCCTATGCCATCGGGGCCGGCTCCCGGAGACCACCCATGCCCATGCTCCGTCGATTTCCGGCGTCGTTGGTGGCCGCCCTCGTGCTGTGGCTGGGGGTGCCGGAACCCGCGCATGCCCAGGACCCCGCCCCAGCGCTCTCCGCGGCGGAGATGGAGGCCTTCCTCCTCGAGGCCGAGCTGACGGACGTCCGCGACGTCGGGGCCGGCGTGACGGGATCGCAGCGCGCCAGCGCCTCCGACGGCCGCCTGACCCACGACGTTCACATCCAGTCGGTCGACATCCGCCGCTCGCGGTTCGTCGCCCGCGGCGCCCGGGTGGAGCTGAACTTCAGGGACTCGTACCTCTACAACATCGCCGCCTACCGTCTGGCCGTCCTGCTGGGCATCGACAACGTGCCCATGTCGGTGCTGCGGCGGGTCGACGGCCGGCCGGCCGCGGTCACCTGGTGGGTCGACGACGTGGCCATGACCGAGGGGGAACGGCTCGACCGGCGGGCCATGGGGCCGGACCCCGCGAGGACGAGCCGGCACTTCTACACCCAGTACGTCTTCGACGAGCTCATCCAGAACCGCGACCGGAACCAGGGCAACACCCTGTGGACGACGGACTGGAAGATGTGGCTGATCGACCACACCCGCGCGTTCCGGCAGGACGTGGAGCTGTCGAGGCCCGAGCGGTTGCTGCGCATCGACCGGGAGCTGTTCGACGCCCTGCGCGACCTGACCGCGGAGGCCGTCGAAGCGGCGCTCGGCGACGTTCTCAGCCGCGGAGAGTGGTCGAGCGTGATGCGGCGGCGCGACCTCCTGCTGCAGCACTTCGACGACCGCATCGCCCGCTTCGGCGAGCGCGGCGTGGTCCTGGACCCGGAACCCGCGCCGTAGGGGCCCGCGGCGAAACCCCGCGTTGCACCGAGGACGCCAGATGCAGCCCTTCGATCGACCCGCACCGACGGCGGCGCCTTCCCCCGACCGGCGTGCGCGTCTC
>JAJEEA010000203.1 GCA_022821235.1 Vicinamibacteria bacterium
TCGCCGAGGCCCGCGGCGAGCCGCACTGGTTCCAGATCTACACGGTGCCCGACTGGAACGTGAACAAGCGGGTCATCGACCGGGTCAAGAGCGCGGGCTGCCCCGCCCTGGTGTGGACCATCGACCTCCTCGGCGGCAGCAACCGCGAGCTGCAGCGGCGCACGCTGTCCGGCGAGGGCTACGAGTCGGTGCTCTGCCAGAGCTGCCACCAGCACCACCCGGACTACGTCCGGCCGATGCGGGCGGGGCTTGGAGGCCCCGAGGGCCCGCGCTATCCCTACACGTGGGACTACGTCAAGCGCCTCAAGGACGCCAGCGACATGAAGGTGATCCTGAAGGGCATCATGACCGCCGAGGGGGCCGAGGAGGCCATCGAGCACGGCGCCGACGGCATCTTCGTGTCCAACCACGGCGGCCGGGCCGTCAACAGCATGTGGTCGTCGATCGACTCGCTGCCCGAGGTCGTCGGCGCGGTCCGGGGGCGGGTGCCGGTGTTCATCGACAGCGGCGTCCGCCGCGGCACCGACATCTTCAAGGCGCTGGCCCTCGGGGCCGACGCGGTCGGCATCGGCCGCCCCTACGTGTGGGGCCTCGGCGCCTTCGGCGAGGACGGCGTCGCGAAGGTCATCGACCTGATCCTCGCGGAGCTCCGCATCGCCATGCGGCAGACCCGGACGACGTCGGTCGGGCAGATCACCTCGCGCTTCGTCATGGAGGGGAAGAACCCCATCATGATGCGCGACAACCGCTTCGGCTTCGGGCTCTGATGGACTGGGGAGGATCCAGGATGCTGGTCGCACGTCGAACGGGTTTCTCGTTGCGGTTCGTGACCGCCGTCTGCCTCGGTTTCGCGCTGCTCGCCGGGTCCCCGGCGGCCGCGCAGCAGTCGACGGTCGAGTTCACCGTCTCCGGCACCTCGACCATCCGGGGATGGACCTGCACCGTGAGCGGGACGGCCGAGGTCACGCCCGGCTCGTCCCCGCCGGCCCCCGGCTTCGCCGACGGCGTCCGGACGGCCGCCCTCACGGTGCCGGTGGGCGACTTCGAGTGCCCCGACGAGACGATGACCGAGCACCTGCTCGAGGCGATGAAGCCGGCCGAGTTCCCCGAGATCACCTTCGAGCTCCAGAGCTACGAAGCCTCGGGCGGCGGCGCCCAGGCCAGCGGCAGCCTCACCATCCAGGCCGTCACCAGCCCCGTGAGCATCCCCATCTCGCTGTCGCCGTCCGGCGCAGGCGTCGAGATCGCGGGCGAGGTGAGCCTCGACATGACGGCCTACGGCGTGGAGCCCCCCGTGGTCATGCTCGGCCTCCTGCGGGTGCGCCCGCAGGTCCGCATCCAGTTCGAGGGGCTCGTCGTGCCGTAGGTCTCGTCCGCGGGCGCACGACAGGAAGTGAGACGCGGCCGATCGATCCATCCGCGGCTCCCCCGCGCCAGTGGAGCCGGAACCGACGCCGAAGTCGCTGGCGCCGGACAGCGCCGCGGCAGACATCTCACGAATCTGTCGTGCCCCCCCGTCCGACCGCTGCTGCGGGCTTGTGCTGTAATCTGGTGACGGGGCAAACGAATCCTGCGCGAGAGGGAAGGCCACTGGCAGCAACGACGCGGCACGGGCGCAGTGCCCGCTCTCCAGAGTTCCGCGCGATGCCCGCCTACACCAAGGCGGAGGCGTCGACGACACGGCGTGGGCGTGGTCTGCGCTCTTCAGAGCCCCGCGCGACGCCGGCCTACACCAAAGTAGAGGCGTCGAGGTACCTGGGGATTCCCCACCGAACCCTCCACGATTGGGTTTCCGGCAAGAGCGACTCCGGCGGCGGCCGTCAGCACCCGCTCGTGAGCATCGCCGCGCCGTCGCGGCATCTCCTGTCGTTCGAGAACATCCTCGAGCTGCACGTGCTGGCCGCCCTCCGGCACGTGCACGGCGTTCGGATGCGCGTGATCAGGAACGCGCTGGACTGCCTGCAGACCCGGCTCGGCGTGGCGCGCCCGCTGATCGACGAGCAGATGTGCACGGACGGGAAGACGATTCTCGTTCACCGCCTCGACCGGCTCTTCGACGCCGGCCACGACTGGCAGACCTCCATGCTGGAGTTGCTCGACGTTCACCTGGACCGGATCGAGCGCAACCCCGCCGGCATCGCCACCAGGCTCTTTCCCTTCACGCGCAGGGGCCCGCGGGACCGTCGCGCAGCGGCACGCCAGCCGCGCGTCGTCGTCATGGATCCGGCCGTCGCGTTCGGGCGTGCCGTCATCGCCGGATCGCGGGTCTCGACCGCGGAGGTGGCGGACCGCTACAAGGCCGGGGATTCCATCGCGGACCTGGTTCAGGACTATGCACGGACGCGGGCGGAAATCGAGGAGGCGATCCGGTGCGAGCTCGACCTCAAGGCCGCCTGAGCCCGTCTTCCTGATCTGATCACAACCTCGGCACCAAGCTGGTCCCCGACGCGTTGCGACACGCCGGCGCGACCGTCGAAGTGCTCGCGGAAGGTGCCCGGGGTGCCCGGCACGGGGGGCGATTGGCTCGTCAGTGCTGAGCCTCGCGGTCGTCCGGTGGACGCGCCGTGCGGAGTACCGCCTCCCTGGTGGTCGAGATCGCCGCGAGCAGCACGTCCATCGATCTGCACGACAAGCTGCGCGCCTATCGACGCAACGGCGTTCGGGAATACGTCGTCTGGCGCACGCAGGAACGCCGCATCGACTGGTTCGAGCTGGTGGACGGCGACTACCGGCCCCTGCCCGTCGACGGGGAAGGGGTCGGCCGCAGCCGGGTCTTCCCCGGTCTCCGCATCGCCGTGGCCGCGCTGCTGAACGGGAGTCCGGCCGAGGCGCTGGAGGTGGTGAACCGGGGCATCGGCTCTCCCGAGCACCAGCGTTTCGTCGCCCGGCTGGCCGGGACGCCGTAGCCTCCGTAGCGCGGCTTCACCCCAAGGCGGCCCGTGGCGAGAATCTCCGCTGTCACGCCTTGTCGGGCGGGCGCCTCGGCGCTCCGCTGGCGCCCTCCGGGCACGGTGCAACACGGGGGGCTTTCACCATGGGCTGCAGCGCGGGGTCCGGCCGAGCAAGCCCCCCGTCAGCACGTAGAAGCAACCCGCCGGATTCTGCTCGACCTCCCGGATACACTGCTCGCCTTCACGTCACTCGGCCGGCTCGATGCGGAGCAGGGCGGCTTCCCCCAGGGCGGGGTCGCGGCCGAGGAAGCTGCCCCCCGTCAGCACGTAGAGCAGGCCGTCGGGGCCCTGCTCGACGTCTCGGATGCGCTGGCGGAGATCGGCGAGGAGCCATTCCCGCCGCTGCTCCAGCCCCTGCCGGTTGAACTCGATGCGCTCGAGGTGGCCGGTGCGGGCGACGCGGCCGGTCATGAGCGAGCCCGCGAAGAGGTCGCCGCGCCACGCCGGAAACCTGTCGCCGCTGTAGAAGACGAGGCCCGAGGGGGCGATCGAGGGGATCCAGACGATCTCCGGCTGTTCCAGCTCCTCCTGCCACGGCCGTTCCGACACGCGCAGGCCCGTGTACTCGCGCGAGTAGGAGACCTCGGGCCAGCCGTAGTTGCGGCCCGGCAGGATGCGGTTGACCTCGTCGCCTCCCATCGGGGCGTGCTCGCTCGCCCACACCTCGCCGGTCTCGGGGTGGATGGCGAGGCCCATCGGGTTGCGGTGGCCGAGCGAGAACACCTCGGGCGCGTGACCCTCCCGTCCCGCGAAGGGGTTGTCGTCGGGGGCGGAGCCGTCGTCGCGCAGCCGCAGCACCTTGCCGACGTGGCTCGCGGGGTCCTGGGCGAGGGGCCGGGTGCCGCCGAACGCCCCGCCGACGGTCATGTAGAGCGACCCGTCGGGCGCGAACGCGAGCCGCGACGCGCCGCCGTTCAGGTCGGCGTCGGCCACGAAGACGTCGCGGACCTCGGACAGCGCTTCGCCCTCGAAGCGGCCCCGGGCCAGCGCGACGGTCGAGCCGTCCGCGGTGGGCTTGGAGTAGGTGAGGTACACGAAGCGGTTCTCGGCGAACTCCGGATGCGCCGCCACGTCCATCAGCCCCGCGAGCGGCCCCTCGGTGTAGACCTCGGGAACGCCGGCGAGCGGGGTCGGGTCGAGCACGCCGTCCCGGATCTGCCGCAGCGTGCCCAGCCGCTCGGTGACGAGGATGCGGCCGTCGGGCAGGAACGCGAGCCCCCACGGGTAGGTCAGCCCGTCCGCGACCACCGAGACGCGGATGCGCTGTCCCGCCGCGGTGTCGTAGACGACGGGGGCGTCGGGCAGCGGCACCGCGGGGATTCCCTCCGCCGCGAAGCCCTGGCCTTCCTGGGCGTGCGCTGCGGGCGGTGCCGGGAGCCCCAGGGCGGTCGCGGTCAGGAGCAGAACGGCGGCTCGATGCATGGCTGTCCTCCGGGGCGGGTTCCTGAGAGAGCCAAAGCCTACACCGCTCTCGCGCAGGGACCAACCCCTGGCTCGGTGCCCGCGGGTGGTTCGCGGCGTCCGATCCGAGGTCCGACGCGCTCCGGGGGGGGGCGCGCTGGACCCCCGGTGCACCGAGAGTCGCGAGGGCTTCAGCGGACCGGCAGGCGCCCACGATTCGCGGGGTGTGACGAAGGGCGTCCTTGACATGTCCGCTGAAGAGCGTCGCCGCCTCTCGGGACGCGGCAGAGTGCGGGCTGGGACTCGGGCCCGGGGAACCGTCCGGGCCGAACGCGGTTGTCGTCCGGCGAGGTTGGTGGCACGATGAGGGCGCGCCTTAGACAGCGTCGGCGTCGTCATGCGGCGCCGGCCCCGACGACTGGATTCACGCAATGAACCGACAGCGACTCGTATCGGGAGCCTTGGGGCTCGTTCTGGCGTGCCTCGCGGCGTTGCCCGTGGTGATCGCGCAGGCGCAGCCCGCCGACCCCCCCAACGTTGTTCTCCTCATGGGCGACGACCACGGCTGGGAAGAGACCGGCTACAACGGGCACGCCTACCTGCAGACGCCGGTCCTCGACACCATGGCCGCCTCGGGCCTGCGGATGGACCGGTTCTACGCGGGGCATCCGTCGTGCTCGCCCACCCGCGGGAGCGTGCTGACGGGGCGCCATCCCGTACGCTACGGCACGTTCGCGCCCAACTGGTCGATGCGCCCGGAGGAGATCACCATCGCCCACGTGCTGCGCGAGGCCGGCTACGCCACCGGCCACTTCGGCAAGTGGCACGTCGGCACCGTGAAGGCGGGCTCGCCCCTCAACCCGGGGGCGATGGGCTTCGACGAGTGGCTGTCGCACGACAACTTCTTCGAGCTGCACCCGACCCTGTCGCGCAACGGGGGGCCGCCCGAGCGGATCGAGGGCGAGAGCTCGGCCATCGTCGTCGACGAGGCCATCCGGTTCATCGACCGCGCCGCCGCCGACGGCAGGCCGTTCCTCGCCGTCGTCTGGTTCGGCTCGCCCCACGAGCCCTACCAGGGGCTGGAGGAGGACCTCGCCCTCTACGACGAGCTGCCTGCGAGGTACGCGGACCGGATGGTCCCGCTGACCTCGAACGAGACGGGCCTCCAGATCGAGCGGCCCCTCGGCGACGTCCTCCGCGAGCGCTACGCCGAGATCACCGCCATGGACCGCGCCATCGGCACGCTGCGCGACCACCTGGAGGCGGCGGGGCTGCGCGAGAACACCCTGCTCTGGTACAACGGCGACAACGGGACGCCGCGCAGCGGGCTGGCGGAGACGCCGCTCCGCGGCCTGAAGGGCACCATGTACGAGGGCGGCATCCGCGTCCCCGGCATCATCGAATGGCCGGCCCGCATCGCCGCGCCGCGCGCGACCGACGTGGCCGCCGTGACCAGCGACATCCTGCCCACCGCCGCCGCCCTCGCGGGTCAGCCGCTGCCCGACCGTCCCCTCGACGGCATCGACCTCGGGCCGCTGATGGACGGCCGCATGACGGCGCGGCCCGCGCCCGTCTTCTTCTGGAGCTTCGACGTCGGCGGCCTCGCGGGGCGCGACCACGACCCCTACATGGATCCCGCGCTGCAGTCGGGGACGACGCCCCTCGTCAAGCTGATGGACGGCATTCCGACCCGGAACTTCCGCAACATCCGCTACCCGGCCGTCGACGAGCGCGACTTCGCGGGCGCGCGCGTCATCATGGACGGCGACTACAAGCTCGTCGTCGACGGCTCGCGCGGCTCCGGGGTCGAGCTGTTCGACCTGCGCGCCGACCGGGCGGAGAGCCGCGACCTGGCCGCGAGCGAGCCCGCCGTCACGGCCGAGCTGGAGCGGCGGCTGCGCGAGTGGCAGCGCGCCGCGCTGACCAGCCTGACCGGTGCGGACTACCGGAAGGACGCCGCGCCGTAGCGCGGATCGGTCGCGCGCCGTCGGGGAGCACCGATGACGCTTCGTGCGCGGTCCGGCGTCGTCGATCGGGCAGGGCCCGACGGTGGTGCGGCCCTCGGGTGGAGGATGTTCACCGCGCGGAACTGCCAATGCGGCCGAGAAGCTGCTCGAGTTGACGGAGCAGATCGCTTTGCGACAGCGCCTCCTCGAGAAGCTGGAGCGTCCGGCGCACATGGCCGAGATGGCGGCCTGCGCGCCGAACAGGTACCAGCGAACGCCGAGGGATTCGAAGCACGCGGCGAGGGCGGCGAGGACCTCAGCGATGGGCGAAGGCATGCGCGGCCCGGTCGAGGAGTCGTTTCAGCCGAAGGTGCTCGGCGAGGTCGCGGTCGGAGTCGTCGGCCGTCGGCCAGTCCGGCCTGATTCGGCGGGCATGTTCCCACAGGGCCCGCGATGCGGCGACGGTGGCCGCCGGACCGCGTTCCTTGAACTCCGCCGCCCAGTGAGACGCGTCGGCGTCGCGGACGGCGGCCCAGTCGCGGGTGACGAACGCTCGAATGTCGTCGTGGGTCACGGCTGAATCGGAGCAATCGTGGGCGGCCGGGAGCGACCGCGGGCGCCACGCGACGCGGGCCGGCCCGGAGGGCGGCCGATTCTGCCGGCTACAGGATCTCTTCCGTCTCCAGGCTGAATCCCGGCAGCACGGCATCGGCCGACACGCTCGCCGGCGCCTCCAGGCGTTCCGGCGGCGAATCGGGTCGGTACACGAAGACCTGGCGGCCCGGCGGATCGATCAGCCAGCCGAGCCTGGCGCCGTTCTCCATGTACTCGCGCATCTTGTCGTGGACCGCGGCCAGGCCGTCGCTCGGTGAACGCAGCTCGACGACGAAGTCGGGGCAGAGGGGAATGAACCTCTCGCTCTGATCGTCGGTGAGCGTCGCCAGCCGGGTGTTGTCGATCCAGGAGGCGTCGGGCGAACGGACCGCGCCGTTGGGCAGCCGGAACCCTCCGGACGAGTCGAATGTCCTGCCGGTTCCGTCGCGCTTGGCCCAACGCCTCAACTGGAACGCGATCTCGGCGTTCCTGTCGCTGGACTTCCCACCGGCGGGCGCCATGATCGACAGCTCTCCACCGGCCGTCCGCTCGATGCGCAGATCCCGGTTGAGCCGGCAGAGCTCGTAGAACCCGTCGTCGGTTAGCCCCAGGGCCGTCGGGAACCTGACGAGCAGGGCGGAGCTCGTCTCCGGCGCCTGCATATCCACTGGCCGGACCGCGGTCTCCATGTCTTCTCCCCTCCGCTGCCGGGAGCGCGAGCCAAGCGAGGTCCTGTCGAAGGACCCTGAGCCTCATTCTACGACCTGGCGCAAACCGTCCCCTTCGATCGCCCCGCGTCACCGGCGACCGAGGAAGAAACAGGCGACGGCGCCGGTTGGCGCCCGGCGGAGCCGCACGCAGGCGCCGGCGGGCGGGCTACGTGCGCGACCGGACGCGGAACGTCCACCGGCCCTACCGGCGACCGAGGAAGAAACGG
>JAJEEA010000462.1 GCA_022821235.1 Vicinamibacteria bacterium
TCCGCCGGCGCCGGCGATGCGTCGTCGTCGCCGCGAGGCGCCGACGAAGACGTCACGTCCGTCATCCCGCGGAACGTGATGCCGTCGCGGGCCATCCACGCCAGGCCGACGACGGTCACCGGCGCGAACGTCGCCGCGTGCAGCACCAGGGCCGCGCCGACCGCCGCGTCGGGCGGCGCCTCGTAGAACGCGGTCAGCCCCACCTGGACCGCCGCGTGGAACCCCCCGACGCCGGCCGGCGTCGGCACCGACACGCCGAGGGCCATCAGCGCCATCAGGAGCAGGCCGCTGCTCGGCGGCAGGGCGATGCCGAACGCCAGGCAGCCCCACCACGCGGTCGCGCCCACCAGCGCCCACATCACCACCGACCACGCGACGGCCCGCAGCAGCCGCCCCGGGTCGCGGGCCACCCCCAGGCCGGTGCTGAAGCGCGTGATGAACCGGCTCGCGGCCGCGCCCGGGCCGTGCGGCGCCAGCCCTTCCACCCGCTTCGCGAACGAGGCCACCCACTCCGGGCGGCGCGCCGCCACGCAGACCAGGGCCAGGAACACGCCGGCGCCCACCGCGACCATCAGCCCCCCCGCCTTCAGCGCGCCCAGGACCTGCTCGTCGGTGGCCGGCAACTGGCTGCTGAACGCGGCCAGGAACAGCCCGAAGAGCAGGATCACCGCGATCATGTCGAGAATGCGCTCGACCACGATCGTCGCCAGCGCCGCGCTCATGCTGAGCGACTCGCGGCGCGCGAGCAGGTAGGGGCGCACCACCTCGCCCAGCCGCGGCACGATGGTCGAGGTCGCGAACCCGATGATGGTGGCGCGGGTCGCCGACCCGACGCCGACCGGGCCGAGCGGGGCCAGCAGCAGCAGCCACCGCTTGACGCGGACCACGTAGGCGAGGGCGATCCCCGCCACCGAGGCTGCGACCAGGTCGACCCGGGCCCCTTCGATCTCCGCCCACACCGACGCCGCATCGGTGCTCCGGAACACCCATGCCATGAGGGCCACGGCGAGCCCGACCACGCCGACGGTTCGAAGGTGTGTGCGCATGCGTTCGGCAATCTGTCGGGGAGCCGTCTTGTGAGAATCAAGCCGTCGCGGCGGGTCTCCGGTGGGCGCCGACGGGCTTCATCGGGTCGGGAAGAAATCGCGGGTCCGCCGCGACGGACACGCGGGGGCCGGACGCACGCGCTCCACGGGGGCGCCTCCTTGCCGCCTGCGCATCTCTTCGGTAAGCTACGATTCTACATGCTCCCGGGCATCGGTCGTCTCCGACGACGAGTCCCGGCAACTCGTGGCGAACCCCGCAACCGCACCGCGCCCGGAGGGCGCCAGGGGACCGGCTGTCGCCCGCCCGACGAGGCACGAGGAGGGCGCGGCCGGAATTCGGAATGAGGCCATCGTGACGTCCGCACCCGCACTGTTCGAGACCTCGCTGGAGGGACTGGAGCCGCAGCGCCGCGGCAAGGTCCGCGACATGTACGCCGTCGGCGACCATCTCCTGATGGTCGCGACCGACCGCATCTCCGCCTACGACCTCGTCCTCGGCTCGACGATTCCCGACAAGGGCAAGGTGCTGACCCGACTCTCGGCGTTCTGGTTCGCGCGCACCGGGTCCATCGTCGGGAACCACCTCGTGTCGACGGACCCCGACCAGTACCCCGCCGCCTGCCGCCCCCACGCGGAGACGCTGCGGGGGCGGTCGATGCTGGTGCGGCGCACCGAGCCCGTCCCCGTCGAGTGCGTCGCCCGCGGCTACCTCGCCGGCTCGGGCTGGGCCGACTACCGGCGCACCGGCGCCGTCTGCGGGGTCGAGCTGCCGGCCGGCCTGCAGCAGTCCGACCGGCTGCCCGAGCCCATCTTCACGCCCGCGACCAAGGCGACGAGCGGCCACGACGAGAACATCACGGCCGAGCAGGCGGCCGGCATCATCGGCCCCCGGCTGCTCGACCGGCTCCGCGAGCTGACCCTCGCCCTCTACGCCCACGGGGCCGAGCACGCCGAGTCGTGCGGCATCATCGTCGCCGACACCAAGTTCGAGTTCGGGCTGCTGCGGGCCGGCGGCGGGCAGGGCGCGGGCGGGGACATCGGAGAGGGGGACGAGATCATCCTGATAGACGAGGCCCTCACGCCCGACTCGTCGCGGTTCTGGCCGCGGGAGACGTATCGGCCGGGCGTCGCCCAGCCCAGCTTCGACAAGCAGTTCGTCCGGGACCACCTGGACGCGGTCAAGTGGAACCGGCAGCCCCCGGCGCCGTCGCTGCCGGACGAGGTGGTGGCGAGGACCCGGGAGAAGTACCGCGAGGCGTACCGATTGCTGACCGGCGCCGAGCTCGACTGACGTTCTGACGGGGCCCTCCGCATCCTCCGGACAGGTCGGGAGAGCGGGCTCGGGCTCGACGACTAACGTCCTCGTTCCGCAAGCGCGGCGACCGCTTCGGCCACGATCCGGACGTCGTGGCGCATCCCGTCGCTCACCACGTCGAAGTGCGTGCGCAGGCGTTGCTCCACCTCGGTGATCTCGGTGCGCAGGCGCTGCTCGGTGTCCGTGATCTCGGTGCGCAAACGCTGCTCAGTGTCCGTGATCTCGGTGCGCAGACGCTGTTCAGCGTCCGTGATCTCCGTCCGCAGACGCTGCTCAGTGTCCGTGATCTCCGTCCGCAGGCGCTGCTCAGCGTCCGTGATCTCCGTCCGCAGGCTCTGCTCCGTCGCCTTCAGATCCTTCCTGGTCGCCAGGGTCGGCAGGACCCTCTCGATACGGTCGACGCGACGCTCGAGGTTCTCCGTGCGTCGTTCCAGCTCTCGCGGTTCAGCTTGCATCGCTGTTCTCTCGCCTCGAGGACGACGCCACCCCCCCGGCAAGCTCCCCGTTCAATCGTAGCACCGCTCGCGGCTCTCAGGCGGTCCGCACCGAGACCCGCACGTCGCCGGCCTCCGTCGGCTCGGGATTGACGTCCTCCCGCTCGACCGCCCCGTCCATCAGGTGGATCACCCGGTGGGCGTGCCGCGCGATGTCCGCCTCGTGGGTGATCAGCACGATGGTGTTGCCCGAGCGGTGCAGTCCCTCGAAGATCGCCATGATCTCCCGCCCCGTCTTCGAGTCGAGGTTCCTCGTCGGCTCGTCCGCGAGCAGCAGCGACGGCTGGTTGACCAGGGCCCTGGCGATCGCCACCCGCTGGCGCTGGCCGCCCGACAGCTCGTTCGGCCGGTGGTCCATGCGGTCCTCGAGCTCGACGAGCTCGAGCGCCGCCACCGCCCGCTCGTTCCGCCGCGCCGCCGGCACCCCCGCGTAGATCAGCGGCAGCTCGACGTTGTGCAGGGCCGACGCCCGCGGCAGCAGGTTGAACGTCTGGAAGACGAACCCGATCTCCTCGTTCCGGATGCGGGCGAGCTCGTCGTCGTTCATCCGGCTCACGTCCTTGTCGTTGAGCCGGTAGGTCCCGCTGCTCGGCGTGTCGAGGCACCCGACGAGGTTCATCAGCGTCGACTTCCCCGAGCCGGACGGCCCCATGATGGCGACGAACTCGCCGCGCTCGATGTCGAGCGACACGCCGCTGAGGGCGTGGACCGACTCCGCCCCCATGTGGTACGTCTTCCAGAGATCCTCGGTGTGGATCAGCGGCATCGGTTCAGTGTCTCCCGAACATGACGTTCAGCGGCCGGTTTCGCGGCCCGCGCGCTACTCTCCAATGACGCAGAAGCGTCAGCCGGGGTTCCGTCACCCCGGGGATGGCCGGCCGGAAGAGACGCCGTTCGCCCGGCCGAGAACACATGGGCGAGACGCGACTCCGTCGATTCCGTCGACGGAGCACGGCGCTGCCGACCGCGTATTGCCGTTTCGGCGTGGCGGGCTGCCAAATGCCGGACACCCGGAGATGGGCGGCGGAGTGGCGTGATCACGCTCGAAGGACGGCGGGTTGCGGCGGCAGCGGTCGGACCGTACTACTCGGGCGGCGGAAGCTGACGGCTTTCGTTCTCCCTCGCCTGATCGAAGGCCGGCACGGGCTCGGCGGTGCGCACCTGCTCCAGCCAGAACACGCCGTCGTAGGGAATGGAGTTGCCGCGGGTGCCGATGAGGTCGACGTCGCCGTCGCCGTCCATGTCGCGGACGAGGAACTTGTCGAACATGGCCCGGACGCGCCGCGACACGTCGTGGCGGGTCCAGGCCCCGGTCGGGTCCTCGGGCTGCTCGAACCACGACAGGCGGCCCGCCCGATGCGACGGGGGCAGCTCGGTCGCGTCGACGTCGCGCGGGGCCTGACTGTAGGCGCCCGAGAAGGCGTCGAGACGGCCGTCGTCGTCGATGTCGGTCAGCACGAAGCCGACGAGGCGGTCGGGGGTGAGGCCGCCGATGACGTGCAGGCGCCAGGCGTCGGCGAAGTCGGCGGGCTGCTCGAGCCACGAGAGGCCGTTGCGCTCGTCGCGGATGGCGATGTCGACGCGCCCGTCGCCGCTCAGGTCGACGAACTCCATGTTGAACCCGGTGACGACGGCCTCGGGGGCAATCTCGATGCGGTGCTCGCGGAACGCGATGTCGCCGCCGTCGGTGACGTTCTCGAACCAGAAGATGCGCCGCTCCATGCGCGAGCCGCCGATGACGTCGAGGTCGCCGTCGCCGTCGAGGTCGAAGGGCTGCGAGTTGATGGGGACGATGACGCGGGCCAGCTCGTGCTCGACCCAGGCGTCGCCGTCCAGCGGATCGTCGGGCAGCGCGAACCACGACACGGGGTGCTTCTCGGTGGTGCCGCGGGGCGGGTTCTGGCCGCCCTTGTTGGCGGCGACCACCTCGGGGCGGCCGTCGTCGTCGAAGTCCGCGAGGAAGACGCGGATGTACGAGCCGCGGTCCTCGGTCGAGGCGGGGATGACCCGCTCCCACCGTTCGGACCGTCCCGCTGCCCCGGGGTTCTCGAAATAGATGAGGTGGGCGAGCTCGCACGCCACGACGACGTCGGGATAGCCGTCGCCGTTCATGTCGCCGATGGCCACGTCCTCGGCCGCCCCCGCCTCCTCGCCCTCGGCCAGGGTGTAGAGGTCCCACGCATCGGGGTCGGCCGAGCCGTAGGCGATGCGGACGTGACCGTCGGGGACGCCGTCGTAGGTGGTGTCGGACTCGTGGACGGAGACGACGTCGGGGTGGCCGTCGAGGTCGAGGTCGGCCATGGCCAGCCCGTCGCTGCCGGCGAGGGCGACGCCGCCCACCGCGAGGTCGTCGATGATGTGCTCGCGCCAGGAGATGTAGGTGCCGTCGGCGGCCCGCGCGCGCGTCGGCGTGTCCGCGATGGTCGTCTTGCCGTCGCCGGACTGGGCGGACGCCCCCTCCCCCGCCGCCAAGCCGACGGCCAGCGCGACCGCACCCGCGAGGATCGTGGCGAACCCCGTCCGCCGCCGGCCGGTCCTTGCATGCATGACCCTGCTCCTCGACTCCCGCGGCAATAATGGCGACAGTCAGGCCGCGTGCCGTCGCCGGTACCGCCCCCGGGGTCCGGCGACCATCGCCTCGCGGCCCGGGACAGCGAAGGAATCGTCCGGCCGCGCCCCGGGCGGGCCGGCGGCGAAGGACGGGCTACGCCGTCGGTGGGGCCGGGGAACCTGCGTCGAGCGCCGTCCCCGAGCTTCGCGCCCCGGCCCATCCGCCATGCGACCGCGCCGTCCGCCGGCGCAGACGGCCTATGGCGCGGCCGCCGGCTTGACCTCTACGGTCACGTTGACCGGCGTCACGAAGACGGTATCGTCGGCCACCGCCTGCAGCACGTAGGTGCCCGGCTCGCTGAAGGACACCTCGGTGACCGCCCGTCCTCCTTCGCCGATCTCCGGCACCCGCGGGTCGAACCTCACCGTCCCCGGCCCGCGCCAGTGCAGCCAGGTGACGGCGAGGCCGGTGGCCGCCGCCTTGCGCGGGTCGACCATCGCCTGCGACTTGGGGCCGCGGCGCACCCGCCGCTCGGCGAGGCGCGGGTTCGGGGGCGGGACGCCGTCGTCGCCGGCGAGCACGGCGATCTCGAGCGTGTCGGGCAGGGTCACCTCCAGGTGGTCCTCCCCCTCCAGCCGGACGACGGGGCGCTGGTTGTCGGCATAGCCCTGCCCCGAACCGGTTCCCCGGTTCAGGCGCATGACGCCGCCGTCGATCTCCCACACCGGCCACAGATGGCCGACGGCGCGGTCGGTCCGGCCGTTGTGGGTGACGGTCCACACGAGGTCCTGCTCGCGCCCCCAGTCCGCGGGCACCCGCACCGTGAACACGAACTGCTGCCGCCGGTTGTAGAAGTGCGTGGGCTGCCCCCGGTCGGCCGGACCCGGCTCGAAGCGGTTGTTCGGGCCGACGGGGATGACCGGCTGCTCCTGGTAGTTGCGGTTCAGGTAGCCGAAGACCATGGTGAACGACCCGTCGTCGTTCCGCTCCCACCCCTCGAAGACCGGTTGCACGTTCTGGCCGCGGTTCCAGCGCTCCTGCGCCGGTGCGGCGGACGCGACGGCGCCGACGAGCAACGCGACCGCCGCGATCACGCGGAGATTCCGACTCTGACCCTTCATGGCTGCTCTTCCCGTGACGTTCCTCGTCTCGTGACGTCCATCGTCCGGTTCGACAGTCCTGCGAGCTTCCAGTCCGGCCGCCCACGACCACCCGTCAAGCCGCCGAGGGAGGTGGGGCGCCGGCACGGACGGCTCTCGTGCAGGACGGTCCACGAGTGACGTTCCAGAACCCCGAACGATCGAAGCCCTCGCGATCTCGAGATCGCGAAGGCCCCGGTCGTACCGAATCCGCCGTGGTGGCGCCCTTCGGCGCACGCTGCCCGCCGTTGTCAGCGGCGAAAGCCGGCCCGCCCATCGTCGCAGAACGCGACCGCAAGATCTCGCTATGGCCTGCGCACGGCGCCCAACCGCCCTTGCAGGAGTCCGCGCCGCAGGCCGCAGACGCCTACTCGTCGTTGTCGGCCAGCGCCTCGCGCGCCTCGACCTCCATCTCGAACGCCTCGTCGTCGAGCTCGTACCAGCTCACCCACGCGAAGCTCATCTCGTCGCTCGACCGCTGGCCGAAGCCGGCCCAGTTCGTGGGGTCGTCGTTCCAGCGGTTGGCCTCCGAGTTGTCGTGCCAGCTCGTCACGTGGAGGATGGTGCCCTTCGGCAGCAGCGGCGCCACGTGGTCCTCGTAGTTGTAGACGATGTGCCACCCGAAGTCCCAGTCGGCGCAGCTCAGGATCTCCTTGCTGTTGTCGGGATAGATGGCCTCCAGGCACTGCCGCTTGCCGAGGTTGTGCAGGTGGGCCTGGAACGCGGTGATGTGGGCGTTCTCGTTGAGGCGGTAGTACCCGTCGTGGCGCACGTTCGAGGCGCCGGCGGGAATGTCGAGGTCCTCGTCGTCGCCGACGTGGGCCGAGATGAGCTTGCGCTCGGGCACGACGCCCTTCGGATAGAACTGCAGGCCGACGCGGGTGCGGTCGGTGGTCTCGACCCCGATCGCGGCGTAGTGCATGTTGAACTTGATCTGCGCCCCCGCCTTGATGAGGCGGCCGGTGCCGTCGGGGAAGATGTCGCCGTTCTTGCCGAGGGCGTACTCGTTGAGGAACGCGTAGTCGTCGTCGTCCGACTCGGGGTCGGAGTTGCTCGTCACCGCGTGGTGGACGACCGGGAACCCCTCGATGGAGGGCTTGGTCTCGACCGCCCTGACCCAGCGGTCCTCGGTCAGGCCCGAGTCGGAGTAGAGGTCACCCCACCAGTTTGGGGCCTCGGGGGCGACCACGAACGGCTCGGGAATCTCGACGATCCAGTCGGGCTCGCCGATCTTCCACTCGGCGATGTCGCGGAACTCGCGCGGCGCCGGCAGGTCCTCGGGGTTGCCGCGGGGCGCGCCCGCGTCCACCCATCCCGCGATGGTCTCGATCTCCTCGTCGCTCAGCGAGTAATCGTACTTGAACCCCTGCACGCCGATGTTCTTGTCGATGTACCACGGCGGCATGGTCCGGGTGACCACCTTCTCGCGGATCGAGCGGGCCCACGGCCGCGTCTCCTCGTAGGTCAGCAGCGACATCGGCGCGATGGAGCCGGTGCGGTGGCACTCCTGGCACGAGCGCTGCAGAATCGGCGCGACGTCCCGGGTGAAGGTGAGCTCGTGCGCCTCGTCCTGCGCCTCGACGGCGGCCGGCGCGGCCAGGAAACCGAGCGCGGCGACCAGGGCGACGGCGAATCCCGCGCGGCCATGTTGAGTCAATGACATCTCGAGGTCCTCCGGACCGAAATCGGGTGAAGCGGTACGCCCGGCCGCAGCGGACTGCGACCGACTGCCTATTGTGAACCAGGACGGACCCGAAGCCAAGTGTTCGGTGCCTGACGCGCCTGTGCGTGACCGCGATCCGTGCCTCGGTGGTAGAGTGGGCGACGGGGGCGTTCGATGCGGAACGAGTTCACGGCCGTGTTCGAACGCGACGGCGCCTGGCATGTCGCCTGTTGTCCGGAAATCCCGGGCGCCAACGGGCAGGGGCGGACCAAGGCGGAGGCCCGCCGCAGCCTCCTGGACGCGATTGCGCTGATTCTCGCCGACCGCCGGGCCGACGGCCAGCGGGGCGTTCCCGCCGACGCGGAGCGCGAAACGGTGGTCCTGGCGTGAGCGCACCCGTCTGCTGCGACAGTTGCGCAGACATGGCTGCCATTGAAGCACGAATCCGACGACCAGCGTCCTCTAGACAATCCCCCGCCACTTTCAGGCGGCGTCCCGGTCGCGGCGGCCGGCAAGAAAACCGTCCAGGGACCCTTCCATCTTGGCCATGCGTTCTCGAAGGTCGGCCACTTCGCGCAACACGCCGTCGAACCGCTGGTTGACGGTCTCGTTCAGCCGGTCGATTCGGTGGTTCGTGCTGTCGTTCGAGGCGTCGATGCGCGCGTTGATGTCCTTGGCGCTCGCGTCGAGGCGATCGTTCAGCCTCCGCATGCCGCGTTCGAGCCAGGCGAACAGGGCCAGCACCAGGGCGGGTGTGAGCAGCTCGCTGACGTCGGGCATCCCTGCAAATTCTAGCACCCTCCCTTCGGGCTGGCCGACCGCCGAGCCGACGGCCGGCCCTTGAACCGCAATCGCGGCGGCGTCAGCGCCGCAGCGAGAAGACGTACAGCGCGTTCCCGGTCTCCGGGTGCACGATGTCGGGGCTCAGCAGCGACGGCACCCGGCGCGGGCTGCCGCCGCCGAGCCCGGTCGAGACGGCGATGTACTGGGTGCCGTCCACCCCGTAGCTCACCGGAAACCCCTGCACCGAGGTGCCGAGCCGGGTCTCCCACAGGACCTCTCCGGTGGCCGCGTCGTGGGCGCGGAAGTAGCGGTCGACGTCGCCCGCGAACGCGAGGCCCCCGCCGGTGGTGAGCACCGCGGTCATGAACGCGGCCCGCTGCTCGACGCTCCACCGCTCCTCGAGGGTGTCGACGTCGTAGGCGGCGAGCTTGCCGAGGTTGCCGTCGGTGCCCGGCATCTCGAACCACAGCCGGTCGGCCTGCGAGCCGCCCGAGCCGATCTCCAGGGCCACCTCGCGGCCCGCGATCTCGAGGCAGCTCTGGCTGAGCGGGATGATGAGCAGCCGGGTCTCGGGGCTGTAGCCGGTGGCGTGCCAGTTGTGGCCGCCGGCGGTGCTCGGGCACACCGACACCCAGTCGCCGACGCCGGCGTCGGCGATGTCCTGCCGGTAGGTCACGACGCCGGTGTCGGGGTCGATCGACTCGAACACGTTCTGGAACACCGTCTCGGCGTGGCCGAGGAACGCCCCGGTCTCGCGGTCGAGCTTCCAGAGGATGCCGTGCTTGCCGATGGTGAGGAGCGCCTTGCGGCCCTCGCTCTCCACCAGCACCTGCTCGAACCCTTCGTCGAGGTCGAGGGCCTCGCCCGGCACGTGCTGGCGGTACCAGCGGATCGAGCCGTCGGCGGGGTTCAGGGCGAGGGTCGAGTTGGTGTAGAGCGCGGGGTCGTGGACGGTGAGCCCACGGCTCGCGGGCACCCACGGCTTGGCCTGGGCCACCGGCCAGTAGAGGAGGTCGAGCTCGGGGTCGTAGCTGCCGGGAATCCACGAGTCGCCGCCGCCCCGCAAGGCGAGCGGCAGGTCGCCCCAGGTGTCGCCGCCGGGGTCGCCGGGGGCCGCGATGGTGAGCCGCCGCCACAGCTCCTCGCCGGTGTCGGCGTCGTGGGCGGTGATGAAGCAACTGTCGGGCATGAACCGCGAGCAGCCGTTGATGCCGTTGACGACCCGCCCGTTGGCCACGATGGGCCCGCTCGAGTTCGAGTAGCCGTCGTTGTAGTCGGCCATCCGGCTCTCCCAGACGAGCTCCCCGGTGCGGCTGTCGAGGGCGACGACGTGGGCGTCGCGCGCTCCCAGGAACAGCTTGTCGCCGTAGATGGCGAGGTTGCGGCTGTTCGCGCCGCGCAGCGCGTCGGGCAGGGGGCGGCGGTACTCCCACAGCAGGGTGCCGGTGGCGGCGTCGAGGGCCTGCACGACGTTGCCGGGGTTGGCGAGGTACATCACCCCGTCGTAGACGAGCGGCGTCGGCTGGTTGCGGCCGTCGCCCATCGACCACACCCAGGCGAGCTGGAGATCGCCGACGTTGCCGCGGTCGATCTGGTCGAGGGGGCTGTGGCCCCAGCCGTCGTAGGTCCGCCGGTAGATCAGCCAGTCGTCCGGGTCGGGGTCGCGCAGCATCGCGTCGGTGACGGGAACCCGCTCGGGGACGGGCCGGAAGCTGCGCGTGCCCCCGTCCAGGGCGGCCGCGGCCGGTGCGGACG
>JAJEEA010000169.1 GCA_022821235.1 Vicinamibacteria bacterium
GCCGCCGGCCGCGGCTATCGGCTGTTCGCGACCGAGCCCGGCCCCGGCCGCCGGGGCGCCGGCTGCGCCCGGTGCCACGCCGGCGACGCGCAGATCAGCCTCGCGCCGCGCAACATCGGCCTCGACGAGCTCGACGGGAACGTCGAAGAGAGCTTCGAAGCGCTGCACCGCGTGGACGGGGGCGACCCCGGCGGGTTCGACCCCGGCGCCGGCGACGGCCGCTTCAAGGCCCCGTCCCTGCGCAACGTGGCCGTCCGCCCTCCCTACATGCACGACGGCCGCTTCGCGACGCTGCGCGAGGTCATCGACCACTACGACGCGGACGTCGCGCCGCACCCCTTCCTCGACATGCACCTGCTCGACCGCCGCCTGGTCGTCACCGGCGGCCCGGTCCGACCCGTTCGCCTCGAGCTCACCGAGCCGGAGATCGCCGCCCTGATCGCGTTCCTGGAGGCTCTGACCGACCCGGCGTTCCTCACCGATCTTCGGTTCTCGGACCCGTTCCGGCCCGCCCCATGAAGCCGCTACCGGTCTCTGGGCGCGGCCGGTCCCATGTCTCGGGCTCGCGGCGCCCCACGTGGTATCGTCGGCGCCTTCGGTTGGCCGGCAACGGGCGGCCCCGCCATGTGTCCCGCGGCGACGAGGCTCGCCGTGCGGCATGCCGGCTGGACGAGATCACCCGTACAGACTCCGTAACCCGACTGGCCGAGCAGCGCGTCGAGAATCGCGCGAGCGGGATCGGGCGGTCATTTCATGTCGATGTACTTCACCGGGACCAGACGGTGCTCGAGCATGTCCACCGCCGCCTGCGCCTGCTCGAGAATGACGTAGCCCAGGAGAGGCTCGTACTCCGCGTTCTCCTCCGGCTTCATGTCCACGAAGATCACCTCGTTGGAGACCGGACGGAACCCCTCGATCTTCACTTCCACCGGCCAGCACGCCTCTCCCCGCACGACCTCCCGATTGGCCATCTGAAGCTCGACGACCTCGGACCGCTTGAACCGGCCGAGCCTCTCCTTCCACGCCGCGGGCAGGATCAGCGCCCCTGCGCCGGTATCGACGAACATCCCGCACTCGATGGACTTGTCCTCGTCGAACAGGTTGGTGACCCTGGTCTGTACGACGATGCGTCCCATCCCGTCTCCTTCCCCATCCGGTCGTCCCCGCGCGTCGCCGATTCCTCGGCGAAGCCCGATTTCCGCCACTTCTTGCGCAGTACCGACCTGCAGGAGCCATCGTACCACCCGCGGGCATCGTTCACCGATCGGCCGATGCCCGACAACGGGAGCACCGCCGGACGCAGCCCGACGCAGCCGATCCGGCCGAGAACGGCTGTCGCACCGCCACCTCGCTCACAGCACGCGCCACCAGGGCGCGGCGAGCACGCCGGGCGCTATCCAGCCGACCGTCTCGCCCGCGTGCAGCAGCACCCCCGCGCGAGCCGTCTCGCCGTACTCCGCGCGGAAGCTGCGCAGATGGGCGGCGTCGCGGAGCCGCGGCCGCGACGTGGACTTCACCTCGATCGGCAGCAGACGGCCGTCCGCCTCTATCACGAGGTCGACATCCTCCCCCGATGCGGTACGCCAGTAGAGCAGCTCGGCGCGGTCGAGCCGGGCGTCGCGCCACGCCAACAGGTCGAGAAGCACCACGTTCTCGAGATGGGCGCCGCCCGGTTCCACCCCCCCGGCGAGATGCAGCGCCAACCCCGTGTCTCCCCAGTACAGCTTCGGCGCCTTGATCAGCCGCTTCGTGCGGTTCACCGCGCACGCCGGCAACCGGACCAGCAGGTACGCGGTCTCGACGAGGTTGAGGTAGCGGCGCACCGTCGGCTGCGGCAGGGCCACGTCGCGGCCCAGCTCGGTCTGGTTGACGATCTGCCCGAGCCGCAAGCAGGCCGCCCGCATCAGGCGGCGGAAGTCGGGCAGGCCGGATACGGCCGAGAGCGCCTGCAGATCGCGTTCGAGGTACGTGCGCACGTACCCGTCGAACCAGACGTCGCGGTCCTCGTCCGTCGCCAGGTGCAGGGCCGGCGACGGGAAGCCGCCGCGGCGCGCAAGCGTGCGCCAGTCGTCCGGCTCGCCGGGCTGCGCGGCCACGAGGTCGAGCCAATCCAGGTCGCGGGCGCCGAGCAGCTCCTCCCAGATGCCGCAACGCCCGAGCCCGCGCTGCTCGCGCCGGGTCATCGGCCAGAGGGTGAGGTAGCTCGCCCGGCCGGCGAGCGACTCGGACACCCGGCGCATGAGCAGCAGGTTGGCGGATCCGGTCAGCAGGAACCGGCCCGGCCGCCGCGACCGGTCGATCTCCTGCTTGACCGCGTGCAGCAGATCGGGCGCGCGCTGCACCTCGTCCAGGGTGACCGGCTCGGCGCCGCCCAGCAACGCGCCCGGATCGCGGCGCGCCAGGTCCAGGACGTCGAGGTCGTCGAGCGAGTGGTAGCGCCTGGCGTCCTGCGCGAGGTCCTGCGCGAGGGTGCTCTTCCCGGTCTGACGCGCACCGGCCACGACCACGGCCGGCATCACACGGAGCCGACGGCGCAGATCCGGTGCCACGAGGCGGGGCAGCAACGGATGATTCATGGTGTGAATGATAGTCATTCGTGATGTGAATGACTATCCTGCCCCGCCCGCCGGGACGACGAGGATTCGGCGAGCTGACCGCGAAACGCCGTGCACCCCTGCGGTGAAGATGGTCCGGAAGACGGGCCGAGCGCCATCGGTCTGTCCCGCGCAGGGCCGGGGCAAGCCCGCGCGGCGTTCTCGACAGCCATCGTACCCCGAGCGCCGGCCGCGAATCGAGGACCGCCCGGCCACCGGCAACCCGGCGGATTCGGTATAGACTTTTCACCGGAAACGGATCGCACAACCGGGTTCGATCCCCGCCGCGGTCGGGACGAGCCTTGCGAGGAGCATGCAATGACACTGCACGACGTCGACCGTCCGGCCCGCCGCTCCCTTCGATCTCCGGCCCTGGCGGCGCTCGCCCTGCTCGTGGCCGCCCCGGGTCTCGCCAACGACTGGCCGCAGTGGCGCGGCGAGGACCGGCGCGGGGAGTGGACCGAGACCGGCATCGTCGAGGCGTTGCCCGACGAGCTGAAGGTGGCGTGGCGGGTGCCCATCAACTCGGGCTACTCGGGCGCCGCCGTGGCCGACGGGCGTGTCTTCATCACCGACTGGAGCGAGGACCCCGAGTCGCGGACGATGGACGGCACCGAGCGGGCCCTCGCCCTCGACGAGGAGACCGGCGAAGTGCTGTGGGTGCAGGAGTGGCCCACCACCTACCGCATGCTGATGTTCTCGTACGCCATCGGCCCGCGCGCCACGCCGACCGTCGACGGCGACCGCGTGTACGTGGTCGGGGCGGCCGGCGATCTCTACTGCCTCGACGTCGAGACCGGCGACGTCCTCTGGGAGAAGCACTACATCGCCGACTACGACAGCTTCATCCCCACCTGGGGGGTGGCGAGCGCGCCCATCGTCGACGGCGACCGGCTGATCACGGTGGTCGGCGGCGAGCCCGGCGGCCTCGTGATGGCGTGGGACAAGCGGACCGGCGAGGAGATCTGGCGCGCCCTCGACGTGGTCGGCGAGATGGGCTACGGCCAGCCCCTCATCATCGAGGCGGGCGGCGCCCGGCAGCTCATCGTCTGGCACGCGGCGGCGCTGGTGTCGCTGAACCCCGAGACCGGCGACGTCTACTGGGACGAGGAGTGGGAGGCCGGGGCCGGCATGTCCGTCGCGACGCCCGTGGTCAGCGGCAACTACCTGCTGGTGTCGCAGTTCTACCGCGGCTCGATGATGATGCAGCTCAACCAGGACCGGCCCGACGCCACCCTGCTGTGGCGCGGCCGGAGCCGCAGCGAGATGCCCGGCGAGACCGACGGGCTCCACGCCCTGATCACGACGCCGCTCATCGAGGGCGACTACTTCTACGGGGTCGGCAGCTACGGCGAGCTGCGGGGGCTCGACGCCCGCACCGGCGAACGGCTGTGGATGAGCGACGAGATGACCGCGCAGGCACGCTGGGGCACCGCGTTCATGGTGAAGCACGGCGACCGCTACTTCGTGGTGAACGACGACGGGTTCCTCATCATGGCGCAGTTCACGCCCGAGGGCTACGTCGAGCACGGCCGCATCAAGCTCATCGAGGCGACCAGCGACGCCGCGTTCGGGCCCACGCGGCGGTTCGCCCGGCCGGTGAACTGGTCGCACCCGGCCTACGCCAACGGGCACATCGTGCACCGGAACGACAACGAGATCATCCGCGTGTCGCTGCTCGCGGCGGACTACCAGGACTAGCCGTCGACGCGCTGGAACGGCGTCGCCTCCAGCGGCGGCGCCGATTCCCGGCCGGTTGTTCGGGGTCCACCGGGACGACAACGAGAGCGTGTCGCCGCGAGCGGCGGACAACCGGGGACCCGCTGTCGGCGGACCGGAAGGGCGACGCCTCCGGCGGCGGCGCCCGTTCCTGCCGGTTGTTCCGGCGGCATGTCGGAGCCGCGAGCCGCGGATTCGGGCTGGCAGTCCGAACCGCGGGTCGAGTCTAGCGGCGGCCGGTCGCGGCGCGGTGCGGGTGTCCGACCGCCCGGCCGGCGACAAGGTCGAAGGGGGGTCGAGATGCTCGCTTCACGCTTCGGAACCGTCGCTCGCGTGCTGTCGCTCGCCGTCGTCCTGCTCGCGTCGCCCGGAGGGACGGCGCTGGGCCAGGACGACGGCATCGCCCCCGTCACCGACGCCATCCTGCAGGACCCGCCGGCCGACGACTGGCTGATGTGGCGGCGCACCCTCGACGGCTGGGGCTACAGCCCCCTCGACCAGATCGACCGCGCCAACGTCGGCGACCTCCAGATGGTGTGGTCGCGCGGCCTCGGGCCCGGGCTGCAGCAGGGCACCCCCCTCGTGCACGACGGCGTGATGTACATGCCGAACCCGCGCGACGTCATCCAGGCCATCGACGCCGCCACCGGCGACCTCCAGTGGGAGTACCGGCGGGACCTGCCCGACGACCTCCGCGACTACATGCTCGGCGCCCTCACCGACCTCAACCGCAACCTCACCATCTACGGCACGCACATCATCGACACGAGCGGCGACGACTACGTCTTCGCCCTCGACGCGGCGACCGGCGAGCTGGCGTGGGAGACCGAGATCCTCGACTACCGGGTGAACCCCGCCAACCAGAGCTCGGGGCCCATCATCGCCGACGGCAAGATCGTCTCGGGCCGCGGCTGCACCCCGCGCGGCGGGCCCAACGCCTGCGTCATCGTCGCCCACGACGCCGTCACGGGCGAGGAGCTGTGGCGGCGGCGCACGATCCCGGCGCCGGGCGAGCCCGGCGACGAGACCTGGGGCGGCGTGCCGTTCGAGGAGCGCAAGCACGTCGGCGCGTGGATGGTGCCGAGCTACGACCCCGAGCTGAACCTCGTCTACATCGGCACGTCGGTCACCTCGCCGGCGCCCAAGTTCCTCATCGGCGGCGCCGACCTGAAGCACCTCTACCACAACTCGACCCTCGCCCTCGACGCCGACACGGGCGAGATAGTCTGGTACTACCAGCACCTCAACGACAGTTGGGACCTCGACCACCCCTTCGAGCGCATCCTCGTCGACACCGCGGTCGCGCCGGACCCGAACGCGGTCGAGTGGATCAACCCGCGGCTCCAGCCCGGCGAGGTGCGCCGGGTCATGACCGGCATCCCCGGCAAGACCGGCATCGTCTACACCCTCGACCGCGCCACCGGCGAGTTCCTGTGGGCGCGGCCGACGGTGGCCCAGAACGTCGTGGGCGGCATCGACGGCGCGACCGGCGCCGTCTCCGAGAACCAGGAGGTCGTGTTCCGGCGCGAGGGCCAGGAGGTCTTCGCGTGCCCCACCCTCACCGGCGGCAAGGACTGGGAGCCCGGCGCCTACAGCCCCCTCACCAACGCCATGTACTTCCCCCTGCGCAACGCCTGCGCGCGCATCATGGCGACCAACGACGGCTCGCTCTACGGCCTCGGCGTCCGCACCGAGATCGCCCCCGGCACCGACCAGGTCGGCACCGTCCAGGCCATCTCGGCCGAGACCGGCGAGCTGCTGTGGATCCACGAGCAGCGCGCCGCCACCAGCTCCCTCATGGCCACCGGCGGCGGCCTCGTCTTCGGCGGCGACTACAACGGCCGCTTCCGCGCCCTCGACCACGAGACCGGCGAGGTCCTCTGGGAGGTCAACATCGGCTCGCCGGTCACCGGCTTCCCCGTCACCTACGCCCACGAGGGCCGCCAGTACGTCGCGGTCAGCACCGGCCGCTCGCTGACCTCGGGCGCCTTCAACCGCCTGACGCCCGAGCTGCGCCCCAGCAGCGGCAACACGTTGTTCGTCTTTTCGCTGCCTTAGTTGGAGCTCAGGCCGTCGCCATCTACTTGGGCGGCGGCCGCCCGCCGAGGACGCGGGCCGCTGACCGCGTGGCTCAAGCGGCCGGCCAAGCCGGCGCTCACGCGAGCTTGATGTTCCGCTCGATTACGGTCAGTGCGGCGCGGGTCAGGAACCCCGAGCGGGTGGTGCCGGCATGCCCGGCCGCACGGTCGATCATTTCGATCGCATGACAGGGGATCGACACGTTCAGCCGCACTGCCTTCCGTGGCGGGTCGATCTTCTCGAGGTCGACGTTGACGAGGCCCACCACCTCATGCGGGCCCAGCTCGAGCGGCACGTCGCGAGACGGTGCCGGGAGCGGCTTCCCGTCCTCGACCAGCACGCCGAGATAGGACAGGATCGCATCCTGTGCGTTGCCGAGGGCCTCGTCCAGGGTGTCACCGGCCGACGTGCAGCCCGGCAGGTCCGGCACCGTCACGCCGTAGTCCGTCCGCCCCGGGGCCGTCTCGAGCACGACGAGATATCGCATTATCGGCCTCCCCACCCCCAGCCCGCCTGCCGGTAGATGTTCCGCAGGAGTCCGCGCCGTAGAACGGCGTGGACTCCTACAGGGTTGGTTGGGCGCCAAGCGGAGCCGAAGGCGACGATTGGCGGGCTAGCGTGCCGACCATCAGGTCCTTGCGGGGATGCGGCACGACGACGATCCCGGTCTTGGTGGGATGCGTGAACACGCGGTGGGCTGCCCTTGCCCTTTCTCGGTATCCAGCCGTCGCGCTCCAGCCGCTTGAGGACTTCCCCGCTGCCCACGTTGTGTACTTACACAACGATTCGAGGCGGCCGACACGCATTCGGCGACCTGGCGCAGGAGCTCCGTATTGCGCGATCTCATCGAGCTGTCCGAGGAGCGGTCCTCGGAGCCGGCAACGCGGGGCGCCGAGCACCTGGACGGCGGATGTCGATCGGCGGCGTCGACGACCGGCGCGGCGAGCGGCGACGAGCCCGGCGCCGTCCGACCCGACACCCGAAGCTGGTCGCCGCTGGTAGACTGGGGCATGCCTGCAATGCAACCCCACCCGGGTCGCCGGGCCTTCCTCGCGCTCACGGGCGCCGTGCTGGGCGCCGCCCCGCTTCACGCGCTCTCGAGTCGGGCCGCCGTGGCGATCCGCGGCCGGGCGCCGGAGGGCGGGCGGACGCGGGACGAGGCGGGCTACGGCCCGCTGCGACCTGTCCGCGACGAGACGACGGGTCTGCCGCTGCTGCACCTCCCCGGGGGTTTCCGCTATCTGACGTTCGGGTGGACCGGTGACCCGCTGGCCGACGGAAGGCCGACGCCCCCCGCGCATGACGGCATGGCCGCGTTCGCCGCCGCCGGCAGCCGCATCCGGCTGATCCGCAACCACGAGGTGCGGAGCGGCGGCGCGTTCGCCGACCGTCCGCTGTACGACGAGATGGGCGGGGGCGGCACGACGACCATCGAGTTCGACACCGCAACCGGCGTGGTGCACGACGCGTGGACCAGCCTTGCGGGCACCGCGGTCAACTGCGCCGGGGGTCCGACCCCGTGGGGATCGTGGCTCACCTGCGAGGAAACGGTGTCCGGACCGGACTTCGGTCCTTCGCTGGCGTCGTCGTTGTTCCAGCCGGACGTTCCCGATTACCGGCGGCCGCACGGGTACGTCTTCGACGTCCCGGCCGACGGCGCGGCGACGGCCGAGCCGCTCCTGGCGATGGGCCGGTTCGTTCACGAGGCGGTGTCGATCGACCCGGCCACGGGCATCGTGTACGAGACCGAGGACCGCGGGGCGGCGGGCTTCTATCGCTTCCTGCCGAACGAGGCCGGCAACCTCGCGGCCGGCGGCCGTCTCGAGATGCTGGCCGTCGCGGGCGCGCCGCGGAGCGACCTGCGCAAGGGCCAGACCGCGGGCACCTGGCGGCCCGTGTCCTGGGTGCCGATTGAAGATCCGGATCCGGCCGAGATTACCGATCACAGCGTCTTCGAGCAGGGCGCCGCCGGCGGCGGCGCGACGTTCGCGCGGCTGGAAGGCACGTGGTACGGGGGCGAGCGGATCTTCATCGTGTCGACCGATGGCGGCGAGGCCGAAGCCGGTCAGGTCTGGGAGTACGATCCGGGCCGCGAGCGCCTGCGGCTGATCTTCGAATCGCCGGGCAAGGACGTGCTGGACATGCCCGACAACATCTGCGTGAGCCCGCGCGGCGGGGCTGGTGCTCTGCGAGGATGGCGACACGGACAACTTCGTCCGCGGTCTGGCTCTCGACGGCCGGATCTTTCCGTTCGCCAGGAACAACGTCGTCCTCGACGGCTAGCGGAACGGCTTCGCGGGCGACTTCCGCGCCCGCGAGTTCGCCGGCGCCACCTACAGCCCGGACGGCCGCTGGCTCTTCTTCAACGCCCAGACCCCCGGGATCACGTTCGCGGTGACCGGTCCGTGGGCCGGCGGCAGCCTCTAGTCGACTGTCTGCGAGGAAAGCTGCCCACGTCCCTGGCGGTTCCCGCGCGCGTGCCGGGTGCGATTCCGGTGACGGATCGACCGCACGTCGACGGCGACGTCGAGCTCTGGACCGGTGACGCCCGCGCGCACTGGGAGGGCGACACGCTGGTCGTGGACACGACGAACTTCAACGACCGGGCGATGATCGTGACGAGCTCCAACGGCGGGCGCCTGAAGGGGCTCCGGTCGGCGACGCGATGCGCGTCGTGGAACGCTTCACCCGCGTGTCGCGGGACGAGATCATGTGGGAGGCCACGATCGACGATCCCGACGTGTACGACCGGCCCTGGACGATCTCGATGCCGCTGACGCGGGCCCCGGGGTACGAGATGTACGAATACGCCTGCCACGAGGGGAACCAGGACGTCGCCATCTACCTGGGCGGCGGACGTGCGGAGGAGGCGGGGCGCTGACGGGCCGGCCCGGGCGGCCGCACCGGGTCGGCCGCGAGAGGGCGGATGGCGGTCCTCGACTGGACCATCCTCGGCGTTGCCGAGGGCCTCGTGCAGCGTGTCGCCGGCCGGCGTGCAGCCCGGCCGGCGTGGAGCCGGCCGCCCCGTCCCGCGATCGCGAGCCGCCGTGCTACAGTCGCAGAGGCGGGGACGCACCCCCACGGAGGCCGACATGCGACCGAGGTGTCTCGTTCCGCGAATCGTCCTGTTCATCGCCGCGGCGCTGTCCGCGCTGGCGCCGGCGCCCGCCGGCGCACAGGCCGAACCGCCCGCGGGGTTCGTCCCCGTCACCGACGCGATGCTGGAGGACCCGGCGCCGGGCGACTGGCTGACGTGGCGCCGCACGCCGGACGGCTGGGGCTACAACCCCCTCGACCAGGTCCACACGGACAACGTCGGCGAGCTGCGCCTGGTATGGTCGCGCGCGCTCGCCGCCGGCAGCCAGGAGGGGACGCCGTTGGCCTACGGCGGCGTCCTGTACATGCCGAACCCGCGCGACGTCATCCAGGCCATCGACGCGGTGACGGGCGACCTCAGGTGGGAGTACCGCCGCGCGCTGCCGGACGACGTCGACGACTACGTCGGCGGGTCGACGGTCAACCGGAACATCGCGATCTTCGGGCGCCACGTCATCGACACGAGCACCGACGACTACCTCTACGCCCTCGACGCCGAGACCGGCGATCTCGTCTGGGAGACCGAGATCCTCGACTACACGGTCAACCCGGCCCGCCACTCGTCGGGCCCCATCATCGCCGGCGGCAAGGCGGTCTCGGGCCGGAGCTGCCGGCCGGGAGGCGGGCCCGAGGCGTGCGTCATCACCGCCCACGACGCGGAGACCGGCGCCGAGGTCTGGCGGCGGCGCCTGGTGCCGGCGCCGGGCGAGCCGGGGGACGAGACGTGGGGCGGCGTGCCCTTCGAGGAGCGCGTGCACGTCGGGTCGTGGATGGCGCCGAGCTGGGACCCCGAGCTGAACCTGGTCTACGTCGGGACGTCGGTCACGTCCCCGGCGCCGAAGTTCCTGCTCGGTGGAATCGAGAGCGACTACCTGTACCACAACTCGACGCTGGCCCTCGACGGCGACACCGGCGAGATCGTGTGGTACTACCAGCACCTGAACGACCACTGGGACCTCGACCACCCCTTCGAGCGGCTGCTCGTCGACACCGCGGTGGCCCCGGACCCGGCCGCGGTGAGCTGGATCAACCCGCGCCTCCGGCCCGGCGAGGAGCGCCGCGTCGTGACCGGCATTCCCGGCAAGACCGGCGTCGTCTACACGCTCGACCGCGAGACCGGCGAGTTCCTGTGGGCGCGGCCGACCGTGGCGCAGAACGTCATCAGCGCCATCGACGGCGCGACCGGCGAGGTGACCGAGAACGCCGAGCTCATCTTCACCGCCGAGGGCCAGGAGGTGCTGACCTGCCCGACCTGGTTCGGCGGCAAGGACTGGGAGGCCGGCGCCTACAGCCCCCGCACCAACCGCATGTACATGCCGCTGCGCAACGCCTGCGCCCGCATGATGGCCACGCGCGAGGCGAGCATCCACTACGCGCTCGCGCTGCGCCACCAGCTCGCGCCGGGGACCGACCAGCTCGGCACGGTGCAGGCGATCTCGGCCGAGACCGGCGCCACCGAGTGGCTCTACGAGCAGCGGGCGGCGACGATGTCCCTCGTGGCGACCGGCGGGGGCCTCGTGTTCGGCGGCGACGTGAACGGCCGGTTCCGGGCCTTCGACGACGAGACGGGCGAGGTGCTGTGGGAGATCAACCTCGGCTCGCCGGTCTCCGGCTTCCCGATCACCTACGCGGTCGGCGGCCGGCAGTACGTCGCGGTGAGCACGGGCACGTCGGGCACCGCCTCGGGCTTCATGCGCCTGACCCCGGAGCTGCGGCCGAGCGCCGGCAACAACCTGTTCGTCTTCGCTCTGCCCTGACAAGTGAACCGGACGGCCGCTCGGGAATCGAACGTGACGAACCCGCTATACGTGCGTCTCGCAGTCGCCCTGCCCGTCGTGCTCTTCGTGTGGTTCTGCACGATGGTTCCGGCCGTCTCCGGCGGCGATGTCCTCGTCTGGGAAACGGCGTGGCTGCCGGAAGCGGGCATCGACCTCGACTTCGTGGTCGACGGCCTGAGCCTGCTGTTCGCCCTGCTGATCACGGGGATCGGCGCGTTCATTCTGCTCTTCGCCGGCGAGTACATGAAGGGCTATCCGCAACGCGGCCGGTTCACGCTGTTCCTCGTCAGCTTCATGCTGGCGATGCTCGGCCTGGTGCTGGCCGACAACCTCGTCGCGCTGTTCGTCTTCTGGGAGCTCACCACGATCACCTCGTTCCTGCTCATCGGCTACTCGCACGAGGACGCCACGGCCAGGCGCTCCGCGCTTCAGGGGCTGCTCGTGACCGGCGCGGGCGCCCTGGCGATGCTCGCCGGCTTCGTCGTCCTGGGCCAGGCCGCCGGCACGTTCAGCCTGCGGGAGATGCTGGCCGGCGGGGATGACCTCGCGGCCCACCCGCACTACACGGCGGTCGTCGTGCTGGTGCTGCTCGGCGCCTTCACCAAGTCGGCGCAGTTCCCGTTCCACTTCTGGCTGCCGAACGCCATGGCGGCCCCGACCCCGGTCTCGGCCTACCTGCACTCGGCGACGATGGTCAAGGCCGGCGTGTTCCTGCTGGCCCGCCTGACTCCGGTCCTGGGCGGAACCGGGCTCTGGATGGGCACGCTGACCGCGGTGGGCGCGGTGACCGCCGTGTACTCGGCGTTCGTGTCGCTGGGCAGGTCCGACCTGAAGCAGGTGCTGGCCTACACGACGGTCATGGCGCTCGGCGTGTGCGTCATGTTCCTCGGGTTGCCGCCCGTCGCGGGGCCGGGCGGGCCGTCGCGGGGGGTCCTGGCCGCGCTCGCGTTCCTGGTCGCGCACGCCCTCTACAAGGCGGCCCTGTTCATGGTCGCCGGGACCATCGAGAAGGCGACCGGCACCCGCGACCTGACGCAGCTCGGGGGTCTGAGGGGGGCCATGCCCGTCACGTTCGCGGCCGCGGTGGCGGCGTCGGTCTCGATGGCCGGCGTGCCGCCCTCGGTCGGGTTCATCGGCAAGGAGCTGCTGTACACCGCGGGCCTCGCGCCCGGCGCCGCCGCCTGGCTGCCGTGGGCGGTGTTCCTCGCCGCCGCGCCGATCTCGACGGTGGCGATGGTGCTGGCGATCGGGCCGTTCTTCGGCCCGCGCCCCGACTACCGCAAGCCGGGGCGGGAAGGCCGTTGGGCGCTCTGGTGCGGGCCGGTCGTGCTCGGCGCGGTCGGCATCTGGTGGGGGCTGTCGCCGGAGCTCCCGTTCATGCGCCTGCTCGTGCCCGCGGAGACGGCCGCGACCGGGTATGCCCTGGATGCCGGGCACGCTCCCTGGCACAGCACGGGCGGGGCCCTTGCGCTGACCCTCGTGACGCTCGCCGCGGCGGTTCTGGGATTCTGGAAGCGGGCCGCGGTGGCGGAAGCGCTCGCCGGCCTGAAGAGGCGGGTTCCGCTCAGCGGTGACCGTGCGTACGACGCGGCCATGAACGGCATCGCCGCCGTCGCCGCCTGGCAGACCCGCCGGCTGCAGTCCGGCGTCCAGCGGCACTACCTGCTGATCGTGTTCGCCACGCTCGGACTGAGCCTGGCCGTGACCCTCTGGATCAAGGACGTCGTCCCCGGACCGGTACGGCTGGCGGAAACGACGTTCCTCGACTGGTCGCTCGCCGCCCTCGTCGCCGTGGCGTCGGTCGTGATCATACGCTCGAGGTCCCGCCTGCTCGGGATCTGCGCGCTCGGCGTGGTGGGGGTCGCCACGGCGCTGATCTTCCTCGCCTTCGGGGCCCCGGACGTCGCGATGACGCAGTTGATCGTCGAGACCCTCGTCACCGTGATCGTCGCCATCGTGCTGCTCAAGCTCCCGGACTTCAGAAACGAGATCTGGCCCTCGAGACCCGCGCGATTGCGCAACGCCATCGTCGCGGTCGCCGTCGGGGTCGGCGTCACCCTGGTCCTGCTCGCCGTCACGGCGTCGCCTCCCCAGCCGGATCTCAGAGAGTACTTCGAGCGTACCGCGGTGCCGGGGGGGCAGGGCAGGAACATCGTCAACGTGATACTGGTCGATTTCCGTGCGCTCGACACCATGGGGGAGATCACGGTGCTCGCGATCGCGGGCGCGGCGGTCTTCGCCCTGCTGCTGCCGGGACCCCGGCGGCGGGAGGGCGTGCCTCCGGGCGCGGGGGAAGCGGCAGCGGGCGCGGGGGAAGCGGCAGCGCGCGCCCGGGCGTGGCACGGCGGCATCATGAACACCGTGATCCTGCGGGAAACCACTCGCCGGCTGGTCCCGTTGATTCTCGTGGTCTCCGTGTTCCTGCTGCTGCGGGGCCACGAGCACCCCGGCGGCGGCTTCGTCGGCGGGCTGGTCGCGTCGATCGCGTTCAGCCTGTACGCGTTCGTCTTCGGCCCGCGGGCGGCCCGCGAGATACTGCGCGCGGACCCCCGCGTGGTCGGCGCCGCCGGTCTCGCCGTGGCGATCGCATCGGGCTTCGTCGGATCGATGCGGGACGGCGCCCCGTTCCTGACCGGCCAATGGGGCACGCTCGCGGGGCTGAAGATCGGCACGCCGGTGATGTTCGACGTCGGGGTCTACCTCGTCGTCATCGGCGTCGTGCTGACCTTCGTCATCGGCATCAAGGAGCGCTAGTGTCCTCCATCGGAAGTTCCTGTGCAGTAGCGGGCACTCGGACGCGCCGCTCAGTTCCGGAAACACGGGCGAGCGTCGTCGTGTCGCTCAAGGGCTACTGTGCATGGACTGCTGACGCGACACACTAGTGGTGCGTCACGTCCCAATCTTCGGATACGGATATGGGTTTGGGGCCCGCAATCGTTGACGAATCACCGCCCACGAACCCGAACATTCAGTCATGACGCAGCACTAGGAGCCTGCGCCGTGGCGCGGACTCCCGGCGGGTCGGTCGGGCGCCAGGCGGCGCCGGAGGCGACGATCGGCGGGCTGGCCGGGATGCGCGGGCAGCGGGGCAATCACTGATGGAACCAATCATCGCGGTGCTGGTCGGGATCCTGATGGCGGCGACCGTCTATCTGATGCTGAGCCGCAACTTCGTGCGGTTCATCTTCGGCCTGGCGCTTCTCTCCCATGCCGCCAACCTGGTGATCTTCGCCAGCGGAGGCATGACGCGGGCGCGGCCGCCGCTGATTGCGCCGGGAGAGGCCGCGCCCCTCCCCGGCATTTCGAACGCCGTGCCGCAGGCGTTGATGCTGACCGCGATCGTGATCTCCTTCAGCCTGCTCACGTTCGCGCTGGTGCTCGCCTTCCGGACCTATCAGGAGCTGGAGACCGTGGACACCGACCGCATGCGGGCCGCGGAGCCCTCGTCGGCGGGCGCAGCCGCAGATGCGGGGCAGGGGACGGTCGATTGAGCTGGCTGCTGGTCTGTCCGATCGTGATTCCGTTGGCCGCGGCCGTCATCGGCTTCGCGGGCCGCGGCAGCGAGAGGGCGCAACGAGCCGTGAGCCTGGCCGGGGCCGTCGGCCTGTCGGCCGCGGCCGCGGGCCTGCTGTCGACCGTGTGGCGAGAGGGCATCGCGACGGTCCAGATCGGCCGGTGGCCGGCGCCCTACGGCATCACGCTGGTGGCCGATCACCTGAGCGCGGCGATGGTCGCGGTCACCGCCCTGATCGGGCTGGCCACCGTGATCTACGCCTTCGGAGACACCCGGCCCGGCCGGCTCTCCCAGGCCCTGCATCCGTTGTTGCACGCACTGCTGGCGGGCGTGTGCGGCGCGTTCCTGGCGGGAGACGTCTTCAATCTCTACGTCTGGTTCGAGGTCATGCTGATCGCCTCGCTGGCCCTGCTGATACTGGGAGGCACCCCCGCACAACTGGACGGGGCGGTGCGCTACGCGGCCCTCAGCCTGGTCGCGACGACGCTGCTGCTGAGCGGCATCGGACTGCTGTACGGATTGACCGGCACGCTCAACATGGCGGACCTGCATCTGCGGGTGCAGGAGGTCGAGGACCAGGGGCTGCTCACCCTGGTCGCCATGGTGTTCATCATCGCGTTCGGCCTGAAGTCGGCGGTGTTCCCGCTCTTCTTCTGGCTGCCGGCCAGCTACCACACGCCGCAGACCGCGGTCTCGGCCGTCTTCTCCGGCCTCCTGACGAAGGTCGGCGTCTACGCGCTGATGCGTTTCTTCACGCTGATCTTCCGGCACGACGTCGGCTACACGCACGAGCTGCTGCTGTGGGTGGCGGGCCTGACCATGGTCACCGGCGTTCTCGGGGCCGCCTCGCAGAACGAGCTGAGGCGCATCCTGTCGTTCCACATCATCAGCCAGATCGGGTACATGATCCTGGGCCTCGCGCTCTTCACGACCTTCGGGCTGCTGGGCGGAATCTTCTACGTGATCCACCACATCGTCGTGAAGGCGAACCTCTTCTTCGTATCGGGCGCCGTCGATCGGCTGGCCGGCTCGACCGACCTCGACAGGCTCGGCGGGCTCTACCGCGACAAGCCGCTGCTCGCGGCGCTGTTCTTCGTGCCGGCCTTCTCGCTGGCGGGCTTCCCGCCGCTGTCGGGCTTCTGGGCGAAGCTGCTGCTGATCCAGGCGTCGATCGAGAGCGGCGAGTTCATCATGGCCGGCGTGGCGTTGACCGTAGGTCTGCTGACCGCCTATTCGATGACCAAGATCTGGCTGAACGCCTTCTGGAAGGCCCGTCCGGACGAGGCCGGGCCGCCGCCGCCCCCGCTCGCGCCGCGGCGGCAGTGGCTGCTGCTGGCTCCGATTGCGACGCTGGCCGTGGTCACGCTGACCATCGGTCTCTAGGCCCGGCCGCTGTACTCGCTGGCGGAACGGGCCGCGACCGAGCTGATGGCCCCCTCGAGCTACGTCGAGGCGGTGCTCGGCGGGAACGGCCTCGCAGTCGCCGCGCCCGGTTACGGAGACGACGCGGAATGAGCCTCTTCCAAATCAACCTGCTGCTCGCCGGCGGCTGGTGCGCGTTGGTCGGGACCTTCGACCTGGGGACTTTCGTCCGGGGCTTCCTGCTGGCGTTCGCGGCCCTGAGCCTGTCGAGCCCCGTGCACGGGCAGACCGCCTACTTCAGGCGGGTCCTGCTGGCGGCCCGTCTCGGGGCCTATTTCCTGTACGAGCTCACCGTCTCGAGCCTCCAGGTCGCCGGGGACGTGATCACGCCGGGACAGCGATCGCGCCCGGCCATCGTGGCCGTGCCGCTGGATATCGAGGATCCGCTGCAGATCACGGTGCTGGCGAACCTCATCTCGTTGACGCCCGGCACGCTGAGCCTCGACGTCAGCCCCGACGGGAAGACGCTGTACGTGCACGACATGTTCGTGGACGATCCCGACGAGACGCGCAGGGAAATCAAGACGGGCTTCGAGCGCCTGGTCCGGGAGGCCATGCAGTGACGGACCTCGCGGAGCACTCGCAGATCGTCGGATGGGCGATCGGCGTCACGACGGTCCTGACCGTGCTGGCGCTGGTCTTCTCGTTCGTGCGCCTGATAAAGGGGCCGAGCCTGCCGGATCGCGTCGTGGCGATCGACCTCGTCACGGTGCTGGCGGTCGCCGTCGTGGGCCTTCTGGCGATCACGCACGGCCAGCCCGACTTTCTCGACATCGCCCTGGCGCTGGCGCTGGTGGCCTTTCTGGCGACGGTCGCCTTCGCCTGGTACGCCGAGCGCACGACCGAGCGGCTCAATCGCGACAGAAGAGCCGGCGAAAGGGCGGAGGAACCTGATGGCGGGTGACATCCCCTGGTGGGAGCTGATCGTCGCGGCGTGCCTTCTGGCCGGAGGCTTCTTCCTGTTCGTCGCCGGACTCGGCATCCTGCGCCTGCCGGACGTGCTCATTCGCATGCACGCCTCCACGAAGGCGGGCACGCTGGGCGTCGGCCTGGTGTTCGGCGCGGCGGCCCTGTACTTCAGGAATACGGCCGAGACCGCGATCGCCGTCCTGACGATCGTCTTTCTGCTGGTGACGGCTCCGGTCGCCGCCCACGCGATTGCGCGCGCGGCGTACCGGATGAACGTCCCGCTGTCGGACAGGACGCATCTCGACGAATGGAAGGGGAAGTACGGCGGGGACGGGGAGGGCCCGCCCGCCGCCGGCACGCCATAGCCGCCTCCCGCGTGGCCCGGGCTCCCCGCTCAGTGGATCGCCACCGGCACGACGGTCGATCCCGTGGCGCCCTCGATCTTCAGCGGCTGGACGACGAAGGCGAACTCGTGGACGCCGGCCGCGGCCAGCTCGGCCAGCCGCATCCGCTCGACGAGGTGGATGCCGTGGACCACCAGCATGATCTGGTGGATGGGCAGCGAGACCTCCGGATCGGGGTTGGGCGAGACCTCGACGGGCTGGTTGTCGGCGCCGAGCAGCATGGGATCGTGCTCGACGAGCCACTCGGCGGCGGCGACGCCGATGCCGGGGTTGGTGGCCATGAAGCGATCGGGGTCGCTGTCCCAGAGCACGCCCCAGCCGGTGTGGATGAGCACGGCGTCGCCCGGCTCGAGGGCCACGCCCTGGCGGTCGAGGGCCTGCTCGAGGTCGTCGACGGTGATCTCGTAGGTGTCGGGCAGCATGTCGACGCCCTTGAGGGCGGCCACGTCGATGAGCACGCCGCGGGTCATCAGGGTGCCGACGTTCTCGACGCCGAGCCGGGTGAATCCGTCCCGCGTCATGACCTCGTTCATGTCGACGCAGTTGTAGAGGCTGTCGCCGATGGTCTGGTGGGTGAAGCCGTCGAACTGCGTGCCCACCTGGCCCATCTCGGCGACGACGAGCTCCTCGTTCGAGCCGCGCCGGTTCGACCCCGCGAACGGGCCGGTCGGCTTGACGTAGAGGTCGAAGTGGCGGGCGCCGAGGGGCATCGAGGGCCTCAGCACCTGCCCGAGCTCGAACACCCGGCCGGTCTGGATGAGCCGCGCCGCCTTGAGCACCGACTCGGGGCCCATGTGGTTGGCGGCGCCGCGCTCGTCGTCGGCGCCCCACCTGCTGGGGCAGCGCTCGTCGGGCGGCGGCGGGGTCCACGACTGGGCGGCGGCGGGGGCGGCGGCGCCCGCGAGCAGGACGGTGAACGCGGCGACGGCGACGGCGGAAACGCTGGCGATTCGCATGAGCTCTCCTTCCGTGGTCGGTGGCTTCGGCCGCCGGTGATTCTACCGAACACTGCAGGCTTTCTGCCCGCGGCTTGCTCTGCCAACCGATCGGTATTACCGTACGCTCAGGAGATGATCGTCCGTTCGGTTCGTCACCGGGGACTGCGCCGCCTGCTCGAGGACGACACTGCCCGGTTTCTGCCGCCGGAGCTGGCGGATCGCGTGCGCAGGATCTTGACCGTCCTGCTCCTGGCCGAGGACATGGACGACTTCATCGCCAGTGCGCCGGGCGGGTGGCGGGTGCACCGGCTCTCCGGGGATCGTCGGCGCGAATGGAGCGTGTCGGTCTCGGGCAAACGGCGAATCACGTTCGAGGAAGAAGGCGGCTGCATCGAACGTTTGCATTTGCAGGACTACCACTGATGGCTGTCAGGAGCATCCAGGTGAACATGACGCCCTCCCATCCGGGCGACTTCATCCGTGCCGAGGTCGTCGAGGAGTTGGGTCTCAACGTAACCAGGGCCGCTGACATCCTTGGGGTCCGCAGGGCAACGCTCTCCGCGCTGCTGAACGGCAACGCTTCGCTTTCGCCGGAGATGGCCCTCCGTATCGAGAAGGCCTTCGGCGTGAGCATGGACATGCTGCTCCGGATGCAGGCTTGGCATGACGCCGCGAGCATGCGCGCCCGCGCAGCCGATATCGCCGTGGAGCGGTACGAGCCGGCTTGAGACGAGACGGGACAGCAATGTCGATTCCGCCATTCCTCGCGGCTGCGATCGGGCTGACCCTCGTCGCGGTTCCCGCGTCGGGGCAGGAGCCGCCGCCGCTGACGACGGCCGAGGGCGAGTGGCCGGGCTACGGCGGCGATGCCGGGCACACGCGGTACTCGCCCCTCGACCAGATCGACGCGGCGAACTTCGGCGAGCTGGAGATCGCGTGGCGCTTCCGCACCGACAACCTGGGGCCGGGGCCGGAGTTCAAGCTCTCGGGCACCCCGCTGATGGCGGGAGGGCGGCTGTTTGCCACCGGCGGCACGCGGCGGGCGGTGGTGGCGCTCGACCCCGCGACCGGCGAGCTGCTGTGGATGCACGCCGAGCAGGTGGGGGCGCGGGGGGCCGCGGCCCCCCGCCGCCTGTCGGGTCGCGGGCTGGCCTACTGGACGGACGGTATCGACGAGCGCGTCCTCTACGTCACCCTCGGCTTCCGCCTCGTGGCCCTCGACGCCGCCACGGGCCGCCCCGTCCCCGGCTTCGGCGACGGCGGCCGGATCGACCTGAAGGCGGCGGCGGTGGTGGGCGCGGGCCGGCCCATCGACCCCGTGACCGGCGAGATCGGGCTCCACGCCACCCCGACGGTGGCGCGCGACGTCGTGGTCGTGGGCGGCACCTTCGCCGACGCCCCCGCCCCCCGCACCTACAACAACACGAAGGGGCTGGTGCAGGCGTTCGACGTGCGGACGGGCCGGCGCCTGTGGACGTTCGACACCGTGCCCGGTCCCGGCGACGTCGGCGTCGAGACGTGGCTGAACGACTCGTGGGGAGTCAACGGGAACAACGGCGTGTGGACCCAGATATCGGCCGACCCCGAGCTGGGCATCGCCTACCTGCCGGTCGAGACCCCGTCGGGCGACTACTACGGCGGCCACCGGCCGGGGGACAATCTGTTCGGGGAGAGCCTCGTCGCCGTCGACCTCCTGACCGGCGAGCGGCTCTGGCACTTCCAGCTCGTGCACCACCCCCTCTGGGGCTTCGACATGGCGAGCCCCCCGATCCTCGCCGACATCACCGTGGACGGGCGCCCCGTCAAGGCGGTGGCCCAGCCCGGCAAGCAGGCGTTCCTCTACGTCTTCGACCGGGTGACGGGCGAGCCGGTGTGGCCCATCGAAGAGCGGCCCGTGCCCGCCGGCGACGTGCCCGGGGAGTGGTACTCGCCGACCCAGCCGTTCCCCACGAAGCCGCCGCCCTACGACCGGCAGGGGGCGTCCGTCGACGACCTGATCGACTTCACCCCCGAGCTGCGGGCCGAGGCGGTGGCGCTGGTGTCGCGCTACCGGCTCGGGCCCATCTTCACGCCGCCCGTGGTCAGTCGCCCCGACGGCCCCGTCGCCACCCTCGGCCTCGGCGCCGGCAGCGGCGGCACCAACTGGCCCGGCGGCGGCTACGACCCCGAGACCCATTTGCTCTACGTGCCGTCGCGCACCGCGTTCTACTCGTGGGAGCTGATTCCGACCCCCGACCCGTCGGTGTCGGACATGCGCTACGTCAAGGGCACCGAGAAGTACGGGGTGGGGCACGGCGGCCTGCGCGACCTCCACGTGCGCGGCCTTCCCCTGGCCAAGCCGCCGTGGGGCCGGGTGTCGGCCATCGACCTCGACCGGGGCGAGATACGCTGGCAGGTGCCGCACGGGGAGACGCCCGAGCGGGTGCGGAGCCACCCCGCCCTCGCCGGCCTCGACATCCCGCCGACCGGCGAGGCGTGCATCCACCTCATCGGCCCCCTCGTCACGAAGACCCTGCTGGTGATGGGGGAGTGCGGCTACCACCCCGTGCCCGGGGGACGCGGGGCGCGGCTGCGGGCCTACGACAAGGCGACGGGCCGCGAGGTGGGGGCCGTGGTCATGCCCGCCCCCCAGTCGGGGTCGCCGATGACGTACCTCGCCGGCGGCCGGCAGCACATCGTCCTCGCCGTCAGCGGCCGCACCCACCCCGGCGAGTACCTCGCCTTCCGCCTGCCGGAGTGACCCGACTGACAGCAAAGCGCCATCATCAATGGCATAATGCCCTCATGCCCGTTCAGATCACGATCCGCAACGTGCCGGAAGAGGTCCGCGACGCGCTCGCGATACGGGCCGCGCGACAACGTCAGTCCATGCAGGGGTTTCTGCGCCGCGAGCTCGAGCGAATCGCCTCGCGGCCCGCGGTGGACGAGTGGCTCCACGGCGTGCGTGACCGCAAGGCGGCGGCGGCGACGCGCATCTCGGCCGCGAGCATTCTGAATGCCCGCGATGCGGACCGAACGTGAGGGTCGTCGATGCGTCGGCGGTCGTCGCCGCCCTCGTGGACTCGGCCGGCGACGGGCGCTGGGCCGAGACGGAGATCGCCCGCGGGGAGCTGGCGGGTCCTGAGCTGGTGCTCGCCGAGGCCGGCAACATCCTGCGGCGGCTCGAGCTCGCCGGCGACCTGTCGCGACTCGAGGCCGGGAGTGCACACCGGGACCTGCTGCGCCTTGATATCGACCTGTACCCGTTCGCGCCGTTCGCCGAGCGCGTATGGTCGCTGCGGTCCAATCTGACCTGCTACGACGCCTGGTACGTCGCGCTGGCCGAGATGCTCGCCTGTCCGCTGGTCACGCTCGACGAGCGGCTCAGTCGAGCCCCCGGCCCGCGGTGCCTCTTCGCCACACCGCCGCGGACGTGAAGCACGGCCGGAAACGGGACGGGAATCCTCGACCACCTCATGCGGGCTCGCCCGCCGGCAGCCGCTGCAAGGCGTCGATGCGGCGCAGCACCGGCGGGTGCGAGTAGTACAGGAAGACGTCGACGGGGTGCGGCGTCAGGTTGTTGAGGTTGTCGGCCGACAGCTTCTTCAGGGCGCTCACGAGCGGCGCCCCGCTGCCGGTGGTCTCGGCCGCGAAGCGGTCGGCCTCGAACTCGTGGCGGCGCGAGAACACCTGCATGATCACCGACAGCACCAGCTCGACGGGGGTGAAGAGCAGGCTGAAGAAGAGCAGCCCCGCGTAGACCGAGGGCTCGGCGACGTAGAACGCCGCGAACAGGCCCTCCTGCCCGAGGAAGAGCGACAGCACCCAGAGCATCGCCCCGAGGTGGCCGATGGACAGGGCCATCTGCAGCCACACGTGCCGCTTCTTGTAGTGGCCGATCTCGTGCGCGACGACCGCGACGAGCTCGGGGACGGTGTACTTGTCGACGAGGGTGTCGAAGAGGCCGATGCGCTTGTGCTTGCCGAAGCCGGTGAAGAAGGCGTTGGCCTTGGACGAGCGCCGCGAGCCGTCGACGACGAAGATGCCCCCGAGGGGGAACTTCGCGGCGCGGGCGTAGGCGAGGATGGCGTCGTGCAGCTCGCCGCCGTCGAGGGGGGTGAAGGTGTTGAAGAGCGGCATGATCCACGTCGGGGCGATGAACTGCACCGCGAGGACGAACGCGGTGGCCGCCATCCAGCACCAGAGCCATGCCAGCGGCCCGGCCCACTCGAAGAACGCGAGGATGACCGCGAGCAGCAGCCCCCCGAGGACGACGGTGAGGGCCGTGCCCTTCAACAGGTCGGCGACGAAGGTCCCCGCGGTGGTGCGGTTGAACCCGTAGCGGGCCTCGATGACGAAGGTGGACCACGCGCGGAACGGGAGCCCGAGGACGGTCGACGCGAGGGCGATCATCCCGATGAACGCGAGCCCGGTGACCACCGGGCCCTGGCCGAGCCCGCGGGCCCAGGCGTCGAGCCACGCGAAGCCGCCCGCGAACCAGAACGCGAGCACCACCGCGAGGTCGAACGCCCCGCGCAGGAGGCCGAACCGGGTGCGGGTGGCGGTGTAGCGCCGCGCCCGGGCGTACTTGTCGTCGTCGAAGACGCCGGCGAACTCGGCCGGCACCGCGGGGCTGAACGAGCGGGCGCTGAGCAGTCCGGAGACGGCGCCGAGGAGGTACTCGCCGACGAGGGCGACGAGGATGACGATGGCGAAGGTGTTCATGGCTGCAGGGGTCTCTCCGCGAGGGCGCCTCTTCATTATGGCCGACACGCGCCGTCGCCGCCCGTCGACACCGGCGGCATCCGGGCCTGCGGGTCGACCCACATGCTGCGCGTGCGCAACGGCGACCTGAACCTCGGCAACCGACGGCCGCCGTCTCGCGGGTCTCGGCACGCCGGGGCCGGAGCGGAGCCCCGTCCCGGCGTCGCACGATGGCGCAACGCCCGTCGGCGCGTCGGTCGCCCCGGCGTGGCGCTCTCGCCGACATCCCGCGCCCCTTCCGGGCTCGGCCGGCGCATCCCTCTGTCCCGCGGCTCGCCGCGCCGCTGCGCCGGGCGTCAACTGGAGGACTTCTCGACGTTCTTCATGAAGTCGGCGTCGATGGCGAGGCGGTCGTCGGCGAGGTCCCACAGCTCTTCGGCGTAGGTGAGCTGGGGGCCGTGCACGAGCCATACGAGCACGCCCTCCTGCTGCGCCGCCTCGACCGCGGGCATGAGGTCGCCGTCGCCGGAGATGACCGCGGCGTGGTTGATCTGCCGCTTGGCGGCGAGGCTGGCGATGTCGAGGCCGACCATCAGGTCGACCCGCTTCTGCTGGAAGATGGGCTTGCCCTGGGCGTCGATGCCGCGGTGCATCAGCCGGCCCTCGCGCACCTTGTAGCGGGGGAGGCGCTGCAGCGCGTAGAAGAAGCGCTTCTTGCTGCTGAAGCGGCGCTCCTCGTCCTCGGTGGGGGTGCTGCTCTGATAGGGGAGGCAGTCGTAGAAGTACGTGCGCAGCAGGTCGAGCGGCTCCGCCGTGCGCCCGCCGATGGTGTTCCGGACCTGGCTGCTCAGCTTCCCGAAGTCCACCCAGGTGCGGAAGTGGTGCTCGGCGAGGTAGGAGAGGTAGCCGCCGTCCACGAAAATCGCCAGCTTGGCCAATTTCAGCGTCCCGTCTTGTGTCGAATCGCGGGCCGGGGCCGCCGGACACACGCCGAGTCCGGCGCCGACTGCTGCGGCGACCCGCCTGTCTCCCGCTTCGAGAAGTACCAGTGAATACCGCGGAATCGCGGTTTCCGCTTACCTGCTCCGGCTGAACGCCGC
>JAJEEA010000412.1 GCA_022821235.1 Vicinamibacteria bacterium
GCCGCCGGACGAAGGCATGGCCGAGCCGGCGGGAGACGCGCCCGCCGCCGGGGCCGAGCGCCTGCGCCTGCCCATGCTCCGGCAGCAGGACCCCCAGCCCGAGGGCCGGGCCCACCGCTCGCTCGCCGACTTCGTGGCCCCGCGCGACAGCGGGCGGCTCGACCACGTCGGGGCGTTCGCGGTCACCGCGGGCGCGGGCGCCGACGCCCTCGCGGCCGATTTCGAGCGCGACCACGACGACTACCGCGCCATCATGGTCCAGGCGCTGGCCGACCGCCTCGCGGAGGCCGCCGCCGAGTACCTGCACGCCGAGGCCCGGCGCCAGTGGGGCTACGGCGCGGACGAGCAACTGACCCACGAGGACCTGCTGCGCGAGCGGTACCGCGGCATCCGCCCCGCCTTCGGGTACCCCGCGTGCCCCGACCACAGCGGCAAGCTCGCGCTGTGGGACCTCCTCGAGCCCGAGGAGATCGGCATGGGCCTGACGGAGAGCGCGGCAATGACCCCGGCAGCCAGCGTCAGCGGGCTCTACCTCGCCCACCCCGAGGCGCACTATTTCTCGGTCGGGCGCATCGGCGCCGACCAGTTGGAGGACTATGCCCGCCGCAAGGGGATGACCGTGCCCGAGGCCGAGCGCTGGCTGAGACCGCTGTTGGCGTGATCGGGGAACACCGGAGGGACGAACGACCGGGCCGACTCAGGACGACGCCCGGTCCCGCTCTTCCTGCCGTCCACGCAGGAACGCAACGTCCTTGCCGAGGACCGCAACATCTCTGCCGAGCTGTTCGACCTTGTCGTCGAGCCTGCCGACCTTCTGGTCGAGCCTGCCGACCTCTTGAGAGACGCCTTCCAGCTTGTCGTCCAGATGCCTGATGTGGGCATCCATGGCGTCGAGCTTGGGACTGATGAACCGCTCGATCGACTGCTGCAGCTCGGTTCGCGCCGCACGCGCGTCCTGGCGCGCCGCGAAGAACACCCCGGCTATGGTCGCGGTCGCCGCGATGGCGGCGGCGGCAGCCTGTATCCAAATCGCGTCCATTGCGAGAAACATATCACAGCCGACGTGCACGTCCGAATAGCAGGCCACGGCCTGCACGATTGGCCACGCAACCGAATCACCCGGCGCCCGGGTCCGGCGGGCGCCGGGACGCGGTCAGCTCGTCCAGCTCGTCGAGCGAGCGGGGCCAGTCGCTCCCGAGGAGCCGGGACAGCGACCGGTCGGCAAGCAGCCGGCCGCCGGTCTGGCAGCGCGGGCAGTAGTTGGCCTCGTTGCTGGCGTAGACGATGCGCTGGACCGGCGCCCCGCACGCGGGGCAGGGCCGGCCGTAGCGGCCGTGCACCGCCATGCCTTCGTGGAACGCCGTGACCTTCTCGGGAAAGCGGTCGCCGGTCTCGCGCCGCAGCCGCTCCGTCCACCCCGCGAGGGTCTCGCGCGCCGCCTCGAAGAGCCGCGCGATCTCCGCATCGGTGAGCCGGCGGGTCCACTTCAGGGGCGAGAGCCGGGCCGCGTGCAGGATCTCGTCGGAGTAGGCGTTGCCGATGCCCGAGAACAGCCTCGGGTCGGTCAGGGCCCGCTTGACGGTGTGGTTCTCGCCGGTCAGCCGCGCCCGGAACGCGGTGGCGTCCGCCTCGAGCACCTCCAGCCCGCCGGGGTCGTGCCGGCGCAGCCCGTCGGCGCCGCCGGCCACGTGCAGCGACGCGCGCTTCGTGCCGCCCTCCTCGGTGAACAGCACCGTGCCGCCCGGGAAGTCGAACGCCGCGAGGCCCCGGCGCCGCGGAATGGGGGCGCCGGGCGGCCGCCAGCGCAGCCGGCCCGCGATCATCAGGTGGATGACCAGCGACAGGTCCCCTTCGAGGCCGATGACGATGCGCTTGCCGAGCCGGTCGACCGACCGCACCGTCCGCGACTCGGCCGCGTCGAGGGGCGGGTCCACCGAGCGCAGCACGAACGGGCTGCCGAGCCGCACCCGGCGCAGCGGCTCGCCGGCGACGCGGCGCCGGAGCTGCTCCACGTACACGGTGACGTCGGGCAGCTCGGGCATGGGGATGTATGATCGCTGATTCGCCGCCGATGGAGTATCACATCAGACAGTACGGGCTGCAGCAGGGCGCGCTGGAGATTCAGTACATCGAAGAGTTCTTCGGGGAGTTCCCGCGCCGCAAGACCTCGTCCGAGGTCGTGGCGAGGCTCGGCGACCGCGACCACCAGATCGTCATGGCCGAGGCGGCGCTGCCCGACGATCCCGGCACGGTGGTTCCGGTGGCGTTCAAGGTGTCGCACGAGCTGCGCCGCCGCGAGACCGACGCCAGGCTCGCCGACCTCGTGGCCCGGCTCGCCGACTGCGTCCGCTTCGACGGCCGCAAGGTCCTCTACAGTTGGATCGGGGGCACCCGCCGCGACTGGCGGGGCCGGGGGTTCTTCCGCGCCCTGACCGAGCAGCAGGAGTCGTGGGCCCTCGACAACGGGTTCGACGAGGTCGTCGTGAAGACGAAGAACCGCTTCTACGCCATGCGCAGCACTCTCGACCACCTGGAGTTCGACGTCATCAAGCTCGAGACCCGTCCCGGCGACCCGGGCGCGTCGAAGGTGTACCTGAGCAAGCGCCTCGGCCGCGAGGTCGTCGACCGCCACCGCAGCACCCGCGCCGTCGTCAACGTGGGGTAGGAGTTCGCGCCGTAGAACGGCGCGGACTCCTGGCGGGTTGGTTGGGCGCCCGGCGGAGCCGCAGGCGACGACGGGCGGGCGAGCCGGAGCACGCGCGGAGGGCGGGCAAGGCCGGGAGGACGCGGCATGAGGCTGCTGCATTACCTGGAGATTCAGAACTTCAAGCGCTTCGGCGACCGGCAGCGCATCGAGCTGGATCACCCCGCCGTCCTGATCGGCCCCAACAACTGCGGCAAGACCACCGCCATCCAGGCCATCGCGCTCTGGTCGCAGGCGGTGAAGACCTGGTACGACAGCAAGGGCAAGGCGCCCCCGAAGGAACGCACCTCGACGTCGATCAACCGGCTGAACATCGTCGCGGTGCCCGTACGGCGCACCCGCTATTTCTGGCACGACACGAACGTCCGCCGCGGCAACCGGGATGTCCCCCTCGTGATCACCGTCGGCCTGTCGCACGGGAACGCCGTCGAGCCGGTCACCATGCGCTTCCGCAACCAGGGCGACGAGCTGATCTACTGCACGCCGGACGAGGCGACCCTCGACCGACCGGCGCTGATCGCGGCCGCGGCGGGGCTCGGCGTCGAGCTGCTGTACCCGATGTCGGGTCTGGAGACGGAGGAGCCCATCCTCCAGCCGGGCCGTATCGACGTGCTGCTGGGTCAGGGGCAGACCGCGCAGGTGTTGCGGAACCTGTGCCTGCTAGTCGACAAGGAAGCTCCGGAAGACTGGGATCGCATCGCGGCGCTGATGGAGCGTCTGTTCTCGGTCCGCCTCGGCCGGCCGCAGGAGACCACGCGCGGCAGCATCAACCTGTTCTATCGCCAGGACGACGTGAAGGAGTCGCTCGACGTCGCGCTCGCGGGACGGGGCCTTCAGCAGATGCTGCTGATCTTCGCCTATCTCCATTCCCATCGGCGCAGCGTGGTGCTGATAGACGAGCCCGACGCCCACCTCGAGATCCTCCGTCAGAAGCAGGTCTACGTGCTGCTCCGCGAGATTGCCGCGAGGCAGGGGTCGCAGGTGATCCTGGTGACGCATTCCGAGGTGCTTCTCGACGAGGCGCTGGACCACAACCTGACGCTGCTGCTGCACGGGCGGGCCGACGACCTCGCGGCGAAGGCCGACATTCGCAACGCCCTGAAGCACTACGGCGCCGAGCACTACCTGAGGGCGAGGCAGCGGGGCTACGTGCTCTACGTCGAAGGACGCACCGACCTCGACATGCTGCGCGCGCTCGCACGCCGCTTGGGTCATCCCGCGGACGACGGCTGGGACGAACGGACCAACGCCTTCTGCGTACAGGACAACTTCCCGGGCCCGGACCTCGACGCCGAGCTGGAACGGGTCGAGGGCGGGTTCGGCGTGACCCCGCGACAGCACTTCTTCGCGCTGCGCGCCCTCGTGCCGGGCCTCGTCGGCCTCGCCATCCTGGACAGCGACGGCCGGGAGCGGCCCGACGTGGAAGAGGGCGGACTGCGGATCGCCTGGTGGCGTCGCTACGAATGCGAGAACTACTTCGTCACCCCCGAAGTCCTGAGAGCCTGCGCGGCGGGCGAGTACTCGGACATGCCGTTGTTCGGACGGTTCGAGAACGAGATCGACGCGGTTCTCGCCGAGCTGATCCTGGAACGCGTATTCTCAGGCCGCACCCGGGACTTCACGACCTGGCAGGGCCTCGACGCCGACGCGTCGCGCCTCGTGTGGGCGTCCAGCACCGGCGGCATCAAGCTCGGCGACTTCGCCGAGGAGTTCTTCCGCAGGCTGGCCGACCGGCTCGGCCACGCCATGTTGCTGCGCAACAGCGAGCTGCACCGGCTGGTCGATTTCGCCGATCCCGAATCGATCCCGGATGAAGTCACCGAGAAGCTGGACCTGCTGGCCGGACTCTTCGCGGCGGCCAGACCGGGGGAGGAGGCTTGAACAAGCCCGTGATCCCTCCGCGCCTTGTCAGGCGGCCGCCCCGCCGCTCACGGGAGGTCGGGATGAAGGGCGCGGTCGTGTCGATGCCCCCGCGCTGTTGTCAGGCGGGCGCCCCACCGCTCACGGCGCGACGCGGGGCCTCGCCATGCGCCGCTGAAGCGAGGTCTGATTGACGAATCGTCCCTCCCCCGTCGCCCTCGTGGCCGCGTTCGCGGCCGTCTACGTCATCTGGGGCTCGACGTATCTGGCCATCCGCTGGGGGGTGGCCGAGATTCCGCCGTTCCTGATGGCCGGCGTGCGCTTCGTGGCGGCCGGGCTCGTGTTCGCAGCCTGGGGCCTGCGGCAGGGTGCGGTGCGGCCGACCGCCCGCGACTGGGCGATGACCGGCCTCGTCGGGGTGCTGATGGCAGCGGGCGGAAATGGCGGGGTCAGTTGGGCCCTGCAGCGCGTGCCGTCGGGCCTCGGCGCCCTCCTCGTCTCGATGGTGCCGTTCTGGGTCGCCCTCGGCGACTGGTGGCGGCCCGGCGGCGAGCGCCCCGCCGGCCGCGTGGTCGTGGGGCTCGTGCTCGGGTTCTCCGGGGTCGCACTGCTCGTCAACCCGGCCGATGCGGCGGGCGCAAGCGATCTCGACCCCATCGGCGCCGGCGCCATCGTCGTGGCGAGCCTCCTCTGGGCGGCGGGCTCGATCTGCTCCCGCCACGTCCCCCAGCCGCACTCGCAGGCGCTCTCGTCCGGCATGCAGATGCTCGGCGGAGGCGCGGTGCTGCTGGCCCTCTCGGCGGCGGCCGGCGAACTGCGGGAGCTGGACTGGGGCGCCATCTCGCCGGGCGCGTTCGGGGCCTGGGCTTACGTCGCCGCCTTCGGCTCGGTGGCCTACGGCTGCTACCTCTGGCTGCTGAAGGCGTCGGTCCCCGCCAAGGCCGCAACCTACGCCTACGTGAACCCGGTCATCGCCCTGGTGTTGGGCTACTTCCTCGCCGGCGAGGCCCTGTCCGCCTGGTCCCTGGGGTGCTCGGCCGTCGTGGTCGCCGGCGTCCTGCTGGTGGTGTCGAGGTAGCCGGGAGAGCGCCGCACTGCCACAACGACCCGCCCCCGCCGCTGCACGAGCACGAGCGGACACCCTCCCGCTTGGAGTCCGCGACCACCACGCTGGCGACAGACGCACGCGCCAAGCCCGGCGCTGGCCGGCGTGGGGGCGGGACAGGGACCGGCCGGACGGGCGGGGCAAGGGTGAGGCTGGCGGGCCGAAAACGCGCGGGAGCCGCCACTGAGATCCGGCCCCCAACCGCGTTCCCCGCCTACGTGAAACACCGGCCGACACTACCCGTCGGTGCTCACAAACGCTACGCCCCGAACCCCGGCCGCCTGGTACGGTCCCAACCCCAAGTACCCCACCCCCGCCACCGCATCGCTCAGGCACCCGACGCCCCCCGCACAGCCCCCGACGACCGCATCCCCCCACGCTCCGCACGCGGCCCCGCCCGCCTGCTACGCCGCCTCTCCAGCCCACCCTTGCCCGCGCCCCCCGGCAGCACCTCCCGCAGCAATTGCCGCTGTTCGAGCGGTAGCCTCAAGAGCCTCCCTTCGTCACCCGTCCTGGCGTATGTGACCGCCGCATGAAGCATCGCAAGCGGGATCTCGCAGTCCGCCTGGTCCGCCAACCCCAAGGCCAGCTCCTCCAGAGCGTTCTCCCACTCCTCCAGAGAACCTTCGAACCGGTTCACATTCTCGATCAGCAGGTCTGTCAGGATCGCACCCAACACCCCCTTCTGAAGCAAATTCGACAACAAATCCTTCAGCTTCACCAAGCCCGCAGGAAGATACCGTGGACCGAAGTTGCGCACCGACGTAGTCAATATCCCGACCATCGCCTTTTGATGGACCCGTTCGCCCTCCCAGAGGTCCGCGTTGATGCAAACGCCGATCGTCTCCAGCGCCACGCCCAGCGGCTCGCCCGCGGCAATTGCCTGTGCCGCAAGCAGCCGCCCCAAGAGAGTTCCACCCGGAAGCCGTCCCACCCGCGCCGCGCTCTGTACCGCCGCGTCGATTGCGCCGCACTCGATGTAAAGACAAGAACGCTCCACCCAGAGTTTCCGGTTGCCCGGTTCAAGTTCGCTGACGCGATCGAGGTATCTCCCGGCGGCCGTGTAGTCGCCGCTCCGCCGCGCATAAGAGGCAGCGATCAACAACGACCGTCCATGGTTCGCCAAAAGGAGTCTATCGAAGGCGGCCATCGCCTCCTCCCGGCACCCCAGTTCCACGAGAGCACATCCACGAACCAAGTATGCGTGATCGTGTCCCGGATCAATTTCAAGCAGATGCTCCGCGATCTCGATTGCCTCCTTGAACTCCCCCGACCAAAGCAAGGCGTCGGCCAGTCGACAGTGGGTGCGAACCGAGCGCGCGTGACCAGCGGCGACCACCCGCAGGTCCAGCGCCGCGTCACGGTAGTCCGCCATGTCGAACAAGAGAAAGCCCCGCAACTGACGAGCACCCTGGTGGTCCCCATCAATGGTCACCGCCCTGTCCGCCAATTCCCGGGCCCGACCCATCTGGCGTTGCGAGATATGGAATCTGGCCGCCGCGAGCAGCGCGCCCGGTTCCGACGGCGCAAGCCGAACGACCTCCCCCACACGAGCCTCGGCGTCCGCGACGCGCCCCAGGCCAACCAAGGCCCTGACGATCTGGTCGATGCTGTGCCAATGCTCTGGCTCGTCATTCAGAATTGCCTCGGCCTCCTCGATCGCCTCCTCGAACCGCTTGAGGCGCAGCAGAATGTCCGCGCGAATGCAATGGTGAGCCCGTCGTTCACCCAGAACGATTGCCTCGTCGATGGCGGCGAGCGCGTCGCTAAACCGTTTCGCCACGAAGTATGCGCCTGCAAGACGGAACAGGAGCCGCGCGTCGCCGGGGTGTATTTTGACAGCCTCCCGTCCGGCTGTTACCGCCGACTCCCCGTCGCCCGCTTCTACAAGGGCGTACACCCACGCGCCGTAATCTCCCGCCTTCCCACCGTCCCGCACTAAAGTTTCCTGGATCGTCGCAAGACCCCGGAAGTCGCCGACATCCCGACAGCGCTTGGCTTCAACGTGAAGCGCATCAATGAACGGCTCCTTCCGATCCTCAAGAGAGCATCTAACCGCCTCCCTGACGTGAACGCGGTCCAGATCGGCCAGAGACGCGTCGGGCTCGAACCCCGCATGACGCCGCTCCAGCTCCCGGGACGTGAACCAGTGACGAAGGAACTCGACGAACAGCCGGATGTGCCGCGTCCTATTGTCCTTCACTTCGATGCAGATGCGCATCAGTGGCTCTGAGAGTTCACAGAAGGTGTTACGTCCTGAGCGGCTACGGTCGACAAATCCCGCGGCCGCCAGTTCGGCGATCTGCTTGGCGGCGGTTTGCTGGGACATCAGGCAGAACGTCGATATTTCCTTGACGGTCGTCGGTGTTCCCGCGAGGCATAAACACTCGATGATCTTACGTTGGGCCGGGGGAAGTTGACGCATTCTGTCCTGGTAGTACGGGGTGAGGTCGTCGACCATATGCATGAAGGGTTCGACCAGCTCATCAAGGGACTCTTTGTCAAGAAAGTCAAACAGCACGACGTAGACACGGTGGTTGCCGGCGGCCAAGTGGTGGACCGCCCGCGCCCGCGCCCGACCGAGGGGGGTACGGAGGAAGTCCGCCAAATCCGCCTTGTTTTCGTGGACGGCCTTCTTGGCGAGTAGTGCGATCCCCGTCTCGAGGTCGATTTTCTCAAGCGCGCGGATGGTGAAGAAACCGTAGAAAGGGTTGTCCTGTAACCTCAAGGAAGCGAAGAGTTGGGGAGTTGTCGCCACAATCGCCCAGTTCCCGTCCTCCTGAATGGCGGCCCGCCATCGCTTCTGCCCTTCATCACCCAGGCCGTGAAACAGATCCACCAGGTTCTCGCAGAGGAGCAGAAGAGTCTTGCCCTCGCAATGTTTGCGAAGCAGCCTGATCGCGAGGTCCTCGGCATCCGCCGAGTCTTTCGAGAACTTGTCGTGGATGTGGGCAATCTGGGCATGGAGTTCCGGCGTTTGTTCTGCGATGGCCTTCAAGATACGAACAACGAGGTCCAGGTAGGACGTGACGCCCCACTCTTCCTCGTTGAGCAAGGCGGTGACGACCCGGTCACGACCGGCGTCGAGGGCCTTGAAAGAGGCCATCAGACGGTGGTAGGCGAGGGCGAGAAGGTGGGTCTTGCCCGACCCCCTTGGGCCAACCACGAGAATGTAGTGCTTCTGGGAACCTTGAATCGATGTCGTAACGCGGGACAGCACGTCTTGCATTACGTCCTGACGGCCGACGAAAAGGGCCTCCAGGGACTCCTGGTTCATGTTTCCCGGACTATAGCGTGAACCGCGCAGCGTCCCCTGTCTCATGGTCTCTTCTCCTTCCACCACGCCTTGACGAGAGGCCAACGGAAACCGTACGCTACTCCGATCGCGCGCTTCGTAGGTTCGATGTAGTGGTCCTCGGACAGGATGGTCAGTGTCTCTCGAAGTTGCTCACTCGCCAACGACGGGTCTTGATGCTTGCACAGATTGAGAAGTTCCGGAACGGGTACCGGCGGCGGTGCGCGGGCCATGGTGTCAAGGACAAGGAGGGCGAGCGCCCGCTGGTCTTCGGTATAGTACGACGACAGACGGGTGATGTAGTAGTTGAGATTCGCGGGGTCGTGGGGATCGTGGACGAGATGGTCTACGGTGACGGACACATCCTCCAACTTCCGGCGGCCGTCTGAGCTGGTCCAACTGGTCGACGACATGGTGGACGTAATACGGGAAACCGCCTACGCGCTTAACTATCTCGGAGGCCAAACGGGGGATAGCCGCCGGAACGGCACCGGTCTCGCGAAGCAGTGCAGTCGCGAGTTCGCGGGTATCCGGCTGACCCATGGGCGGGACGGTCAGGGACGCCATGTCGTTTACCGGGTCGTTGGTGTTTCCTGCCTCGCGCAGGGACCGAAGCACGAGGTGGAGACCGATCGAGCCGGTGAACAGAAAACGCAGACGGTCGGCCCGGGCAAGCCGCAAGGCGCGCAGGTGGTCCAGCAGGTGAATGACGGTATCGGGTCCCGCCCTCCGTTGGAGGTTGTGGAGCATCAGCGGAAACTCGTCCCACAACATGAGGATGCGCGTGTTGCCGTCGGCAAGGTTAATGAGGCTTTCGAATGCCTCAGCGAGGAGGACCTGCCAAGTCGCGTCGGCAGTCGGCACGTCGATGCCGGCGATCTTCTTGGGCAGTAGGGTGGACCATTTGGCCGCGTAGGCCTTGACATTGGGCAGCGTACTCAAGGACTGTTCGACGGTGCCGTAGACCGAGCGGACGAGATCCGCTATCGAGTGGACCGCCTCGAGGTCCTGGTAGAAGGGCAAGTAGCCACGTCGGCACTCCTCGCGCATCTTGAGCAGGATGTGGGTCTTGCCGATGCGTGGCTCCGCAGACAGGAGCAGCCCTTGGCGCTGCAGAACACGCCAGTACCTGTCGATTTCCCGATCTCGACCGACGACGTCTTTGGGGTCCAGGCGTCCGCCGGGGTTGATCTGCACAGAATGAGCCCCTCCCGCCGGCCATTATACGTCAATTCTGACGTACGTCAAAACCGACGTATGCCGTGGATTGGCCGTGTGATTGGCGCTACCGCGCCAGCGCCGCGTGGCGGGGACAGTCGGCAAGGTGGTCGTTCACCAAGCCCGTCGCCTGCATGAACGCGTAGCAGATGGTGGGACCGACGAAGCGGAAGCCGTGGCGCTTGAGGTCGCGGCTCATCGCCCGCGATTCGGGCGTCTCGGCGGGGACCTCGGCCAGGGTGCGCCACCGGTTCTGCCGCGGGCGTCCGTCGACGAAACGCCAGACGTAGCGGTCGAAGCTGCCGTGCTCGGCCTGGACCCGCAGGAAGGCGCGGGCGTTGCCGACGGCCGACTCGATCTTGAGCCGGTTGCGGATGATGGCCGGGTTCTCGAGGAGGGCGGCCACCCGCCGATCATCGTAGCCGGTCACGACGGCGGGGTCGAAGCCGTCGAACGCGGCCCGGTAGCCCTCGCGCTTGCGCAGGACCGTGATCCAGGCGAGGCCGGCCTGCGCCCCCTCCAGGACCAGCATCTCGAAGAAGTGCCGGTCGTCGTGGACCGGGACGCCCCACTCCTCGTCGTGATAGCGCAGGTAGAGGGGGTCCGACCCGGCCCAGGGGCAGCGGGTCGTCACTGCGCGTCCGCGAGGCGGTCGCGGGCCCGCTCGACGTCGCGGTGGAAGACGAACAGGGCGTCGGCCGTCTCCTGCTCGTCGGTGAAGTTGTACGTGCGCCCGCCGCGGCGCTTCACGGTCAGCGTGTGCTCCAGGTAGTCGACGGCGTGCTCCTCGAGCTCGGCGAACGGGATGGAGAACGCGTCGTCGCCGTCGGTCTCGTAGTGGAGGCCCGCGAGGTCGGCGCGCAGCGTTCCGCTGCACGAGCCGAACCGGTGCCGGTGGACGACCTCGACGCGGGCGTCGAGCCGGACCTGGCGGAACCGCACGTCGACCGACACCGGCTCGTCGCCGATCTCGATGTCCCGGGCGAAGCCCTCGTAGCCCTCGGCCGAGACGTTGAGCCGGTGGCGCCCCGGCTCGAGCTCGACCGCCTCGAACGGCGTCGTCCCGAGGAACCGCCGGTTCAGGAAGACCGACGCGCCGGGCACGTCGCTCGACACCACGAGCAGCGACTCGAGCCGCGACGCCGGGG
>JAJEEA010000098.1 GCA_022821235.1 Vicinamibacteria bacterium
TGCAAGGACGCCATCGGCGCCCGGCTCAAGCGCGCCGGCATGCACTGGACGGTGGCCGGGGCCAACGCCATCATCGCCCTGCGGTGCTGCAAGCTCAGCGGCCGCTTCGAGGATTTCTGGGAACGACGAGCCGCCAAGGCCGCCTGACAGTCATCTCACGAATCTGACGTGCACCCTTGTCCGGGGGGTGCACGTCAGATTCTTGAGATGACCATGCCCTCGATCAGAGCGCCGTGAATCGTCTGCTCTCAGAGGGTATCCGCGGTGCAGCCGACCCGCCCGCCCGGAGCCGCTTCCGGCCGGGCGTGCGGTGGGAAGCGCCGGTGAGCCGCTTTGCCGCGGCGGTCGCGCCGAGCGCGCGGCGTTGTCCCGTAATCGTTCCCCTCTGCGCCGCCTGGGCCGACAACCCTCCAGGGTCATGCGCCGCTTAACGTGGACTTTCGGCCCTCCGTCCGTTCCCCCCGGAGGGCCCACGCGATGCCGAAGAAGAGCGTGTCGCCGAGGGCGGTGACCGCGCGGCTCAGCACCACCGCCGACAACAGGTCGGGCTCGGCGGCGTGGCCGTCCAGCAGGATCAAGAGGACCGCCTCGCGCACGCCCAGCCCAGCGGGGGCGCCGGGGGTGATGAAGCCGGCGAGCCACGCGGCGGCGTAGGCACCGCAGCCGGCCGCCCACGGGAGGGTGCTGCCGGAACCGGGGGCGAGCAGGAACAGCAGCGTGGTGAAGCTCGCCGAAGCGACGAGCAGGAACAGCAGGTGGCAGCCGAGCACCCGTGCGGTCCGGGCCCCCGCGATGACCCGGGCCGCGGCGAGGGCGAGCAGGACGATGGCCGCGCCGGCCGCCGGCGTGATCCGCGGGAACGGGCCGACCTCCACGAGGGGCAACGCCATCAGGCCGAGGAGTAGGCCGGCGGAGGCGAGGCCCGCCAGCTCGAGCAGCGACGACCGGGCTAGGACGGCGTGCGGCACGCCAGCGGACGCCCCCAGAAGTTGGCGGCTGGCCAGGTGCATCACGTTGCCGGGGAGGTACTTGGAGAGCTGCGACACGCCATGGGTCCGGATGGACCAGACCACGCCCGCCGTCGTTCCCTGACCTTGCAGCAGGGCTCGCCACGCGAGGGCCAGCAGGATGTCGGCTGCCGCGTACGCGAAGGCCAGCCCTGCCGCGCACGCCCAGACGAGGTCGGGGACGTCGGCCGGCGCGAGCGCGGCGCCGTAGCCCCGGAAACGCATCGCCACCCAAGCGATGCCCACGACGGCAAGCGCCGTTCCCGCACGCCTGAACCACGTTCGGGTCGTCTCGGTCATGGGCGCGTCGGGTCTCGCGGTGCGCCTGCTGGGTGCCGTGTCGGCGGTCCGCCCCCGGGCTCAGGCCCGGCCTGTCCGCCGCCGGCAGAGCAGCAGGGTCCACGGCAGGGGGGCGCGGTGGTCGACGACCTCGAACGCGGGGGCGGCACCGGCCACGAATCGCGCGAACCCGCGGCGCGACCAGTGCTGCACGTGTCCCGGCGTGTTGCCGAGGTCGGCCACGTACGCGCCGCGCAGCACGTTCAGCACCCGCCACAGCGGCTCGCGGGGCACGCTGAGGATGAGGTGCCGGCCGGCCGCCGCCTCCAGCCGGGCGAGCGCCGTCCGCGGGTCCTCGAGGTGCTCGAGCACCTCGCAGCAGACGACGAGGTCCGCCCCGTCGGCTTCCGGCGATAGGTCGTAGACGTTGCGGACCGAGAACATGTCCGGATCGACGCCGGCGTCGCGGGCGTTCGCACGGGCGTAGTCGATGACCCCGGCCGAGAAGTCGGTGCCCCGGTAGGGGATGCCGCGGCGGGCCCAGCGCAGCCCCCAGTGCCCCTCGCCGCAGCCCACCTCGTGGATGGACGCCGGGGCGGCGCGGTCCAAGAAGGCCTCGAGGCCGCGCGTGAAGCCGCGCATCAACGCGCGCACCATGGGGTTGCGCGACCCGTACTTGTCGTAGGTGTTGCCGAAGACGACGCCCTGCTCGCTCCGGCCCCCGGAGATTCTCACGGGCCGCCCGCCGGGTCCTTTCCCCGGGCGCCGCCGTCGGCGATGCGCGCCCGGTACAGCAGCTCCTCGAGCAGCTTCCGGTTGGCGGCGAGCAGGTCCGCGACGAAGGCCACCACGAAGAGCTGGAAACCCGCCCCCATCAGCAGGGTGGCGAGGAGCAGGCTCTGGACGTGCCCCGAGCCGTCGCCGCTCAGGTAGAACACCATGAACCGGACGCCGATGGCGAAGCCCGCGAGGAAGCACACCGCCGCGAGGGTCGTGAAGAAGCGGAACGGGCGGTAGATGATGAAGACCCGGACGATGGTCACGATGCTGCGGGTCACGTACGCTCGTACGCTGGTGACGAGGCGGGATGGCCGCAACTCCTCGTTGACCTCGACGGGGACCGAGGTGATGGCGATGTTCTTGTGCCCGGCCTGGATGATCGTCTCCAGGGTGTAGGTGTAGTCGCTGAACACCACGAGCCGCTGGGCGGCGGCGCGGCTGATGGCGCGGAAGCCGCTGGGGGCGTCGGGGATGGCGGTCTTGCTGGCCATGCGGACGGCCCAGCTCCCGAGCTTCTGCAGCGCCTTCTTGACCGGCGAGAAGTGCCGGATGATGCGGATGGGCCGCTCGCCGACCACGATGTCCACGGAGCCGTCGAGGATCGGGGCCACGAGGGCAGGGATGCCGGTCGCCTTGTACTGGTTGTCGGCATCGGTGTTGACGATCACGTCGGCCCCGTGGTGGAGGCAGGCGTCGAGCCCGGTCATGAACGCTCGGGCGAGGCCCTGGTTCGACGTGTGCCCGACGACGTGGTCGGCGCCGTGGTCGCGGGCGATCCGCCCCGTCTCGTCACTGCTGCCGTCGTCGATGACGAGCCACTCGACCTCGTCGAAGCCGGGTACGCTCCGTGGAAGGTCGGCGAGCGTGGCGGGCAGGGTGGCGGCCTCGTTGAAGCAGGGAATCTGGATGATGAGCTTCACGGCCCCGTCCTCAGTACCCAAACCCGATGCGTGACAGGGCGACGCCGAGCTGGCGGCTGTCGGGCTCGCCCTGCCCACCGCGCGGCGTGCGCGCCCTGTCGACAACCAGTTGCGCCGTGCTCAGGTCGGCGCGGATGGCGCAGGCGAGGGGAACTTCCCGCAACAGGGCGTCGATGTCGCCGAACGGAGCCGCGGGCAACGCTGCCAAGCTAGTGTAGCCCAAGTCCGAGCCGGTCGCGGGCCGCTGGGCCGCTGTCGCCCGGTTGATCGAGCACCGGGGCCATGATACAAGTGGCCGGCCTCCGGTGGTCGTCGGCCGTACCGGTCGCGGCCAGGCTCCTGGCGCGGTCGTCACTGGCGGTAGTCGTTGCGCTCAACCGACTGACCGGAACCAGGCCTGCCAGGGAGGCCCGGCGGTGGGCTCGCTCACTGGTGCGCCCCGCGAGGTCCCGTCGTATCCACACCCGGGCCCACCGCGACTACGTCATCGAGGCCGTCGTGGAGTCCCACGCCCGGCCGCGCGGCCATCCGCGATCTCTGCATCATCGACGCGCCGACGAGCCTCCTGCACTTCGGGTTTGCTACGCCGAGGTCGATCCAAAGGCTACACGTGAAGGGACATGCTGAATGCTCCGCAAGCTCCGGCGTCACTGGGAACAGTTCGGTAGAGAGGATCCCTTCTGGGCCGCGTTGACGTGGAAGGACAAGAGCGACGGACGCTGGTCGCCCGACGACTTCTTTCAGAACGGCGAGGTCGTGGTCGGCAACCTGCTCGATCGCGCGGCCGAACTCGGCATCGAAGTCCCTCGCGCGAGGGCGCTCGACTTCGGGTGCGGCCCGGGCCGGTTGACTCAGGCGCTCGCCGCGCGTTTCGAGACTGTCGACGGCGTCGACATCGCCCGCTCGATGATCGCGAACGCCCGCCGGTTCAACCGGCACGGCAACCGATGCCGCTACCACGTCAATCGCCGGGGGGACCTCCGCCGCTTCGGCGACGCGACCTTCACGTTCGTGTGCTCCCTCCTCGTGCTGCAGCACATGAAGCCCGGAATCGCGCGCGGCTACGTCCGGGAGTTCATGCGAGTCCTGGCCCCGTCGGGGGCCCTCGTGTTCCAGGTGCCGAGCTACGACGTCGATTCGAGCGAACCGGTGGGGCCGGCGCGGCAGAGCGTTCCCCGCTGGCCCCTGGAGCCGTCCGCCTGCCGGGCCCGCATCCGGCCCGCGAGCGATTCCCTGACCGGTCGGGCCGGCGAACTCGTGCCGCTACGCGTCGATGTGGAGAACGCGGGCGACGGCACCTGGCCCTGCCTGGGCCAGTCGGACGGGGGCCTGCGGGTCTGGCTCGGCGGTCACCTGGCGCTGCCGGGAGACGAGTTCTACTGGCGGCTCGACGCCATGCGGACCGCCCTGGGCCGGGATCTGGAACCCGGACAGCGGGTGACCCTCGATGCCTGGATCACCTTGCCCGAGGAGAACGGCGATTACCTGCTCGAGCTCGACATGGTCCAGGAGCACGTGTGCTGGTTCCGGCAGCGGGGATCGGAGGGGGCGGTCGTGCGTTGCCGCGTCGACGGGGGGCGGGAACGGGTTCCCGTCGAGGGTCAGGGTCCCAGGATCGCTCGCTCCGCGCACGCGCCGGCGCCCGTGCCCGCGACGGCGCAGAGCGCTTCGTGGCGTGCTCGCGCGTGGCAGCGATGGCAGTACCTGACCGACCGCATCCAGAGCCGACTGGCTTCCCGCGAGGCGGTGATGGAGATGCACGGCCTCGCGCGTCCCGACGTGCAGAGTCTGGTGACCGAAGCCGGCTGCCGGCTTATCGAGGTCGACCGGCAGGCCCAGGAGCACGGATACGAAGACTGTCACTTCTGGATCACCAGGCAGTGAATGGTGGCCGCCGTTCGTTCAGAAGCTGAACCCGATACGGTTGACGGCGACGCCCAGCGTGCGCGCATCTTGCGTTCCGCGCACGTCACGGCGTACTTCTCGCGGCGAGCGCGCCCCGTCGATCTCCAGCTCGACGGTGCAGTCGTCACGGAAGGCCGTGCAGGCGAGAGGCACTTCCTGCACCACGGTTCGGCCGTGGTCGAACGGGATCACGTGTTCCACGCCGCCCGACCGGGCGGTCACGGTCACGGGATGTTCCGGCGACGCCGCGAACGCCCTCATCTCCAGGCGCATCGCTGCCGGCCAGCGGCCCGACGGGAACCACCTTCGCGAAAGCGTCAGCGTCGCCAGCGGCCCGGACCAAGCGTGGCGCTCCTCCGCACCGTACCAACCCGTGCCGAGTATCCTCCGATGGTAGATGTAGCCGTGACCCAGGGAATAGAGGGCTCCGTCGCGGAGCCGTAGCTCGCAGTCCGGCGCCGCGCAGACCTCGCGCTGCCGGTACAGGAACAGCGTCTGGTCCCAGTAGCGCTCGTTGATGGTGGTGGGAATCGTGCCCGCGCGATCCATGCGGTGGTCGCGGTAGGGGAAGGTCTCGCTGAGGCGCAATCCCGGATGACCGTTGAGCGTATTGGAGAGCAGCCACAGGTTGGCGCCCAGGGCACCCTCGAACGACTGCACGACGGCGTCCAGGTCTTCCGATGCGTAGGGGAACACGCGCGTGCCGAAGTACAGGCTCAGCGGCGTCTGGAGCCGGGTGTGCAGGCGGCGGCCGCCGAACCCGTCGACGTCCAGCAGGAGGACGCCCTCTCCCACCCGGTCGGCGACCCGGCTCAGGACCGCGTAGGGCTGCAGCCCGTGCCTGACGGGCATCTGCTTGGCGGTGAAGTAGAGGTGAAACGGCATCGCCGCGAGGATGGCAGCGACGCCCAGCCGGCGGAAGGCGCTCGGCTCCGCGAGTGCGGTGAGGGTGACGGCGAGGACGATGCTGTAGGGCACGGCCTCGCTGAGCAGGTACCTGGCATAGTAGTAGTGTCGGTAGATGACGGGAACGTGGAACACGACGTTGGCGGCGAGACAGACGCCGACGAATACGTAGAGCAGCACTTCGGCGGCCGAGCGATTGGGCCGGTGCATTCCCCAGACGAGAACCACGACCAGCAGAGGCGTCGCGTACAGCAGCCACGCCGCGGCTCCCGACTGCAGGAGGATGCCGGCGCCGGCGCCTACGATGCCGAACTGCGTGAGGAATGCGTCTCCGGCATGGCGGTCGGTGAACCCGATCAGGTACGCTTGGTAGAGGCTTCCGAGGATCGCCGCCGCGACCGCCGCGGTCCCCATCCAAACCCATGGCCGCGTCCTCGCCGCCAGCATCAGCAGCCGGCGCACCGCGGGGCGGTGGGGACTTCGCGCCGCCGCGGCGAGTGCCGCGACCAGCGCGACGGCGGCGCCCACCGACAAGAAGGGCCAATAGCCGCCCAGCAGCCTTCCGAACGTACGGTCGTAGACGCTCAGGGCGTAGACGGGCGAGTAGGCCAGGCCGTAGAGGACCGACAGGCCGTACAGCGCGGCCACGGCGGCGCAGAACCCGACGATGCGACGACCCTCGCCGCACCGGCCCTCGAGCGTCCACCAGACCCCCACGCCGAACAGCGGCACGAGGGCGGGCATGTACAGGAACCCGGTGATGCGGACGAAGAACACCAGCGACACCGAGGCGGCTGCGAGGGCGAGGAGGGAGATGACGGCGGCGCCCGGCGCAGAGTCGCGCATGCCCCGGAACGCCCGCGCCAAGTAGTAGAACCCGACCGACGAGAACCCCAGCGCGACAACCTCCGTGACCGGGAACCGGCTGAAGTACGCATGCAGCGGGTTGACGGCCAGCAGCAGGCCCGCCGCCAGCACGGCCAGCCGCGATCCGGTCAGCTCGAACGTCAACAGGCAGAGCCCGAGCACGCTCAGCAGGCCGAAGAACGTCAGTGCGTGGAACCGCGCTTCGTCCCCGAAGACCTCCGCGAACGTCGCCATCCACAGAGACTGCAGGTGGTAGAACTGGAAGACGTAGTCGCCACGCGTGTGCGAGTAGTACACCCCCGGCTGCATTGCCGCCCCGAAGGGCGGGTCGGTGAGCAGCCCGGCCTCGTAGATCTCCCGCGACCGCCGGTCCGGCAGCGCGTCCGGCAGTGGGTCGTCGATGAAGACCGTCCCCTCCCGCTGCAGGTAGCTCGACATGCCGACGTAGAGCCCTTGGTCCTGGCCGCCGTGCATTGTGCGGAACGGCCCGACGCGGAACAGCAGGGCCGCGAGCAGGACCAGCAGCAGGACGGGGAAAACCGGGCGGCCCGGCACGGCGCGGTCGGCGTCGAAGCGGGCCGGCGTGAAGAACCACACGACGGTGCTGATCAGGGTGCCCGCGATGATGGCGATCGTGGCGTCGTACGCGCTCAGCGCCAGCAGCGCGACCGACGCGTACGAAACCGACGCGACCCATACGGTCAGCAGGTCGAAGGTCCGTACGAACACCGCGTCCAGGCGCGCCCGGCGCGGCGCGTCCCCGTCCCGGTCGTCCGCCCGCTCGAACCACCGGCAGAAGCGCTGGAACCCCTGACGAATCGAGGCCCGGTCGGCCAGGTAGAAGCGCAGGCCGCTGACGATCAGCGCCAGGAGCAGGGGGCGCCAGGGGTTCCGGATCGACAGGCCGGGCATCTCGAAGCCGCCGAAGACCGCGGCCTGGAGCGCTGCCAGCACGAGCAGGATGGTCAGGGCGTCGGCGGCGCGGACCCATCGGGGTCGCGGCGTCGCTGACGGGGATGCGTGGTCGTTGCTCAAGCGCGTGCGCTCCCACACTCGGTGTCGACGCCGGGGCAGCCGCCGGCTGGAGAGCCTTGACGTGTGCGGTTGAGGGACTCGGTCCAGCGCGGCGCGAGCGTCGATTCGAGCCTCGCCCGAGCGCTCCGCACTGGTCGTCGCTCTCTCCTACGCTAGTGTAGCGCATGCCTCCGCGCACTCTCACGAAACCGCCCGGCACGAAGTGCACGCCAAGCTGTGGTGAGACGCCGAGAACGACACCGCAACCGCCAGCCGGGCCGGGAGAAGTTGTCTCACCGCATCCCGACGAATCGTATACTGATCGAACTCACGTGGCGGACGCGGGCCGCGCGGCGGAAACGGTGCAGACCCTGGACGGCCGGGCCGCTCGAGGATGTGGACGTCGGCCCTCCGGCATCACAAGCGCAAGGAGGAACGGTTGGGCTGGGGTCGGCGAGCTGGCGTCTCGGCCGCGCGGCGGCACGGAAGCCCGAGCTTGTCGGGCCGTGAACGGGGGCGCCGGGCGACGTTCGTCCGGGTCGGCTGCGCACTCTGGATGTGTTGCCTCGGCGCGGGTGCCGCCGCCCAGGACGCCGGAAGGGGAGCGGCGGCGCTCCGGGTGTTCCTCGACTGCAACCGCTGCGACTTCGACTATCTGCGGCGCGAGATCACCTTCGTCAACTACGTGCGCGACCGCTACGATGCCCAGGTTCACGTGCTCGTCACGACCGAGAACAGCGGGGGCGGGCGCCTCTACACGCTCGACTTCATCGGCCTCGAGGAGTTCGCGGAGCGGGGCATCCGCTACAACTACTCGGAGAGCCGCACCGACACCGACGACGAGACGCGCGAGGGGCTCGCCCAGGTGCTGCGGGTCGGCTTTCTCCACTACATCATCGACACGCCGCTGGCCGGCGACATCGAGATCGGGGCCGGCGGCCGGGGCGGGGTCGGGACGGGCTTCGCGGGCGGCGGGCTCCGCGTGATGATGGCCCAGCCCGACGACGATCCGTGGGACTTCTGGGTGTTCCGGCTCAGCACCAACGCCCGGGTGTCGGGCGAGGCGTCCCGACACCAGCGCAACTTCAACGGGTCGGCGTCGGCGAACCGCACCACCGAGGAGTGGATCGTCCGGGCCGAGATCGACGGCCGGTACCGGGAGAACGTGCACCAGCTCAGCACCGGCGACTTCACCGACGTGCGCACCAGCTATCAGTTGGACGGGCAGCTCGTGAAGAGCCTCGGCGAGCACTGGGGCGCCTCGATACGAGGGGGATCCAGCGCGTCGACGTTCCTGAACCAGGACCGGCGGATTCGCGCGCTCCCGGGCATCGAGTTCAACGTGTTCCCGTACTCCGAGTCGTCCCGTCGCAGCCTGACGTTCGCCTACGAGATGGGGCTGGAGTCCAACGACTACATCGAGGAGACCATCTTCGGAAAGATGGAGGAGACGCTGGCCGCGCAGGAGGTGGAGGTCACCTTCGACGTGGAGCAGCCGTGGGGCGACAGCCGCGTCCGCCTGCGCTACAACAGCTACGTGAACGACCTGAGCAAGTACAGCACCTCCGTGTTCGGGAACCTGTCGTTCCGCGTGGTGCGGGGGCTGTCGGTGTTCGCCAGCGCGAGCACCGAGCTGGTGCGCGACCAGGTGTATCTCTCGGGGCGCGAGCTGACCGACGAGGAGATCCTGGTCGAGCTGCGGCAGCTCGCCACCGATTCTCGGTATCGTGTCTCGTTCGGGTTCAGCTATACGTTCGGGTCGATCTTCAACAACGTCGTGAACCCGCGGTTCTAGGTGTCGTGACCCGCGGTTCCGGGGGTCTGCGCCGAACGGCGGGATTCCGGGCGGGTGAGTCGAGCGCCGAGGACGGTGACTGACGCAGGCTCGGCAACCGCGCCCCGGATGCAGCCGGTTTCGGCGGTGCCTGCGCGGGGCACGTGGCAGGGTAGTCTTCGTCACTGTGCCAGGCGGAAGCCGGAGGCGGCGGTTGGCCGGCGCGAGGTCCCGCGGCGAACCCGCGTCGCGAATGCGGCGGCGCCTTTCGTCACCGGGGCCCGGACCTGCGCGAGGCCGACGCGTGCCCGGGCCGGCGGGGCGGCGAGCGAGCCCGCATGCGGCGAGTTTCAGAGCCAGACATGAGCCGAATCCACGTCCTCCACGAGAACGACGAATGGGTCGAGCCGTTGCGCACGGCCCTCGACGCGCGCCGGCTGCCGTTCGACGAGTGGTTCCTCGACACCGGGGTCGTCGACCTCGGGACGCGGCCGCCCGACGGGGTGTTCTACAACCGGATGAGCGCCTCGTCCCATACCCGGGACCACCGGTTCGGGCCGGAGTACGCGGCGGCGGTGCTGGCGTGGCTCGAGCGCCACGGCCGGCGGGTGCTCAACGGCAGCCGGGCTCTGCAGCTCGAGATCAGCAAGGTCGCCCAGTACGCGGCCCTCGACGCGCACGGCATCCGCACCCCCCGCACCGTGGCGGTGGTGGGACACGAGGAGATCGTCGCGGCGGCGGCGTCGCTGCCGCTCCCGTTCATCACCAAGCACAACCGCGCCGGGAAGGGCCTCGGGGTGCGGCTGTTCCACGACGTCGAGGCCCTCGCCGAGTACGTCCGCGGCCCCGGCTTCGAGCCGTCGGTGGACGGGGTGACCCTGCTCCAGGAGTACATCGAGTCGCCCGACGCCACCATCACGCGGGTGGAGTTCGTCGGCGGCCGCTTCATGTACGCCGTCGAGGTCGACACCAGCCAGGGCTTCGAGCTGTGCCCGGCCGACGCGTGCCGGGTCGACGACGCCTTCTGCCCCGTCGGCGAGGCGGGGGCGTCGCTGTTCCGCATCGTCGAGGGGTTCGAGCATCCGCTCGTGGGGCCCTTCGAGCGGGTGCTGGCCGACAACGACATCCACGTCGCGGGGGTCGAGTTCATCGTCGACCGGGACGGGACGGCGTACACCTACGACATCAACACCAACACCAACTACAACAGCGAGGCGGAGCTGGCCGCGGGGGTTTCCGGGATGGGGACCCTCGCGGACTGCCTGGGGCGCGAGCTGCACGCCCTGCGGCGGGCCGCCTCGTAGACCGGCGACAGCGAGGCGGCGCTGGCCGCGGGGGCGTCCGGGATGGGGGCCCTCGCGGACCGCCCGGGCGCGAGCTGCTGGCCCCGCCGCCGGCCGCCTCGCAGGCCGGCATCCGGCCGACCCTGCTCCGACCGGACCGGCGCCGGCCGGCGGCGCCATTCCCGGACCGGTTCACCGGGCTGCGCTTCCGACCCTTCCGGTGGCGGCGCACGAGCAGCGTCCGCACGGCGGCGTTGCCGGTGCTTGTCGCGACAGGCGTGGCGACGTGGTGGGCGCGTGTCCGCGGCGGCGTCTTCACTTCTGGTCGTGCAACCGGCGTGGGTCGCCGACGAGTCGGGCGACGGTGTAGAATCTGCACGTGACGAATCGAGCGGAGGGCGTTCGCGCCGGACGAAGGCGACGCGGCGCGACGAGGAGACGGGGGAGGAAGACATGATCGGAACCAAGTCCCGCGGCCGGGGAACGGCTCGCCGGTTCCTGCGGACGGCGGTGGGTGCCGCGCTGGTGATTGCTGCCGGCGCTTCGCAGGCGTCGGCCCAGCCCGGCGTCGATCCGGCCGAGGTGCCCCACCTCGACGGCGTCTGGAACGGGGGCGGCGGGGTGCGGCCCGTCAACAGCGCGCGCATGCCGTGGGTGCCCGGCGAGAACTTCCCGGTGCTGAACGAGCGCGGGCTCGCGTTCCAGTCGATATTCGACGAGGCGATCGCCCCCAAGTACGACTGCGTCCCCTCGGCATCGCCGGCCCTGCAGTACGACCCCTACATGATGGAGGTCACGCAGTGGCCCGACCGGGTGCTGTTCCGCTACGAGAAGGACGACCAGATCCGGACCGTCTGGCTCGACGGCCGCGAGCCGCCGGCCAACGAGTTCACGGTCCAGGGCTTCTCGACCGGGTACTACGAGGACGGCTCGCTGCACGTCGAGACCGTCAACTTCGTCTTCGACATCACCGGCTTCGACGACTACAACGGCATTCCGTCGTCGCAGCAGAAGCGGGTGACCGAGCGCTACTGGCGGGAGGGCGACGAGCTGAAGCTGACCCTGACCGTCGAGGACCCCATGTTCCTCCGCGAGCCGGTGGCCTACACCACCCGATGGCTGCCTGCGCCGGAGGGCTACAAGCTGCAGCTCTACGGCTGCGACGCCGAGCAGGCGGGCCATCCCCGCCGGTTCCTGATTCCGAGGTACCAGTAGTCGTTTGAGCCGGCGAGTGGCGAAGCTACAGGGTTGTCGAAGGGCAGGCCGGGCCGTGGGGCGACAGTCGCCGGGCCTGGAGTCCGGCGCCGTGGAACGGCGCGGACACCTGCGAGAACGGTCGGGCGCCAGCGGAAGCCGCAGCGCGACCTTGCGGTCGCGTTCGGCGGCGATTGGCGGGCCGGGGCTCCGCCGTCGAATGACGTTCGAGTTTCCGAGGAGGACATCGTGAGAGCTATTCTGTGGATTGCAGCGGCGGCATTGCTGGTCGCCATGGCCGCCCCGACCATCGCCCACCACGCGAGCGCGCCCTTCTACGACCCCGAGAAGCGGGTCGAGGCGGTCGGCGAGGTGACGCGGTTCGTGTTCCGGAATCCCCACTCGTTCCTCTACGTCGACGCGCCGGGCGACGACGGCGAGGTCATCCACTGGGAGATCGAGATGGGGGCGGCGGTCTCCATGAGCCGGCGGGGGTGGACCCCGGAGACGATCCAGGCCGGCGACGAGATCAAGGCGGTGGGGCAGCCCTCTCGCGCGCCCGGCACGTTCGGCATGTGCTGCGCCGAGCTGACGCGGCCGGACGGCTCGCCGATCCAGCCGTAGCCTCGGGCGGAGCCATCCCGCGCCGCTCCGGACGCCCTGGCGCGGCGCGGGAACCGCCGGCTTCGCTTCCCTCACCTGACTGTTCGCGAGCGAGCCCGGGATCAGTCCCGGAGCCTGCGGGCGGACCCGCCGTCCTCGCGGCCGTGGATGGAAACGAGTTACCGGGCCGGAAGCGCGGGGGCCGGCTCGGCGGCTCCGCTTGCCGACCGGACTTGGCCCGGGGGGGACTGCACCGCCACGGCGTCGGCGCCCCGTTCATTCCGGCCGCTGCCTCGGCCGCGTCGCTTGCCGCCGGACTTGGTCCGGCGGGCGGATAGCGCCGTTACGGCGTCGGCGCGCCGTTCGTTCCTGCGCTTGCCGCCGGACTTGGCCCGGCGGGCGGATCGCACCGTTACGGCGTCGTCGCCCCGTTCGTTCCTGCCGCTGCCTCGCTGCGTCGCTGGCCGCCGGATTTGGCCCAGACGGGCGGATCGCACCGCTACGGCGTCGTCGCCCCGTTCGTTCCTGCCGCTTGCCCCCCGGACTTGCCCCGGCGGGCGGATCGCACCGCTACGGCGTCGTCGCCCCGTTCGTTCCTGCCGCTGTCTCCGCCGCGTCGGGCGGGTACCAGAAGCGGGAATGGCAGCTCTCGCACGCGGCGTCGAGACGGTCTCCCGACTCGAGCAGCGCGTCGACGCTGCGCGCCCTCGCCGCCTCCAGCACCACCACCCCGGCGTCGTGCAGCTCGCGGCTCGACCGCAGCCAGGCGTCGTACTGCGCGGCCACCCGCACCGCGATGTCCGCCGGCTCGAGGTCGATGCCCGGCAGCTCCGAGACCGAGTCGGCCGCGGCGATCGGCCGCCCCTCGATCTGCAGCAGGTTCCCCGACTCGAGCAGCCGCACCGCGTGGTGCTCCAGGGCCAGCCAGTCGTCGTCGCTGTCAGGGACCTCCCGGTCGATGCCGTCCCGGGTCGAGGTGATGACCACCGCGTCCCAGACCGCGTCGGCGGCGGGGTCGATCACCGCGCGCATCAGCTCTTCGACGGTGGTCGTCGGCTGGAAGTCCGGCCGCGGGCCGGGGTCGGGTTGGGGGGCGTCTCCTGCGCAGCCGGTGGCGCCGGCCATGGCCAGCGCCAGGGCCACGCGCGGCAACGATCCGAGCGGGCGCGGCGTCGAGCGGGGCAGAGCGGCTGGCGGCGACATCGGAGTCGCGCGGGGGCTCGGCGGGCGCAACCAAGGGTTCCACATCGGCCCAGTCTAGCCCACGTCCCGCGTCCGTGCGCCGAACGATGGCGCACCAGCGCGCCACGACTCACGACTGCCGCGGGCAGTGAACGCTGCGAGCGGTATCATCGATCGTGGAGGCCGCGAACCGTGAGCCCTGCCGGAGGGAGAATCGCCATGGTGGAGGTGTATCGAATGCACCTGCGTATCGAACGGCTGGAGAACCACCAGTACCTGGCCACGTCCGAGACCGTCCCCGGGCTCGTTGCGCAGGGGAGAACCGTGACCGAGGCGGTCGAGATTGCCCAGGACGTGGCTCGCAAGTTGATCGAGTCGTGCCTCGATCATGGAGACCCCGTGCCGGACGGCCTGCGAGCCATCGATGCGGACGTCGTCGAGCTGGACGTCGCGGTGGGCGCTTGATGGGGCGTCTGGCAGGCTTCTCGTATCGGCAGGTCGTCCGCAGGCTGCGGCTGCTGGGGTTCGAGTTCGACCGACAGGCGCGCGGAAGCCACGAGATCTGGTGGAGCCCGGGCACCCGGCGGCGAACCACGATTCCGAATCATCCCGGCGACCTTCCGGAACGAACGCCGGCGGCCATTCTCCGGCACGCGGGCATCACGACCGATGAGTTCCTGGAACCATAGGCTCTACCGAGACCTCGTCGATACCTGGGGGGTGTACGACAGTTCCGACTACGTTCCGTTCCTACTGGATGAAGGGAGTCGCGAGTGAACACAATGCACCGGAATCCGGCTGCGCGCGGAAGGGACCCGGATCTGATTGGGGTGGAAGCGGCCATGCTGCGGGCGGGGCGCCGGGAACGGGAACGGGCAGAGCAGGTGGCCCGTAGCGCTGCCAAGACGCGGCCGGGCGAGAGGTTTGGCGGCCTCCGTGGTGCCATTCGCTCGTTCTGGTTCTTCTTGCGCAAGTGGTGATTTGAGTCCGACCTACGAACCTCGCCGGCGATTGCCGATCGTGCCGGTCGGACTCAGCTTGGGGCCCGGGGCATAGTGGGCCGCGCGGCCGCGACCCTCGACAATCGCCAGTCCCTGCTGCCGCAGGGACCGCATGAGATGGACGACTTCGGCGCGAGAGTAGCCGAACATACGGCGCACCTCGGCGTTGGTCAATCGGCCGCGTTCCGCGAGGAGCGCCTGGATACGGATTCGCACGGCCTCAGCGTCCAGATCCAGCGCTTCGCCGGTACCGGGATGACCGGGCAGCAGGTCGGAATAGTCGCGCGCCAGCCGGTAGCTCGTGCCCTTTCCGCGCCCGTTTGCTGCCAGGTATCCGCGCTCGCGGAGCGAGGCAAGCCTGCGCGCCGCCTCGGCCTCGTCCGGCGTCTGCAACACCTTGGCGGCCGACCACCGGTCGAGTTGTGCCCGGTCGGCCGCGCCGCGCAGCACGATCAGGTCGTCGAGGTCCAGCGAGCGTCCGCGGCGCGCCTCCTCGGCGACGAACCGGGCGAACGCTGCATGCGATCGGGTCTTGAGGACCAGTCGGACGAATCCGATGTCGGAGTCGTACGCCGGCATCGGCTTCCCGAGCCGAAGGAGCTCCTCGTAGATGCGGTCCACGCCCATGCCGGCCCGGTTCACGTAGCCGGCCGCCTGGAGTACGTCGGCGAGCAGCGGATTCCGGCGGACCGGTGGGTGGCGGAGGATGTTCTCGGGTCCGACACCGCCGAAGAACCCGCCGGGGCTCGATACGTCGACCCGTCCGGGACGCAGCTCGACGTAGACGGACTGGTTCAGGAAATAGTCGCGGTGGACGAGACCGTTCAGCACCGCCTCTCGCGCTGTCCACCAAGTGAGGTCCGGCACCGTGAGCTCGCCGAATCCGCCGTCGTCGAGCAGGGCGAGCCTGACATGCGCCTGAAACCGCTGCTGCAGGGCATCGAGGACGGCCAGGAGTGGACCCTTCAGATCTTCTCGGGCGTCGTACTTCGTGGCGGTGGTGTAGCGGATGAAGACGACCTCGTGCTGCGGCGCCCATCTGGCGAGGGCCGCGCGGCGGCCGACCATGAGCACGGCCGCCAGGGTCACCGCACCGTCCTGCACCAGACCCAGGTTGCCGAGGAACTCGTCCGGAGGCAGGCGCCCCAGCTCCGCCCTTCCGCCGTCGGTGGCCACCCGCCGCTGCAGGTTCGCGACCTGCTCGGTGTCGAGGTCCCGCAGCTTCGCGTCGGCCACCACCTGTGCGGTCGGGTCGAAGGCGCGGCGCTCGACCACGAGCTGGGTCAGCATCGCCCCCGTCAACGGCCGGCACTCCTTGCCGATGCGAACCTTCGCGAGGCCGTCGCTGGTCGTGTGGGGCACCACCCCGTCGACGCGCCTCGCGCCGGCGTCGGTGGCCAGTAGCGAGAGGGGCGAATGGCCGGAGAGCGCGGGGTTGGGAGTCGACAACCAGTCGCCGGCCGCCTCGTCGTCATCGAAGACGGCCCGAGCGTGCTCGAACAGACGTCGCGTTCGCGGCAAGCGATCGGGGTCCGTCGCCGCGAGCAGCGCGTCGAGATTACCCGGGGTCTTCCCAGTCATTCTGGAGTGGCCTTGAACATTCCGTTCCGGCCGCCTCGGAGACGGAGAGATCGGGGGCTACGGGCAGCGAAACCGGTCCTCCAGCGCCCGCAGCACCAGCTCCACGTCCAGCTCGCGGTTTTCTTCGGGGTGCTGGTCGAGATACTGGAGGACCCGGTGGACGGTCTGGGCGATGGTGGTGCCCGGCGGCACGCAGACCCGGTCGGGCATGAACGACTGGGCGGCGATGACGACGCCGCGCACGAGGCCGGCGCAGTAGCCCATGCCGAACGGGTCCTGGCTGAACGTGTCCTCGCGGCCCGCCCCGGTGCGCCCGAGGAACTCGAAGTAGAGTTGGCAGCGCTCTTGGAGCAGGGCGCCGGTGCCCGTCCGGGGCGGCGGCTCCTGCTCCGCGCGAACCGGTTGCAGGGCCAACAGCAGCAGAACGACGAGGAGACAGCGTGCGGGGGCCATGACGCGCCTACTTCGCCTTCGCCGCCTCCATCTCCTGGACCCGGGCGCCGCGCAGGAGGTTCTCCATGCCGTAGTTGCGCTCGTGGCAGGCGTACTCGTACATGAGGCCCTCGGTCTTCGGCATGTCGAGGGCGGCCGTCCACTCGCGCTCCCACGTCGTCGGGTCGCGGAACGTCACCTCGTAGCGCAGGGTGTTGGCGTCGGGGCGCGAGAAGCGCTCGACGAGCTGCAGGTTCTCGCCGGAGCCGCGCCACGGGGCCTGCCCCGAGAAGTCGTCGGTCTCGACCACGAGGGTGTCGCCCTCCCATCGGCCGTGCGAGCGGCCGAGCCACTGGGGCGGGGCGTGGGCCGGCCCCGGGCCGGTGGCGAGGGGGATGACGCGCGTCTCGTGCACCATCTCCAGGTGGATCGCGATCACGTCCTCGGTCTGGAAGATCTGGAGGTTGTTGTTGTAGGCGCCGCCGAGCCTGACGGTGCCGCGGGTCAGGCAGCGCTCCCACAGGCCGCGGTCCTCGGGGTTCTCCGAGAGGGCGCGGGGGCGGGCGGCGGCGCGGCGGGCCTCGGCGCGGGCCTCGGCCTCGGGGGTCCGAGCCGGGATGCGGCCGTCCGGGGGATCGATGATGAGCGCGGTCCGCCCGTCCGACAGGCCGCGGTCCCACCAGAACTGGTTGTAGGCGAGGCCGACGTCGCGCTCGGGGCTCAGCTCGCCGCGGCGCTCGGAGCTGGCGAACGTGGTGGCCTGGACGTTCGCCTCGGCGACCTCCTCCGCGGTGAGGAACTCGCGCCCCTCGTGGCGCTCGGGCCGCTCGAGCGGGGTGACGGTGGCGTGGCTCCAGACGCCCTGCAGGTCCGGCGCGCCCCAGGGGGTCCGCGGCGCGGGGGAGCCCTCCGGCGCCCGTCCCGCCGACGCGGGCTGACCGGCCAGCGCCGGCGCCGCGAGAAGGGCCGTCGCGAGAACGGTCGAGCAGAGGACGCGCGTGCGATTCATCATGGGTTCTCCCTCGTTCGGTTGCCGTGCCGACAGTATACGTCCAGGCTGGGGATGCTGAACGGGCGCCGTCGGCAGGCGGGGCGTCCGATCCGCCCGCGGCTTGGCGCCGGACTCGACAATGGGGCTACCATGGGCTCGAATTCGGGCCGGAGTCGAGGCCCGGCCGCGGGGGCACGCCGCGGTGCGACCCCTTGGCCGCGGGGGCCGGAAGGCCACGGACTTGCCCAGAGAGGAAGAGTACATGCGATCGCTCGTCACGCTCGCCGCCGTCTGCCTGGCCGGCCCCGCCTTCGCGCAGGCGCCGGACACCGTCTTTCTCGAGGAGCTGACCTGGACCGAGGTGCGCGACGCGGTCGCGGCGGGGACGACGACGATCATCATCCCCACCGGCGGCACCGAGCAGAACGGGCCGCACATGGTCCTGGGCAAGCACAACTACCTCGTGCGGCACAAGGCGGGGGAGACGGCTCGCCGCCTCGGGGATGCGCTGGTCGCGCCGGTGATGGCCTACGTGCCGGAGGGGAACGTCGATCCGCCCACCGGGCACATGCGGTTTCCGGGCACGATCACGACGCCGCCGGCGGTGTTCGAGCAGGTGCTGGAGTACGCCGCGCGCAGCCTCGCGCAGCACGGGTTCGTCGACATCGCGCTGATGGGCGACAGCGGCGGCAACCAGCGGTCGCAGGCGGCGGTGGCGGAGCGGCTGAACGCGGAGTGGGCGGACGGGCCGGCGCGGGTGCATCACCTGACCGACTACTACCCGGGGCGCGGCGACGAGTGGCTGGTCGAGCAGGGCGAGCAGGCCGAGGACGTGGGCACCCACGCCGGCATGCACGACACGTCGACGCTGCTGTTCCTCGACCCGACGAAGATCCGGCTCGACCGGATGGAGCCGGGCAGCGCCGACAACGGGGTCAACGGCACGCCGTCGCGGTCGCGGGCCGAGTACGGCGAGCAGATTCTGGAGATGCAGATCGAGGCGGCCGTGAGCCAGATCCGGCGTTTGCGTACGTCGAGCCGCGGGCAGTGACGCGGCGAGATTACGGAGGAGAGCGATGACACGCCATGCACGTCTCGGTTGGGTGGCCGCCGCCGTCGCGGCCCTGGTCACGCCGTTGCTCGCCGGGCAGGCGCCGGCCGGCGGGGACGACCTGCGGGGCACGGTGCGGAGCCCGTCCGGCCCCCAGGCCGGGGTGTGGGTGATCGCGGAGACCGACGACCTCGACACCGGGTTCCGCAAGATCGTGGTGACGGACGACGAGGGACGCTTCCTCGTCCCCGATCTCCCCGAGGCCTCGTACCGCGTCTGGGTGCGCGGCTACGGCCTCGTCGACTCCGACCCGGTGACGGCGGAGCCGGGAGAGACCCTGGCCCTGGACGCGGTACCGGCCGGGTCGCCGCAGGAGGCGGCGCAGGTCTATCCCGCCAACTACTGGTACTCGCTGCTCGAGCCCCCGGCCGCCGACGCGTTTCCCGGCACCGGTCCCGCCGGCAACGGCATCGCGCGCGGGCTGCGCAGCCAGGCCGCGTGGGTCGACGTCACCAAGCAGGGCTGCCAGCTCTGTCACCAGATGGGCAACCGGTTCACGTTCGACATGAGCCACCTCGACGGGTTCGACTCGTCGGCCGAGGCGTGGGCGCATCGACTGACCTTCGGCCAGCGCGGCCGCCAGATGAGCGGGGTCCTCGACCGGTTCGGCCGCGAGCGGGGGCTCGCGATGTTCGCCGACTGGAGCGACCGCATCGCCGCCGGCGAGGTGCCCGAGGCGCCGCCGCGGCCAAGCGGGGTCGAGCGCAACCTGGTGTTGACGATGTGGGACTGGGCGGGCGAGACGTCCTACGTGCACGACGAGGTGACGACCGACAAGCGCGACCCCACCGTCAACGCCGGCGGGCTGGTCTACGGCGTCTCCATCACCACCGACAAGCTCGTCATCACCGACACCGAGCGGCACCGCTCCATCGAGCTCGACGTGCCGCTGCGCGAGCCGCGCGAGATGGTGCCGTCGATGTTCCCGACCGCACCCGGGTTCGAGCCGTCGCCGTACTGGGGCGACGAGATCATCTTCGATGCCCCCGCCAACCCCCACAACCCGATGATGGACGCGCGGGGGCGGGTGTGGCTGACCTCCACCGTGCGCCGCCGCGAGAACCCGGACTGGTGCAGGGAGGGATCGGACCACCCCTCGGCCCGCTACTTCCCGGTCGACCGCAGCGGGCGGCAGATCTCGGTCTACGACCCCGCCACCGAGGAGTGGGGGCTCGTCGACACGTGCTACGGCACCCATCACCTGCAGTTCGGCGAGGACGAGCAGGACACCCTGTGGCTCAGCGGCGACCCGAACGTGGTGGGCTGGCTCGACACCAAGCTCTACGACGAGACCGGCGACGAGCAGGGCTCGCAGGGCTGGTGCCCGACCGTCGTCGACACCAACGGCGACGGCGTCATCACGCGGCCCTGGAACGAGCCGGGCGACGAGGTCGACCCGGGGCGCGACACCCGCCTCGCGGGCTTCGCCTACGGCATCATCGCCAATCCCGTCGACGGCACGGGGTGGGTCGCCCGCACGGGACCGTTCCCGGGCCGCCTCGTCCGCCTCGACCGCGGCGATAATCCGCCGGAGACGTGCATCGCCGAGGTCTACGAGCCGCCGTCCATCGAGAACCCCGCCCTGGACCCCGCGCAGACGGGGCACGCCCCCCGCGGTGTCGACGTCGACCGCAACGGGGTCATCTGGACCGCGCTGTCGGGCAGCGGCCACATGGCCAGCTTCGACCGCAGCCGGTGCCGCGTGCTGAACGGACCGGACGCCACCGGCCAGCACTGCCCGGAGGGCTGGACCCTCTACCCGACGCCCGGACCGCAGATGAGGGGCGTCACCGACCCCGGCAGCGCCGACTACCACTACTACAACTGGGTCGACCAGTTCGGCACCCTGGGCCTCGGCCCGAACGTCCCCATCGCTCCCGGCTCGGGGTCCGATTCGCTGCTCGCGCTCCTGCCCGACACCGGCGAGTGGGTGGTCCTGCGGGTGCCCTATCCGCTCGGCTTCTTCGCCCGCGGCCTCGACGGCCGCATCGACGACGCCGACGCGGGCTGGAAGGGACGCGGGCTGTGGGCCAACTACGGGTCGAACCTGAACTGGCACATCGAGGGCGGGCAGGGGAGGCGCAGCGCCATCATCCACTTCCAGCTCCGGCCCGATCCGCTGGCGGAGTGAAGGGGCCGGGAGCCGACTCGGCGGCCTGCACGCGTCCGGTCGAGGACAAGTGACATTCCCGTGTGGGCTGCTTGGCGGCGGAACGGACTTGCGGTCATTGAGTAGTTTTACTCAATGAGTTAATCTCCATGAATGGCTCCGTTCCAGCGCGCGCAGGTCGCCACGCTCGTCCAGCGCCTCGGCGAGCCTCCGCGCCGCATCATCGCGCTTTTCGGCCCGCGCCAGTCCGGCAAGACGACCATCGTCCGGCAGGCTCTCGGCCGGATTGACCGCCCCAGTTTGTACCTGCCGGTCGACGAACCCGACTCGCCGGTAGCCCTCATCCCGCCGTCCGCGGCGGGGACGGCCGTCCCGGGCCGCCAACCGCGGGACGCGGAATGGCTCGTGCTCAGGTGGGAGGCCGCCCGCCGAGAGGCGGAAGGGTCGCCGCGCGGAGCGGTGCTGGTCCTGGACGAGATTCAGAAGATCTCCCAGTGGTCGGAGACCGTCAAGGGGCTGTGGGATGCGGACCGGGCCGCGGATCGGCCTCTGCACGTCGTCGTCTTGGGTTCGGCGCCCCTGCGCATGCAGTCCGGACTGACGGAGAGTCTGGCCGGCCGCTTCGAGCCGATGCGGGTGACGCACTGGTCGTTCCCGGAGATGGCCGATGCGTTCCGTTTCGATCTGCCGACCTGTCTCTACTTCGGCGGCTTTCCGGGGGCCGCGTCCCTGGTTCGGGATCCGCAGTTGTGGCGGGAGTACATCCTGCGGGCGCTCGTCGAGCCGAACATCGACCGGGATCTGCTGGCCATGACCCGCGTGGACAAGCCGGCGCTGCTGAAGCGGCTGTTCGAGCTGGGCGCGGGCTGCTCGGGACAGATTCTGTCGTACACCAAGATGTTGGGGCAGCTTCAGGACGCCGGCAACACCACGACGTTGGCGCGCTATCTCGACCTGCTGGAGACCGCCGGGCTGCTCGCCGGGTTGCCGAAGTACGCCAGCCGCCCGCATCGACGGGGATCGAGCCCCAAGCTCACCGTGCTGAACACGGCGCTGATGACGGCCGGTTCCGGTTACTCGTTCGAGGAGGCGCAAGCCGATCGCACGTTCTGGGGGCATATCGTCGAGAGCGCGGTCGGCGCCCACCTGCTCAACACGGCGACGTCGGACATCCGTCTCCACTACTGGCGGGACGGCCGGGACGAGGTCGACTTCGTGCTCCAACGCGGCCCGCGGGTCGTCGCCATCGAGGTGAAGAGCGGACCGAGACGGGGCGCGCTGAGGGGCCTGGCGACGTTCGAGGAGCGCTTCCGGCCTCGGCGGTCGCTGCTCGTCGGTGAGGGCGGCGTGCCGCTCAACGAGTTCCTGGCCGCGCCCGCCGGTCAGTGGTTCGAAGAGGCATGAGCTGCATCGTTCCGCGCACCTGCACCGAGGTTCAGCCGCCGGGCGGTGGGCCGACCGGCGCCGCCGCGCGGCAGGGATCGGGCACGACGCGCCGTCATGGGGTTGGACCGGGTGAAGGCGAACCCCACGATGCCGACTACCCGATCGACCGCGACGCGCTCTCCAGACCCCTCGCCGACTTCCGGACAGTGCCCGCCTACGTACTGCTCGGCGACCCGGGATCCGGCAAGACCACGTCCTTCGATGCCGAGCGTAGCGCGCTCGGACCGGCCGCCTGCCCCGTCACCGCGCGCGACTTCCTGACGTTCGATCCCGGCGTGCATCCGGAATGGCGCGGGAAGACCCTGTTCATCGACGAGCTCGACGAGGTGCGGGCCGGAAGCGGCGACGCGAGAAGGCCCCTCGACGCGATCCGCGGGCGGCTGGACGCCCTTGGCCGGCCGCCCTTCCGGCTGTCGTGCCGCGAGGCGGACTGGCTCGGCGCGGAGGATCGGACCAGCCTCGTCAAGGTGTCTCCGCACGACAGCCTGACCGTGCTGCGGCTGGACCCGCTGGCGGACCAGGACATCGAACGGATTCTGAACGAGGACGCCGGTATCGAAGACGCCGTTGCGTTCATGGCCGAGGCCGAGGAGAGAGGGGTCGAAGGGCTCTTGCAGAACCCCCAGTGCCTGCGAATGCTGGCCGACGTAGTGAAGAACGGGGGCGGCTGGCCGGAGAGCCGTCTGGCGCTCTTCGAGCGGGCGTGCCTGCGAATGGCGCGGAGTTACATCGACGAGCACGATGCGGGGGGGGCGTCGAGACACTACGTCGCTGCGTCCGAAGATGACGTTCTGGACGCCGCCGGGCGCCTCTGCGCGGTGATCCTCCTCTCGGGCGCCAGGGGTTGTGCAATCGCGCGGCGTCATGAAGACGCCGACCATCCGCACCTCAACCGGTGCGTGCGGCGGTACGAAGGACCGTGCCGACAGGCGATGGGCACGAACCTGTTCCGGGCCGAGGCCGAGGCGGAGGCCGAGGGCCGATTCCAGCCGCTGCATCGCCATGTCGCCGAGTTCCTCGCCGGCAGGCATCTGGCGCGGCTCGTCGAGGGCGGCGGACGGCACGGTCGAGACGGCCGGCGCGGCATTCCCCTGCGGCGTGTCCTCGCCTTGATGACGGGTCACGACGGGGGCGTGGCGACGGCGCTCCGGGGGTTGTCCGCTTGGCTGGCGGCGCAGTCCGGCACGGCCCGGCGAGAGCTCGTCGAACGGGACCCGATCGGGGTCGGCGTCTACGGCGATGCGAGCGGATTCTCGCCCCCGGAGAAGGTCACGCTCCTCAGAGCGCTCGCGCAGGCGAGGGGCCAGCTCGAGAGGCTGCTGACGGCATCGCCGCTCGACGGCGGCCAGCCGACCTCTGCTCTCGGCGCACTGGTGGCGCCGGCCACCGAGCCGGCCTTGCGGGACATGCTTGCCGATCCGCGCCGCGACAACGAGCATCAGACACTGGTCGTCGTCCTCCTGCACTTGCTGACGCAGGGCGCCGCGTTGCCGGGGTTGAGCCCGCTGCTGTTCGACCTCGTGCGTGACGAGACCCGCCCGGCGAGCGTTCGGCGTTTCGCGCTCGATGCGCTCATCCACCGCAGTCGTCGCGACGACGATCTCAGGGAAGGCCTCGCGAGGTTGTTGTCGGACGTCCGGGCCGGGACCATCGCTGATCCGGACGACCAGCTCCTCGGCGCCTTGCTGATCCGGCTCTATCCCGGGGGCCTGACTCCCGCCGACTTGTGGACGCACCTCTCGGAGTCGGCCGGTCGCTTCTTCGGCTCGTTCTATCGCTTCTGGCGAAGCCACCTGCCCGCCGAGGTTCCGGTTGCCGAGCTCCCGGCCCATCTCGATCTGCTGGCCGCCCGTCGCGACCAGCTTCGCCCCGTGCTGGAGAGCCGCGGGCTCGGGTCCCTTCCCGCCGACCTGCTGGCGCGCGCGCTCGACGTGCAGGGCGAAAAGGTGGACGCGAAGCGGCTGTACGACTGGCTCGGTGTCGGAGCGGGGGTCGCCGACGGTAGCGACGCGTGGAAGACGGCCCGCGACTGGTTGACGGAACGGCCCCGGATTCAAGAGGCGATTCTCGTCGAGAGCGTCGAACGCGGCGCCAGGTCCGGCGAAGATGAGCTCCACCCGCGGGTCATCGACGCCGAGCGGCGGCTGCGCGGTGCCCGCCGTCCTTCGGACTTCGAGCGATGGTGCCTGGAACGGGCGGAAGAGGCGACGGATCCCCGAGTTGCCGACGCCTTCCTGCATCCGGTCTGCAGGGTGCTCGAGAACGGCAACCGCTTGTGCGGACTGACGCTCGATGAGGTCATCGGGAGGGCGCGCAGCCATCCCGTCCTTGCGAGCGTGTTCGAAAAGCGGAGGGCCTGCGAGCTGCCTCCCGACTACCTGGAGATCCGACGCCGCTCGTTGCGGGCGGAAGGGGCCCGGGAGCGCGAGCGGCGCAAGTGGCTGGAACACGCGCGGGCCCACGAGACGGCGCTCCGGGAGAACCGGTGCCCGCCGTCGTTGCTGCACGCGATGGCGGCGGCCTGCCTGGGTCTCCTTGCGGACGTCGTCGGCGAGACCCCCACAGCCCGTCTGAGGGATCTCTTCCGCGGCGACGAGCGTCTCGTGGCTGCCGCATGGTCGGGCTTTCGCCAAGCGATCGACAGGGACGACCTGCCGGACGTCGACGAGATCGTGCGTCTTTGCGACCGCGGCCAACGGCACGCTCTGGCTCTGCCGGTCCTCGTGGGGATGGCGGAGGCGGGCCGTGCGGGCACGGTTGAGCGGTCGCGTCTGGATGATCGTCGGGTACGGAGCCTGCTCGCCTTCCACTACTGCACCCCCGGAGCCTGGGGCAAGCCGTGGCTTCCCCGAGTCGTCCGCTCCCGTCCCCACGTCGCGGCCGACGTGTTGGTGCAGTGCGCGGTGCCCGCGCTCCGCCGCCACCGCCGGGATGTCCCCGGCCTCGACGAAATCATGAATGGCGAGGACCATGCGGCGGTGGTCGGCCATGCCGCTCTGCCCCTGCTCCGGGCATTCCCGTTACGTCGCGCGGTCCGAGGCGGACGCCTGGACGCTCTGCTCTGGGCTGCGCTTCGTCACGCCGACGGGGGATCGCTGCTGGCGCTGATTGCGGACAAGTGCTCGCGAAAGAGCCTGAGTACGGCGCAACGCGTCCGCTGGCTCTCCGCCGGGGCGATCGCGTCGCCGGAGGAGTACGTCGGACGGCTGGAGGACTGCGTGGATCGGCAAGCGGAACGAGCGCGGCACGTCGCCGCGTTCTTCGCCGCCGCTACGGTTGGGCCGATTCGAACGGTTGAACTCGAGGAGGAGGGTCTCTTCCTCGATGTGTTGGACGAGGCGCATCGACGCTCCGTGGCGTCGTTGCTGGGCGAACGGCTCGGAGCACGGGGGCTCGGTCGCCTGATCCGGTTGACGGCGAGCATCCGTTCTCCGCACCCCGGCGTCACCGCGCTGACCTGGGGTCTTGCCGTGCTGCCGGATTCCGGAGCGAGCGAGGTGTTGAAGTCGCTGGCGTCCGACCCGGCGCTGTCTGCCTGGGAAGCGGAGCTGGTTCGGGCGCGCGACGATCAACTCGCCGTCCGCCGGGACGCGGCCTACCGTCGTCCCGATGTGGAGCAGGTCTGCCGGGCGCTGGAGGACGGACCGCCGGCGAACGCGGGGGATCTGGCGGCCCTCGTCACGGACCGCCTGGACGAAATCGGCGTTCGGATAGGGAACGACAATGCCAACGGCTGGCGTCCGTTCTGGAACGAAGACGAATACGGCCGCCGCGATACCCCCAAGCATGAGGGGGCTTGTCGGGACGCGCTCCGCAAGGAGCTGCAGTATCTGCTACCGCAAGGGGTCGGCACCGAACCGGAAGTACGCTACGCCAACGACAGGCGCGCGGACATCCGCGTCGCGTGCCGGGGTTTTCAGGTGCCGGTCGAGATCAAGAAGAACGGGCATCGTCATCTCTGGAGCGCCCTGCGCGAGCAGTTGGTCGCCCGATACGCCCGCGATCCGGCAACGGACGGGTACGGGATCTACGTCGTGCTCTGGTTCGGAGAGGTCGACGGGTGCCGCACGCCGCCGCCTCCGTCAGGCGTTCGTCCGCGCGGCCCCGAAGCGCTGGGGCAGCGCCTGCAGGACACGCTGACGCGGGAAGAGGCGCGCAAGATATCGGTGTGCGTCGTCGACGTCAGCGCACCGGCGGCCGATGGTCCGTAGACGAACGAGCCGTGCGTGCGCCCACGGGTGCTCGTTCGGTTCGATGATCTCTCGGCCCGGCCGTCGCACGGGCGACGAACCTGAAGGCTCCGGCTGTTGCCTCGACGGATACTCGACCTGGCGTCCCGATGACGGCGGTCACCGGGCGGACGTTCCCGCCCGGCGCCGCCGGCCGGCGATTCGGTGATGGGCGGGCGGCTTGCGTCAGGCGGTGGCCAGCGCCTTTGCCATGTTGCTCAGCGCGCGCTGCACCAACTGCCGCGACGTGCCGATGTTCATCCGCATGCGGCCGTCGCTGCCGAGGCCGTAGCTGGAGCCGGCGTTCAGGTGGATGTGGGCGTGGTCCACCAGGAAGCGCTGGAACGCCTGTTCCGGCGTGGTGGGCCGCTCCGCCGCCGCGGCCGCCTGCTTCATGCGGGTCCTGTCCATCGCCTCGGCGACGTCGAGCCACGCCAGGAAGGTGCCCTCCGGCTTGACCGTCTTCACCCCCGGTACGTTCGCGTTGACGGTCGACTCGACGAGGTCCTGCGTCCCGTCGATGTACTCCAGGAGCTGGTCGAGCCAGTCCTCGCCCTCGTTGTAGGCGGCCTCGGCCGCGATGATGCCGAGGGTGTTCATCGACTGCCGGTGCTGTCCGGCCCCCGCGATGCGTTCCAGGTAGTCGGGGTTGGTCGAGAACTGGTACGCGCACTTCATCATCGACAGGTTGAACGACTTGCTGACCGACTTGAAGGTGACGCTGTTGCGGACGATGGCCTCGTCGTCGAGAGTCGCGAACGGGGTATAGGTGTGGCCCTTCGTGACGAAGTCGCAGTGGATCTCGTCGGCCAGCACCACGACGCGCCGGCGGTTGCATATCTCGCCGAGGGTCATCAGGTCCGACCGCGACCAGACGTTGCCGGTGGGGTTGTGCGGGTTGCACAGGATGAACGCGTGGGTGTCGTGGTCGATGCGCCGCTCGAGGTCCTCGAAGTCCATCCGGTAGCGGCCGTCGACTAGCTTGAGGGGGCTCTCCTCGGCCACGCAGCCGACGACCCGGATGTCGGTGTAGAACCCGTTGTAGCCCGGCGTCTGCATGAGCACCTTGCTGCCCGGCGGGCAGAACGCGCGCAGGGTGCTGATGACGCCGGCGTGCACGCCCGCCGCGTGCTGGATGGTGTCGGGGTCGATCTCGAGCCCGTAGCGCCGGCGGTTCCAGTCGACGATCGACTCCTTGTAGGAGCCGGGGATCGACAGGTAGCCGTAGTTCTCGTGCCCGATGCGCTTGCGGAGGGCGTCGGTGATGGGCGGGGCGATGCGGAAGTCCTGGTCGGCGGTGCCCATGCCGACCTCGATCTTGTCGCGGCCGTAACGGGCGATCTGGGCGTCCCACTTCGACGAGTCGGTCCCGATGCGGCTGTAGATGGTGTCGAAGTCGTAGCGGCCATCCTGCTGCAGGGCCCCTCCGCCGCCTTGCGCCGCCAGGGGAACGGCGCCGCCGACGGCGCCGGCCACCGCGGTCATGCCGGTGCTGCGCAGGAAGGTGCGCCGGTCGAGCCGACTCAGCTTGGACATCTGTGAACTCCTCTCGTATTGCCTCGACGTTCGTCTTCGACCGACGCCGTCCCCGGGGGCGGCGGCCGCCGGACGCCGTGGCCCGGCAGGCGCGCCGACCTCTGCTCGCGACCACGGCGTGCAGGGGGTAAGGCGCCGGTAAGGCGCCCCGCCCGTGGCCGGGCGGGCACGCCCATCGCGGACAGCATAGACCACCCGGCCGCAGAGTCAACTCCTCGGGCCTTCTCGGGCTCCTCGGGACTCATCGAGGGACGAGGGGGCGCAACTCGGGCGGAGTCAACTCATCGGGCTCCTCGGGGCTCCGCCGGGTCGTGTCGGGGCGTCTCCCCGTCCGTACCCGGCGGCGTGCGACCGAGGCGGCACGGGTCGCGGCTCGCGGGGCGGGCCGCTACTCGACAAAACGCTTGGTCGAACGGCGGCCGTCCCGAACCCAGGCGACAATCTCGCGGGCCGACACGTCGGTCGTCACGCCGGGCACGTCCAGCGGGGATCCGGCCGGGGACTCGGGTCGTAGCGTGAAGACCTGGCCGTCGCGTCGGCGAATCTGGACATGGCCGTCGAGAGCGGCCTGCTTCAGCACGTCGGCGAATCGCTGCCGCGCTTCGGAGTACGTGTAGACCTTCATGCGGATATCTCGATGAGGGGCAGTTCCAGCGTTTGCGCCGCGCGGGCCATGCCGCGGTCCAGCGTCAAGAGCGGGGTGCGTTCCCGCCTCGCGGTCTCCAGGACGTACGCGTCGTACGCGTACACGCGCAGCGACACCGCCAGGTCCAGGGCCTGCGAGACATCGATCTGCACCAGTCGAATCGGCACCTGCCGGTAGCTCGTCCAGGCGCTTTGCGCCTGGGCGGGGGTGAGACGCCGCCGGCGGGTACCGGCCACCAGTGCGTTTCCCACCTCCCAGGGCAGGGACGGGGCGGACGCCAGCAGGGTGTTCCGGGTGGTGCTCAGGATCTCTGGTCGCGAGGGTTCGCCAAGCAGTACGGCAAGCAGCGCCGACGTATCTATGGTGAGGGTGATGCCCGCCTGTTGCATAGGTACAATTGTACTTCAAGCTGTCGACCTGCCCGCCCTCATCGGGGGCCGGCTCCGCCATGGCTTGGGGGGCGGCCCCGCGTATTCCGCGCATATGATGAGCGCCGACGCGAGGGCCGTTGATCGAGATGACCGTCCGCCTCAGCTTCGCCGCCGGCACGCTGGACATCAGCGGCTTCGACCGGACGTCGGGCCCGCCGCCGGCCGCCGCCTGCCGGTGGGACCCGCGGACCGGGCGGTTCCGCGCCCCCGCCGCCGCCTATGCGCCGGTGGTGCGGGCCCTCGTCCGCGGCGGCATCGCCTACGAGGACGAGGCGCGGGGCTACGGCGTCCTCGACCACGGCCTGCGGGTGCGGCGCGAGCCCCGGCCGTTCCAGACCGAGGCGGTGGCGGCGTGGCGCGCGGCGCAGGGGCGCGGCGTCGTCGTCCTGCCGACCGGGGCCGGCAAGACCGAGGTGGCGCTGCTCGCCATCGACGCGGTGCGCCGCGACGCCATCGTCGTCGCCCCGACCCTCGACCTGGTCGGGCAGTGGCACCGGCTGCTGCGCGAGCGGTTCCGACGGGAGATCGGCGTCCTCGGCGGCGGCGACCACGTCGTCGAGCCCATCAACGTGTAGACCTACGACTCGGCCTTCCTCCACATGGAGCACCTCGGGGCGCGTTTCGGCCTCGTCGTGTTCGACGAGTGCCACCATCTGCCCGGCCCCGCCTACGCGCTCGCGGCCGAGCGCTGCCTCGCGCCCTACCGGCTCGGCCTCACCGCGACCCCGGAACGCGCGGACGGGCGCCACGCCGACCTCGATTCTCTGGTCGGTCCCGTCGTCTACCGCAAGCGGGTCCGGGACCTCGCCGGCGAGTATCTCGCCGACCACGACGTCGAACGGATCCTCGTGGAGCTGACCCACGACGAGCGACGGGCCTACGACGAGGCGCGCGCGGTCTACCGGGCGTTCGTCGTGGGCCAGGGCATCCGGATGTCGAGCCCGGACGGCTGGTCGCAGTTCATGATGCGATCGTCGCAGAGCGCGGAGGGGCGGCTCGCGATGTCCGCCTACCAGCGCCACACGGAGATCGCGGTCGCGGCGCCGTCGAAGCTGGCCTACGTGGAGGACCTGCTGCACCGGCACCGGGGCGACCGCGCGCTGCTGTTCACCGAGCGCAACCGCACCGCGTACGCCTTGTCGCGCCGGTTCCTCCTGCCCATCATCACCCACCAGACGAAGGTCTCCGAGCGCACCCGCATCCTCGAGGACCTCGGCGCCGGCGTCTACAACGCGCTCGTCACGTCGAAGGTCCTGAACGAGGGCGTGGACCTGCCGGCCGCCAGCGTCGGCATCGTCATCTCCGGCAGCGGGTCTGCGCGCGAGCACGTGCAGCGGCTCGGCCGTCTCCTCCGCAAGCAGGGGGACAAGACCGCGGTCCTCTACGAGCTCGTCGCGAACGACACCACGGAGGTGTTCACGAGCGAGCGGCGCCGGGAGGTCCATGCTGACGGCTGACCTGGTGCGCGTGCGGCGCTCCCGTCCCGGGTCCGGGGGGCGTCTCCGCCGCAGATGACGTGCTGACGACCGACCCGGTGCGGGTGCGGCGCTCCCGTCCCGGGGCTGGGGGGCGTCTCCGCCGCAAACGACATGCTGACTACTGACCTGGTGCGGGTGCGGCGCCGCGGCGGCCGCATCGAGACCCGCCGGCAGGGGCGCGCCGAGCGCGAGCGCCTGGTGGCGGCGGCGGAG
>JAJEEA010000461.1 GCA_022821235.1 Vicinamibacteria bacterium
GCGGCCGGCGGCGCTGCCCCCCATGTCGTCCCGCCCGGCGGCCGTCCGGCCCCGCAAATCGGGCAGCGCGAAGGTGGCCGCCCCGTCGCCCGCGCCGTAGACGGTGCCGACGACGGCGAACAGCGCGGCGTATTCGGTCCGCGAGACCTCCCGCCCGTCGCACAACAGCCAGCCCTCGGGCGCGGCCGCTCCCGCGAAGGGAGCCACCATCCCGGTGGGCACGATCGGCACGCCGGTAAGCGCGGCGTTTCTCTCGACGGCGAGCGCCGCGCCCTCTTTCACCGTCAGCGTCGAGCCCGCCAGCACCTCGAACGAATCCTCGGCGAAGCGGAAATCCTCCGCGCCGCCGAGCTTCACGTCGATCGCGCCGGGGCCGAGCGACAGCCGGTCGACGCCGCCTACCGCGATATCGATCCGGTCGTCGCCGGCGGCGGAGATCGCGGTGTCGCCGTCGCGGTCGAGCACCAGCGCGTTGCCGCCCACCGAGACCCGCGAGGCGGACAGGCTGAGCGCGCTCGGCGTGCCCTCGCCGTCCTCGACCGGGCGGAGCGAATCGTCGATCCCCTTGTTGGCGTTCGAGACCTGCAGCAGGTCGCGGTAGGTGTCCTTCGGTTTCTTGCCGGTCAGTGCGGTCATCAGATCAGTCCCCGTCCCGTTTCGAGCTGGTAGCTCAGCGTTTCCCATTCGAGATCGTCGGTGCTCGACGAGGTCAGCCGCGCGGCGAGCGCGTAGCCGAGCCCGTCGGCGGCGCGCCATTCGGCGACAGTCGAGCCCCCGCCGCCGTCCCAGGGGAGGTCGTCCCACGTCTCCCAGGCCCGATCCGCGTCGTCCCAGCCGGGCGTCGTCGGACCGAACCCGGTCGCCACCGGCGGCGCCTCGACGCTCCGGAAATCGGCCGCCGCGGCGAGCCCGATCCGCGCCTCCGACCGGCCGCGCAGCACCGGGCGAAGACAGATGCAGCGCTTGATCGCGCCGCGCCGCCCGAAGGCGTTGAACGCGGTCTGCACGTCGCCCTCGATGGCCGCGCCGTCGTCGGTGCTGCCGGCCACCCGGTGGACCGTTCCGTCGGCCGCGCCGAAATGGGCGTTCTCGTCGAACACGCCCCAGCAATGGGCGTCGATCCCGGTCCAGCGCGCCCAGGCGCCGGTCCTCGTGTCCATCGCGTACTGCTCGAACCGCCCGCCGCCGAGCGGCACGTTGACGATCGTCCGGCCGGCGCGGGAATGGACCAGAACCTGCCAGCCGGTATTGGCGCCGTGGCGCCCGACCGCCTCGACCAGGGTGGGCCGGATCTTGTCCGAGACCACGCCGTTCGGGGTGAGCGAGCCCTCGCTCACCAGCCGCGAGATCGAGATCAGCCCTTCCGAGGTCAGCACCAGCAGGTCGGAGCCGCGCCGGGCGGTTCCCCGCACATCGACCGGGGCGCCGGCGCGGAACACGCCGACCAGCGTCCAGTTCGATCCGGGGTCGTCGCCGCGATAGACCGCGATGTCGCCCGACGACATGCAGAACACGGCGAGGTCCTCGCCGATCCCGCCGCCGCCCCACGCCTCCGAGCCGCCCTCGACGTTCCACGACCCCATGCAGACCGGGTTGCCGCCGAACTGGCCCACCCGGGAGAGCGGGAACCGGGCGAGCCGGCCGCCGAGGGCGTTCACGTCCGAGTACCAGAAATCCTGGCTGCCGCGCTCCAGGAAGTAGGTGCGCGAGCGGTGCGTCATGATGCCGTGGAGCTTCTCCGGAACCAGCCCGTCGCCCTCGACCGCCATGGCGGCGATGCCGCTGCCGTCGAAGATCTGCGGCGCGTCGGTTCCGTTGACCAGGCCGAGCCGGCCGTTGAAAGCGGCGGTCTGCCAGCGGTCCGAGGCGAAGCCGGAGGCGAGCGGCGCGGGCGCGCCCGTAACCTCGTGGAGCCCGCCGCCCGCGGCCGCGATCAGCTTGTGCACGGTGCCGGCCTGGAAGCCGGCGAGGGTCTCCACCGGACCCGGGGCGATCCCCGCGGCCAGCGGCCGGTAGCCCTCGCGCACCGAGAGCGCGCTGATCCCGGGGTTCCAGTTGTCGAGCCGGACCGCGTCGGTCGGCGGCATCAGGTTGAGGGAATCGCGGGTATTGAGCCCGCCCACCGGCGCCGGCACGGTCACCGTCATGGCGGAGCCGCCGCGCCGCCGGGCGCGTCGTCGCTTCAGCATCGTCAGGCCTCCGGAAAATCGCCTTCGGGAATCGCGGCGCCGAGCGGATGGAGGGCCGCCCCGTCCACCCTCAGCACCTGGCTGCCGCCGTCGCGCGCCACCGCGCGGGCCAGCACCGACAGGTACTCGTCGAGGTCGTCGTCGTAGGCGAGGCCGACCGCCTTCTTGAAGCGCCACTTGACCCCCATTGCGGCGATGTCCTCCGACAGGACGAAGGAATCGTCGTCGGCCTCCCAGGTCCGCCGTTTGGCGCCGGAGGAGGAAACGACGATGTCCCGGGTGACGTATTCGAAGGCGATCTCGCCGCCCGCCCCGGCCGGGGCGGGGTGGAGGTGGAAGGCGCCGGCGAAGATGCGGAAGGCCGGGCGCGCCGCCGGGCCGGCGCCCGAGGCGCGGGCGGCCTGCCATTGCTGGGCGGTGAGCGGCCCGGCCAGCGGGCGCGCGGCGGT
>JAJEEA010000258.1 GCA_022821235.1 Vicinamibacteria bacterium
GCCTGGGGCGGCGACGGCCCGAGCGCGGCGGGCCGCCGTTCCCGGCCCCGCGCCGTTCCCGGCGCCCGCGGCGCGACACCTCCGACAGCACGGTCATGGCCTACGAGAGCGCACTCGAGAAGAAGCTGGCCCGCAAGGTGACCCGGGCCATCGTCGACTTCGATCTCATCGAGGACGGCGACCGGGTCATGGTCGGATTGTCCGGCGGCAAGGACAGTTGGGCGCTGATGCAGCTTCTGGACGCGCTCCGCCGGCGGGCGCCGGTCGACTTCACCCTGGTGGCGGTGAACGTGCATTCCGGCTACCGCGACTACCGCCACGACGCCATCGAGCGGACCTGCGCGGAACGGGGCTGGGAGCTGCGGGTCGAGCACACGACCATCGGCGCGATCATCGACGACAAGCTGGACGAGCGGGCGACCCCCTGCTCGCTCTGCGCCCGCCTCCGGCGCGGCGTCCTGTACCGGGTCGCCGGCGAGGTGGGGGCGACCAAGATCGCCCTCGGCCACCATGCCGACGACTTCATCGAGACGCTGCTGCTCAACCTGTTCTTCGCCGGGGCCCTGAAGGCGATGCCGGCCCGCCTGGTGTCCGACGATCGACGCCACGTGGTGGTTCGCCCCCTGGCCTACGTCGGCGAGGAGGAGGCGCGGGACTACACCCGGCAGGCCGGCCTGCCCGTGATCGGCTGCTGCTGCCCCGCCTGCGGCGACCTGAGCCTGCAGCGACAGCGCGTCAAGCGCCTGCTGCTCGACCTCGAGCGCGAGCACCCGGGGGTGAAGCAATCGATGCTGAAGGCGCTCGGCAACGTCGCGGGGCGCCACCTCCTCGACCGGCGCCTGAACCCGGTGGCGGAGCTCCGGGCGGGCGCGGCGGCATCCCTCCCCGCGACCCCGTCTTCATCCGGCGAAGCGGCGGCCGTCTGATCGCGTCGCGATGGCTGCGCCCCGCATCTCCAGCCCGGACGCCGCGGGGGTCGCGGTCCGTGGGGGCGCCGGGCGCGCGCGCGTCTCAGGAAACCGATGCGAGCGGTCGTGCAGCGGGTGACCTCGGCCCGGGTCCTGGTCGACGACCGGCAGGTGGGCGGCATTCGTCGCGGGCTGCTGGTCCTGGTGGGGATCGCACGCGGCGACGGAGGCGACGACGTGTCGTGGCTGGTCGACAAGGTCGTCGGGCTGCGGATCTTTCCGGACGACGACGGGCGCATGGACCGTTCCGTGCGCGAGGTCGGCGGCGGCATCCTGCTCGTGTCGCAGTTCACGCTATACGGGGACTGCCGCCGGGGCCGGCGCCCGTCGTTCGACGGCGCCGCGGCTCCCCGGGAAGCGCGCCCCGTGTACGACGAGCTCGTCCGGCGGTTCCGCGATCGGGAGGTCTCCCTCGAGACGGGGGTGTTTCAGGCGCACATGAGGGTCGACTCCGTCAACGACGGGCCGGTGACGATCCTCCTCGACACCGGGAAGGCATTCTGAGCGGGGAGAGGGATGGGCGGCAGGACGACGCGTCTGGCGGGGTGGGGGCTCGGATTCTGTCTGGCCGCGGGGGCGGCCGCGGCCCAGCAGCGGCCGCTGCTGACCGAGGACCCCGAGCCCGTGGGAGACGGCCTCGTCCTCCTGGAGGCGGGCGTCGACAACACCTGGAACCACATCTACCCCGTGTCGGGGCTCGAGGGGCAGCTCCTGCGTTGGCCTCGTCTCGGGTTCAGCTTCGGCATGGGCTCCCGGGCCGAGATCCAGCTCGACGCCGTGTCCATCAGCCGCCTCGTCATCTCGGAGCGGTTCGACGCGCCGTTGGCGCACATGGTCCAGGTCCCCGGCGACACGACGAAGGGCTGGGAGGACGCGGTCATCGGGGCCAAGGTCAAGCTGGCCGACGAGGGCGGGGTGATGCCGGCCGTGGGCCTGCGATTCGCCACGCGGCTGCCCAACGCGAGCAACGAGACCGGGCTCGGGCTCGACACGATGGACTTCTTCCAGTCGCTGCTCGTCGGCAAGACGGTGCAGTCGATTCGCCTCGTCGGCAACATCGGCGTGGGCATTCTGTCGGACCCCACGCGCGGCGACCGGCAGAACGACGTGCTGACCTACGGCGTCTCGGTGGCCCGGGCGATTACCAGCGCCTCGGAGATCGTCGGCGAGCTCAACGGGCGCGTCAGCACGCGCCGGGGGACGCCGCCGCCCGGCACCGGGAGCCGCGGCCGCATGACCTTCGGGCTGCGCCATACGCGCGGGCCGGTCCGGGTGGACGGCGGGCTGTTCACGGGGCTCACCGCGCTCGATCCCAAGGTCGGCGTGACCGTCGGCCTCACCTGGGTGTTCCAGAGCCCGCTGGCGCCCTGACCGGAGACGGACCCGCCTGCGATGCCTCTCGACCTCGTCAAGGCCCACGCCTACGGCAACGACTTCCTCTTCGTGCCCATCGGGCAGACCGCCGAGGCCGGGCGCGCCGCGCTCGCCCGCCGGCTCTGCGACCGGCACACCGGGGTGGGGGGTGACGGGCTCGTGCTCCACGCCCCCACCGGGGCGGGCGCCCGGATGGTCCTCTACAACGCGGACGGCGGGCGGGCGGAGGTGTCCGGCAACGCGGTGCGCTGCCTGGCCGCGATCGTCGTCCGCGATCGGCCCGCGCTCGAGCGCCCCGTCATCGAGACCGACGCCGGCCCGATACCGTTGGCGCGCGTGGGGTCGGCGGGCCGGCGGACCACGTTCGACGCCCTCATGGGCCCGCCGGCCGGGCTCCGTCAACGGCGGTTGCAGGCCGGCGGCGAGCAGGTCGAGGTCGTCGAGCTGTCGGTCGGGAACCCCCAGTGCATCGTGCTCGGGGGAGAGGTGAGCGAGCGCCGCCTCCACCGGCTCGGCGCCGTCCTCGCCACCCATCCGGCGTTCCCCGCCGGCACCAACGTCGAGCTCGTCGAGGTGGAGTCGGCCTCCCGGATTCGGATACTCATCTGGGAGCGCGGCGTCGGGCCGACCGCCGCGTCCGGGACCGGGGCGTGCGCGAGCGCGGTGGCGGCGGCCGCCTTCGGCGGCGCCTCGCGCGGCGTCGAGGTGGTCTCGCCGGGCGGCGCGCAGCGCGTGCGCTGGACGGAAGAAGGCGTCCAGCTCACGGGCTGGGCGGACATCGTCATGACCGGGCGCTGGCTGGAGTAGCCGTCGGCGCCGTGGAACCGCGCGGAGCCCGACGGGTTTGGTGGGGCGCCGGGGGGAGCCGCAGGTGACGTTTGCCGGGCGAGGGTCGCGGAACGGCGCGGAGCCGGGTTGGTGGGGCGCCGGGGGAAACCGCGGGCGACGTTCGGCGGGCGAGGGGTCGGCGCCGTGGAACCGCGGGCGGCTCGCAGCACCCGCAATCCCGGTCGGGGCGCCTCCGTGCAGCGAACGCGTACGTCGTCGCCGGAGCGAGGGCCCGCCGCGGGCGTAACGGCCCGGATGGAGACGTGTTTCCCGCGGCAAAACGCCGATGATTCCCGCTTCCCGCCATTTGTGCCCGGTTCTTGCAGACGACTTGGGTTGGCGGCCGTCCGGGATGGGACCGGCGTTCCGCCCGGGCCGGCCCGCGACCCCGCCCTATGGTACGATGAGGTCACTCGCTCTCCACGACCGACCCCGCGAAAAGCTCGAGCGTCTCGGGCCGTCAGGTCTGGGCGACAACGAGTTGCTGGCGATCGTCCTCGGCCACGGGTTCCGCGACACGAGCGCGATCGACGTCTCGAACCGGGTCCTGGCCTCGGTGCAGGGCGTGCACGGGTTGACACGGCAGTCCCTCGGCGACCTGTGCCGCCTGAAGGGGCTCGGGGCGGCGAAGGCGGCGCAGGTGCTCGCCGCCGTCGAGCTGGGTCGGCGCACGCTGGTGCGGCCGCCGGACAACCGCGAGCGGCTGGGTTCTCCGCGGGAGGTCGCGTCCTTCCTGCTGCCGAGCTACGGCGCCCGCCCCGTCGAACAGTTCGGCATCGTGCTGCTCGACACGAAGCACCGCGTCCTCAAGACCGCGCTGCTGTCGACGGGGACCCTCGACGCCAGCCTCGTTCATCCGCGAGAGGTGTTCCGGGCCGCGGCGGGCGGGGGGGCGGCGGCGATCGTGCTGTTCCACAACCACCCGTCGGGCGACCCGACGCCGAGCGGCGACGACGTGGCGCTGACCGCGCGGCTGGTCGAGGCGGGGCTGGTGATGGGGATCGAGGTGGTCGACCACGTGATTCTGGCCGACGCCAAGTACTGCAGCTTCAAGGAGATGGGGCGGCTCTAGGGACGGTTGTCGACGAGGCGTCTGCGCGCCGGAACGGCGCGGGGGCTGGAGGGGCGGGCCGGACGCCGGGCGGAGCCGCCGGCGACGATGGCAGCCGCAACCCCGCGGCCGCGCCGGCGGTGCCGTCGGCGAGGGACTTCCGGGGACCCATGGGGAGGATTCTCTACCTCGACTGCTTCTCCGGCGCGTCGGGCGACATGCTCATCGGTGCCCTGCTCGATGCCGGGCTGCCCTTCGAGCGCCTTCAGGATGCCCTGGGGAGCCTGGCCCTCGGCGACGAGTGCGCCGTCTCGGCCGAGCCGGTGACCCGCTCCGGGGTCGGGGCCACGAAGTTCACGGTGGCGGAGACGGCCGCGGACCCGGGCGGCCATCCGCACCGGCATCTCTCCGGCATCCTGAAGCTGGTCGAGCGGTCGGCGCTGGCCGATGCGTCCCGGGCGCGGGCGGCCCGGCTGTTCCGGCGCCTCGCCGAGACCGAGGCGGCCATACACCGGATGCCGGTGGAGAAGGTGCACCTGCACGAGGTGGGGGCGCTCGACTCCATCGTCGACGTGGTCGGCGGCGTCTTCGCGCTGGAGTGGTTCGGGGCCGGGCGCATCGTCGCCTCGGCGGTCAATGTGGGCAGCGGCAGCGTCCCCTGCGCCCACGGGACGATGCCGGTGCCGGCGCCGGCGACGGCCGAGCTGATCAAGGGGGCGCCGGTGTACGCGGGGCCGCCGGGAGGCGAGCTGCTGACGCCGACCGGCGCGCTGCTGGTGTCGGAGTTCGCGGACGAGTACGGCCCGCTGCCGGCGATGCGCATCGAGCGCATCGGGTACGGGGCGGGGTCGCGCGACCCGCGAGGCCATCCCAACGTGCTGCGGGTGCTCGTCGGCGAGGCGGAGGACGGCGGCCCCGCCGAGCGGGTCGTTTCCGTCGAGTGCGAGATCGACGACATGAACCCTCAGATCTTCGGCGTGCTCATGGAGCGGCTGCAGGACGCGGGGGCGCTCGACGTGTTCTACACGCCGGTGCAGATGAAGAAGAACCGCCCGGGGACGCACGTCACGGTCCTCGCGCCGCCGGGGCGCCGGGAAGCCGTCTGCGCAGCCCTGTTCCGGGAGACGAGCACCATCGGCCTCCGCTACGGGGAGGTGACCCGGGAGGTGCTGTCGCGCGAGATCGTGCCGGTGGCGACCGGCTACGGCGAGATACGATGCAAGGTGGCGCGGCGCGGGGCCTCGGTGGTCAACGTGGCGCCGGAGTTCGACGACTGCGCCCGCGCGGCCCGCGAGCACCGGGTGTCGGCGAAGGAGGTCCACGCAGCCGCCGTGCAGGCGTCGCGTGCCGCGGGGCTGGCGGCGGGCGGTCGTTGACGGGCGCGGCCGGTCGAGACACGGGTCGGACGGGGCGCGCCGCCGGCCGGGGGCCGGGCGGCCCGCCGGGCGCGTTCGGGGTGCACGAGAGATGAGCCGCTTCTATCTGACGACGGCGATCGACTACGTCAACAGCCGGCCCCACCTGGGCACGGCCTACGAGAAGGTGACGGCCGACGTCATCGCCCGCTATCGCCGCCTCTGCGGCCTGTCCACGCGGTTCGTCATGGGCAACGACGAGCACTCGCAGAACGTCTTCCAGCGCGCGGCCGAGCTCGGGCTCGACCCGCTGGCCTTCTGCGACCGGATGGAGGGCGTTTTCCGCGACGTCTGGGCCAAGCTCGACGTGTCGTTCGACGACTTCATCCGCACCACCGAGGAGCGCCACCGGGTGGCGGTGACGACCCTCGTCGAGCGCATCGCCGCCGCCGGCGACCTCTACGAGGGCGAGTACGAGGGGTGGTACTGCGTCTCGTGCGAAGCCTTCAAGCAGGACAAGGACCTCGTGGACGGCGAGTGCCCGGTGCACCGCAGCAAGCCGGACTGGCTCAAGGAGAAGAACCACTTCTTCCGGCTGTCCCGGTACCGGGACCGGTTGCTCGAGCACTACGCGGCCCATCCGGGCTTCGTGCGGCCCGAGGTCCGGCGCAACGAGATGCTGCGGCTGCTCGAGCGCGGCCTCGAGGACATCTCCATCAGCCGCACCGGGCAGCGCTGGGGCATTCCCCTGCCGTTCGACCCGTCGAACGTGGTCTACGTCTGGTTCGACGCCCTCACCAACTACATGGCGGCGGTCGGGTACGGCGCCGACGAGGAGCGGTTCGCGAGGTGGTGGCCGGCCGACCTGCACGTGGTGGGCAAGGACATCACCCGCTTCCACGCGGTGGTGTGGCCGGCGATGCTCATGAGCGCGGGCATCGAGCTGCCGCGGACGGTCTACGGCCACGGGTGGGTGAACTGGCAGGGCCAGCGCATGAGCAAGTCGCTCGGCACCGTCGTCGACCCCCTCGAGGCGGCCGACCGGCTGGGGCCGGACCCTCTTCGCCTCTACCTCGTCAAGGAGATCGTCTACGGCCAGGACGGCGACTTCACGTGGGAGCGCTTCGACGAGCGGTACAACGCCGACCTCGCGAACAACTTCGGCAACCTGGTGAACCGCGTCGCGGCGATGGCCCACAAGTACCGCGGCGGCCGCGTGGCGCCCGTGCCCGGCGCCCCGCCCCGGCTGGCGGATCGCGCGGCCGACGTGGTGCGGCGGTACCGTGAGGCCCTCGACCGCTACGAGCTCCACGCGGGGATGGCGGCGGCGTTCGACCTCGTCGACGCCGCCAACGAGTTCATCACCCGGTCGGAGCCGTGGGTGCTGGCGAAGGCGCCCGACCGCGCGGCCGAGCTCGATCAGGCGCTGTTCGAGATGGCGGAGGCGGTGCGGATCGCTGCCCTGCTGCTGTGGCCGGCGATGCCCTCGTCGTGCGCCGAGGTATGGCGGCGGATGGGCCGGACCGATCCGTTGGCGGGGGCCCGGCTCGATCGCGACGCGGCCTGGTCGGGCGGCGAGCGGCAGGTCGTCCAGGGGCCACCGCTCTGGCCGCGGCTCGAGGCCGGCGGCGCCCTCGGCGAGACCGCGGCCGTGGCCGCCGGGGACGCCGCGGAGAAGGGAAGAGGGAAGACGATGAGCGACGACACTTCGAGGGCGGCGCCGCCGCCGCAAGCCGCCGGCGGCGGCCCGGGGGGGACGCAGGCCGCGCGGGACGACGCCTCGTCGGCGG
>JAJEEA010000355.1 GCA_022821235.1 Vicinamibacteria bacterium
AGGGGCGGGATGTCCGGCGGCGGCGGGGCCGGCGGCGTCCCCAGCACGTTCTCGAGCAGCCACTTCGCCCGCAGCACCGGCGAGGTGCGGTTGCCGTAGGAGGTCACCGCGAGAATGCTGCCGTGGCCGAGGAGGCCGAGGCGCCGGGCCGCGGCGGGTCCCTTGCCGGCGAGGGTCACCCGCCGGTAGCGGCTGCCGGCGACGCCGGGAACGCCGTAGTGCCGGGCCAGCCGCTCGTTCAGGAACGTGTAGTCGGCCGAGAGCAGCTCGACGACGCTCCGGTCCTCGCGAAGCTGGCTCTCGAAGAACAGCTCGGTCTCGCGCCGCAACGCCTGCCGCAGGTTCTCGTCGAAGCCGGGAAAGAGGTTCGGGTCGGGCGCGATGCCCTCGACGCTGCGCAGCGACAGCCACTGGCCGGCGAAGTTGTCGACGAGGGCCGACGCGCGGGCATCCGCCAGCATGCGCCGCACCTGGCCCTCGAGGACGCCGGGGTCGGAGAGCCGGCCCCGCTCGGCGAGGTCGAGGAGCTCGTCGTCGGGGATGCTGCTCCACAGGAAGAACGACAGCCGCGACGCGAGCTCCAGGTCCGTCAGCCGGTACGGCTCGCCCGGCGCGACGCCGGCCGGATCGCGCTCGATGCGGAACAGGAACTCGGGGTCGATCAGGAGCCGCTCGACCGCGGCCTGGATGCCGGCCTCGAACCGGCCGGCGGCTCCGCCCTCGCGGTCGACGGCACCACCCTCGCGGTCGACGGTTCCGCCCTCACGGCCGGCTGCCCCGCCCTCACGCTCGACGACGCCGCCCTCACGCTCGACGCCACCACCCTCACGGTCAGCGGCCCCACCCTCACGCTCGACGCCACCGCCCGCCCGGCCAGCCGCCCCGCCCTCACGGTCGACGGCTCCGCCCTCACTGCCGGCTGCCCCACCCTCCGGGTCGAAGGCCCGACCATCCCGGTACAGGGCCCGGCCCTCCCGATAGAAGGCCAGCAGCGGCTCGATGTCGGCCTCGCCGACGGGCCGGCGGTACGCGCGCCGCGCGAGACGGGCGAGAACGGTCCAGGCGCAGCCTTCCCCCCCGGCATCCGAACCGTCGGGCCGGCAGACGAAGATGCGCGACCGGCTCGCGGTCTCGCCCGGTCCCGTCGCCGCGTAGGGCCCGTCGATGGTGACGCTCTCCAGCCCGGGTCCCTCGGGCCGGGACGACGTGTCGGTGGTCTCGGTGACGGTGGCGCCGTACTCCCGCAGCTCGGGCTGGAGCACCCCCTCGTGCTCCCACGACTTGTCGGCGAACGCCACCCCGACCGACCGCGCGCCGGCCCGTACCGGGACCCGCACGACGAGGCCCGCGTCGGCCCCGGTGCGGTAATCGTCCCAGTCCTGGGTCGGGTAGTCCGAGGCGCCGGCCGCCACGAACGTGCCCGAGAAGCTGACCGGGGCCGGCCTCCCCGGCTCGGCGCCGCCGACGCTGAAGCGGGCCACCCGCCGGCCGTCGATCCGCACGTCGAGGTCGTGCGCCTCGTCGAGGTTGACGATGTACTCGTAGACGCTCCGCTTCAGGCGGACGGTGAGGACGTAATCCCCGTCGAGGGGAAAGCGATGGCGCACCGCGAGGCCGCCGCGCGACCCGAACGGCAGCGCCTCGCTCATGCGGTCGTTCTGGGCCATCGCGATGGGGACGGTGTAGGTGCGCGAGGTCAGGCCCGGCCCGATCGCGGGGTCGCCGACGGCGAGGCGGCTGATGCGCCGGGCCGCCGACAGGTAGCGCTCCATCAACGCCGGCGAGAGGGCGAGAGTGCCCGCGAGGTTGTCGAACCCGTGGCCGGTGTCGTCGGCCGGCAGCAGCGCCTCGGCATCGATGTCGAGGGCCAGTAGTTCGCGGACCGCGTTGGCGTACTCGGCCCGGTTCAGGCGGTGGGTCGGCACCCGGCCCGGCTCGACGGTCGCGACGGCGGCGCGGTCGAGCCCGGCCTCGAGCCACCCGCGGAGCTCGTCGAGGGCCGCCCCGGCGGGACGCGGCCGGCCGGCCGGCGGCATCATGCCGCCGCGCAGCTTCAGGACCACCCGCTCCCAGACGTCGGGCGCCTCGCCGACGCGCGACACGTCCGCCACGTCGAGGGCGAGCCCCCCCGTCTGCAGCCGCTGGTTGTGGCAGGTGACGCAGTACCGATCGAGCAGGGTTCGTTGCGCCGACGACGTGGCCGCGGCGCTCTGCGCCGGGTTTCCGCCCCCGGGATGCAGGCGCGGCCCGTTCGCACCGGCGCCCACGGGGGCGGCCCCGGCCAGCACCGCGACCAGGGCGGCGGCGACGGCTCGCACCATGCGCCGATCTTACACCCGCGGAAGACGGACGGCGGCGGCGCGGGGTCGCCGGGTCGCGGGCCGCCGCACGAGCGCTGGCGGTCCCGAACCCCGGGGAAGACGGGTCCGCCGAGCGCCGCGCCACGAGCGGGTCGGGACATCATCGACGGCCCAGTGGCACCACGACAAGGCCCTCCGCGACGACTCCCACGGCCTCGACCCCGAGAAGCAATCGGACTCCGCCCTTCAGGCCGAACCGCTCGAGCAGGCGCCGCCCGACTCGGAGGTCCGCGACGAGGACCCCGCGCTCGCGTGATCGGCCTCCGCGCAGCTCCTCAACCGCATCCTGCGCCCGTCGCAGGGTGACGGACTGTCCGCTGCCGAAGAGCAGGCCGATGCCGACATCGGTGTGGAAGTTCTCCGAGAACCCGCGTCGCCGGAGCATGAAGTCGACGCCCCGGTAGTAGACGCCCCCGAGATGGAGAGTGTCCTGGTCGGGAGGAAGCCGTTCCTGCAGCCAAGGCGAGAGGTGACCCCGCAGGGCCACACCGTAATCGCCGCTCGTCCAGCGGGTCGCGCCGACAATCACGACCGCCTTGCCGTTCCCCGCCAGCATGGTGCCCAGCTCGACATCCAGCCGCGAGCGGGGTTGCGCGTGAATCACCGAGCACGGCCAGAGCGCCAGCAGGGCGGCGACCACCATCCCAGCGTCGGGGCCGGCCATGGCGCTCCGGCATCTCGCATTCATCCTTCGGCTCACCGGCCTCCGCGGTTCACGTCCTACTGGGTACAGCGTGTTCGGGACGCCAATCGGCTCATGTGTTCTTCCGGCCGGGGATCGCCCCGGCCCGCAACCCGGCACGCTCCCTCGCGGTGCCTTGTCAGCCGGGCGCATCGGCGTCCACCGGCGCCCTCCGGGCGCGCTGCGACGCGGACTCCTGCCCCGGACCGCCAGGGGTGCGGAGACCAGACGCTCACGCCTGCACACCCGCGGCACGGGCGGTGGGGACTCGAGCCGGATGTGTCAGCGGCGCCGCGGACCCGCCGGCGAGCCCGTGGCGACGGCCCTCGGTTTCGCCGCGGGGCTGCCGTGCTCCTATACTGAGGGTCACGGAATCGGTGGACGATGGCCGACCAGGGAAGCTGAACCGCCGGCGGCGGTGCCGGTGCGGCGGCGAGCACCCTGCGCTGCCCGCCCGAAGCGGCGGCGGCGCGATCCCGAAATCGAGGTGGAAACGATGCCGAAGCAACCACGAACCGGCGTTGTCCGGCGTCCCGTCGTCGCGACCATAGCGGCGGGGGCGATGCTGCTCGCGGGCGCCGGCTTCCCCGGCGGGGCGGCCGTCGCGCAGAGCGGCGACAGCGGCGTCATCGCGGGCCGCGTGACCGCCGACCACGGCGAGGTTCGCGCCCTCCGCGTGAAGGCGCACGACACCGTCCACCGCATCGCCTACACCGTCTACACGGTGGACGGCGGCTACCGCATCTACAACCTGCCGCCGAGCACCTACGACGTGTCGGTGATCGAGGAGGCGTTCGAGTCGCCGACCGAGACGGTCGAGGTGCGGGCGGGCGAGACGACCACCATCGACATCGCGCTGACGGCCCTCGGGGCGGGCCTCGAGGAGGGCGCGGCGGCGCGGGGGGCCAGCGCGCAGCGCAACTACGGCGGCGGCGCGGCGGACGACCGCGCGGCGGAGATCGTCGACTTCGACACCCTCTATCCGCCCCACCCGGCGCGCGACATCATGCTGCGGGGCTGCTTCGGCTGCCACGGCCCGGCCGGGTTCCACCGCCGCGGGCCGCGCAACGAGAACGGCTGGCGGCAGGCCGTCGACCGCATGTTCGACGTCGACGGCCGCGTCGCCAACATGGCCCCCGGCGTCCCGCAGATCACCCACGACCTGGTGTCGGTCGAGGAGAAGGAGCTGATCATCCAGTACCTGACCTCGCTCTTCGGACCCGGGTCCGAGCCCCGCGACCTCGAGCTCGACCCCCTCGTCCGCGACGAGGAGGCGCTGTCCGAGGCCGTCTACATCGAGTACGAGCTGAACCGCGGACCGCCGCGCCTGCTCGCGAACGGCGCGCCCCCGCGCGGCAGCATCCACAGCGTCTTCGCGAGCCTCGCCGAGCCGGGGGTCATCTGGGTGTCGGGCAACGGCTCGAACTCGATCATCCGCATGGACAGCCGCGAACCCGACTTCGAGGCGCGCACCGACGAGCTCTGGATCGAGAACCCCGAGAACGTCAACGTCACCCCCCACGGCATCGTCGAGCACCGCGGGCGCGTGTACTGGGTCGAGCTGACCGGCGACCACTTCGGCGAGCTCGACCCCGCCACCGGCGAGATGACCCGCTACCCGATGCCGACCAAGGGCGCGGGACCGCACAGCGTCTGGGTCGATTCGCGCGGGCAGTTCTGGTACACCTACTTCGCCTCGGCCGGCCGCATCGGGCGATTCGACCTCGACGCCAACGACTTCACCGAGTGGGAGCCCCTGGCCGGGTTCAGCGGCTACGGCATCGTCGTCGACCGGCAGGACCGGGTGTGGGCGGTCGGCCTGCACACCCCCGCCATCTTCATGTACAACCAGGAGACGGCGGCGTGGCGCTCGTACCCGATGGCCAACCCGGCGCGGCGCCCCGCCGTCGATTCCGACGGCAAGGTGTGGGCCGCCCACTACTTCGGCAACGCCATCTCGCGCATCGACCCGGCGACGGGGACCGTCACCGAGTTCGAGCTGCCCCTCAAGGACGGGAACCCCTACGACGTCTGGCCCGACGCCGACGACAACCTGTGGGTGGAGAACGGCATCTACAACTCGCTGGTGCGGTTCGACCAGGAGACCGGCGACTTCACGTACTTCCCGTTCCCCGAGCTGCGGGCGCACACGCCCAAGCTCGACCGCGACCGGGAGGGGACGCTCTGGTTCACGCTGCGCGGGCCGTCCGGGGGGCCGGGCGTGGCCGCGCTCAAGCCGAACGGCAACGTGCCGCCGGCGGGCGCGGCAGCCGGGCAGTAGCGCCGGTCGGGTCGAATCCGGCCGGTCGAAGGGCACGGGCCGGCGGACCGGTACCAGCCCCGTAGCGGCGCCGGCGGGGAAATGGCGGGTCGACGCATGGCGCCGGTCGCCAACGGCGCCGGCCTCCGGACAGTGCCCGGCAGCACGGGCGGGGCGAAGCTGGCCGGATCGTCTGAGAGCGGATGACGCCGGTCGCCCATCGCGCCGGGCGGATGGCGCCGGTCGCATGCAATGGGCGCCCGCCGTGGGCTCCCGGAGAGGGATTCGCAATGAGACGGTGGACAGCGGCGGGTGCGGCGGCGTTGATCGGCGTCGCCCTGGTTCAACCAGCGGCGGCACAGACCACCAGCCTGGCCGGGGTCATCGACTTCCACGTGCACTCGGGGCCCGACTCGCGACCCCGCTCGGTCGGCGACCTGGAGATCGCGCGCATCGCGAAGCGGGCCGGCATGCGCGGGCTCGTCCTCAAGAACCACTTCACGATGACCGCGGACCGGGCGTGGCTGGCGATGCAGGAGGTGCCCGGCCTCGAGATCTTCGGCGGCGTCGCCCTCAACCACTCCGTCGGCGGTCTCAACGCCGAGGCGGTCCGTCAGCTCGTGTCCTTCTCCGGCGGGCGAGGCAAGGTGGTGTGGCTGCCGACGTTCGACGCCGAGTTCTGGATGACCCGCGCCGGCGACCCCGGCGAGTTCGTGCCGGTCATGCGGAACGGCGAGATGGACCCCGCCCTCGGCGAGATCTTCGACCTCGTCGCCGAGCACGACCTCGTGCTGGCGATGGGCCACTCGTCGCCCGAGGAGGTGCTGGCCCTGATTCCCGAGGCCCGCGCCCGCGGCGTCGAGCAGATTCTCGTCACCCACGGGCTCGGGCAGTCGCCGACCCCCGACCAGCTCCGGGCGATGGCCGACCACGACGTCGTCATCGAGCTGGTCTGGCTCGCGGTGATGAACGGCCAGTTCTCGTACGCCGACTACGCCGACGCCATCCGCGAGTACGGCGCCCGGCACTTCCTGCTGGCGTCCGACCTGGGCCAGGCGGGGAACCCGCTGCACCCCGACGGCCTGAACGCCCTCATGGACGGGCTGCGCGCCGAGGGCATCGGCGACACGGACATCGACGTGATGATCCGGGAGAACCCGGCGCGGCTTCTGGGCCTCGATCCGTAGGGTGGCCGGCCGCGAGCGGCGCGGCCGCACGAGGGTGGTCGGGCGGAAGCCGGAAATCGCCGGCGACGGGGGGTGGAGAGTCGAGGCCCGGGCGACGATTGCCCGATGGAGCTAGCCCGGAGAGCGTTGCCTGCGGCTCCGCTCACCGCCCAACCAACCCTGCTAGTGCTGCGTCATGACTGAATGTTCGGGTGCGTGGGCGGTGATTCGTCAACGATTGCGGGCCCCAAACCCATGTCCGTATCCGAAGATTGGGACGTGACGCACCACTAGGAGCCTGCACCGTTCTACGGCGCAGACTCCTAGGGCGACAAATTGCCCGATCAGGGTCGCCGGGCTGACTCGGGTCGCCCGAACGCACGCAACCGGTTCCGGCTCGCGCGGCGTCGAACGGCGCCGGCGGCCGCGGCGACACGCCGTTGGAGGTCGACATGATTGGAAAACGGTTCTCGCTCGCGATGATCGCCGCGACCCTCGCGGTCCCCGGCGCCGCGGCGGCCCAGGACGGGTGGACCGCGCCGCGCACGCCCGACGGCCAGCCCGACCTCCAGGGGCTGTGGACCAACTCGACCACCACCCCCCTCGAGCGCCCTGAGAGCGTGGCCGGCCGGGCCGTCTACACCGACGAGGAGGTCGCGGCCATCGACGCCGCCAACGTCGGCCGCAACGACCGCCCGCCCCCGCCGGGAGACCCCGGCACCTACAACGACTTCTGGTGGGAGCGCGGCACCGCCCTCGCCCGGACGTCGCTCGTCATCGACCCCCCGGACGGCCGCCTGCCGCCGCGGACCGTGACCGGCGAGACGCGAGCGGGCTGGACCCGCGACAGCGACGACTGGACCGGCCGCACCATGGCCGAGCGCTGCGTCACCCGCGGCGCCCCGAAGCGGCCCGGCGGCTACAACAACCACTTCCTCGTCCTGCAGACGCCGGGTTACGTGGTGATGCTGCAGGAGATGATCCACGAGCCCCGCATCATCCCCCTCGACGGCGGACCGCCCGTCGACGACCGGATCCGGCTCTGGATGGGCGACTCGCGCGGCCGGTGGGAGGGCGACGCCCTCGTCGTCGAGACCACGAACTTCCGCGACGAGATCTACACCAACTCGTTCAACTGCTGCCCCGGCGCGAGCGGCGGCCTGACCCTCGTCGAGCGCTTCACCCGGGTCGACGCCGACACCATCGAGCACCACTACACGGTGAACGACCCCGACACCTACACGCGCCCGTGGACCGCGTCCGTCCCCATGCGCCGCTTCGCCGGCCCCATGTACGAGTACGCCTGCCACGAGGGCAACTACGGAATGGAGAACCTGCTGCGGGGCGCGCGGGTGCAGGAGGCAGCGGCCGGGGGGCGGTAGACGGATCGAACCCCGGTTCCACGGGGCTGAACGACCCGGAAGGCAAGCGGGCCGTCGACGTCAGCCATGATGATGACACGGTGGTCGCGAAGGAACTCGACCATCGGCGTTCAAGAAGCAGTACTCGACAGGCGCGGGGGGCGGCGATAGTCGTCGTGCCACCGGCCCCGGCGCAGGAAGCCCCCTTCCCAGGCCATCGCAACCAGCTCGGCATGCTCCTCGATCGACGGATCGGAGTGCAGACGAATCCGCGACCCGGGATCCAGGAACGCCTGCCGCAGACCCTCGATACCGACGTCGGACATCTTCACCCAGCACGTTGCCGCCGGATCGTCCAGATCGGCCGACGATTGCCCACACATCATTCCAGCGTGTCCGGGAACTGGCCGAGGAGGAGCGCGGCAACAGCGTGCGGAAGAACCCGGCGTCCTGCCGCTTCCGATCGGTACACACGAATCCTCCGCTGCCTGGCACCATTCGGGCTCCGCCACCGCTCCGGCGGCACGATTACCTTGATGGAGTCGGATCAGTCGTTCCGGAACGTGGGGGGTCAGCGACCGTCACTCCGCCGGAGGGCCGGCGGCAGGCGCGCCCGAAGGGACCACGTGCCGCGAGCGCGCCTTCCTCGCTGCAGGCCACTCCCGCAGCGCTGGCGGCGTGACCCGCCGGGCGGCGCGCAGCACCGCGGCAGCCGACCGCAGCCTCCTGGCGTCCTCGGGACGCCACGGGAACCCGTAGGCGTCGCGGATGAACGCGGGCAGCAGCCCCACGGTGGTGAGCCGGCCCAACCACAACGCGGGGGCGACCCACCGCCTCCCCGGCGGCGCGAGCAGGGCCTCCGCGAGCCGCCGCGCGCACGCACCGACGGCGAGCCGATCTTCCCGTCCCATCCGGTTCAGGTAATCGTCGAGCCGGTCCTTCGTGTCAGGCAGCTCGCTCGCGGCAACGCCGAGCAACGGGCCGACCTGCGAGGCCTCGGCGCAGTAGCGATCCTCCTCGTCGGGCGCCAGCGGGCCCACGAAGAGCGCGTAGGTGCGAAGCTGGCTGTCGACGAGGGTGGCATGGACCCACGTGAGCAGCGCCGGGTCGGTGGCGTCGTACGCCGTACCGGCCGGGTAGCCGCCGACCGCGCAGCCCAGCCGGCCGCGCACGCGCCGGTGGATGGCGTTGATACGGCCAGCCGTCTTCCGAATCTCCGATTCCGTACCGAAGGTGAGCGAGAGCATCGCGCCGACGGTGCTGCGCATGCGCCCGACATAGGCCAGGGCCCCCGCGTCGAAGCCGCTGTGGGCGCCGACGCCGGCCGCCACGAGGGGATGCGCGAGCTGCATGAGGATCGCCCGGCCCCACCCCAGTACGACCACCGCCTCGCGGTTGACACGATGTGAGATCAGCATCGGGGCGCACCCGCGAGGTCCCGCCACGTCAAGGGGATCGGCGAAGCACCCGGACCGCCGCGCTCCGGCGGCCAACGCGGCCCGAGCGCGCCGAGGCGCAAGCCGAACGCCGGACCCCGCCGATGTCCCAGGGTACCCGACACCGCCGAATCCGGGTAAGATGCCGGCGTGTCCAGCCTGCGACGCGTCATCACCGCCGCCATCGTCCTCCTCCTGACCGCCGCGGGCGCCGCCGCCCAGCCGGCGGAGAGGCCCAACGTCGTCCTCGTCATCGCCGACGACCTCGGCTGGGGCGACCTCGGCAGCTACGGCAGCCCCATCATGCGGACGCCGCGGCTCGACCGGCTCGCGGCCGAGGGGGTGCGGTTCACCGCCGCCTACGTCGCGGCCGCGGTGTGCAGCCCGTCGCGGGCGGGGCTGATGACCGGCCGCTATCCGCAGCGCCACGGCTACGAGTTCAACACCTCGGGCCGCGACGTCGAGATCGGGCTGTCGACGGACGAGCGGACCCTCGGCGACCTCATGCGGGGGGCCGGCTACGCGACGGGTTACGTCGGCAAGTGGCACCTCGGCCGGCGGCCGGCCCGGCAGCCGCTGTCGCGCGGTTTCGACGAGTACTTCGGCCTGCTCACCGGCGGGACGACCTACTTCGCGGGCGACCACCCCGAGGCGGTGCTCGACCCGGACCGGCCGGCGGGCACCCGCGCCGGGCGCGAGATCTACAGCGGCCGCGAGGTGGTCGAGGTCGAGGAGTACCTGACCGACGTGTTCACGCGGAGGGCGGTCGACTTCATCGACCGTCACGCGGGCGGTCAGGCCCCGTTCTTCCTCGTGCTCTCGTACAACGCCCCCCACACGCCCCTGCAGGCGACGCGCGAGTACATGGACACCGTCGCCCACGTCGAGGACTTCCGCACCCGCATCTACGCGGCCATGGTGTCGTCCGTCGACCGCGGCGTCGGGGCGGTGGTCGACCGGCTCGCCGCCCACGGCGTCGACGACGACACCCTCGTCGTGTTCATGAGCGACAACGGCTGCGTCGGCTACGCGGCCATCGCGTGCAGCAACGGCCCGTTCAGCGGGACCAAGCGCTTCCACCTCGAGGGCGGCATCCGCATTCCGTTCATCATGCACTGGCCGAAAGGCCTGGAAGCCGGGCAGGTCTACGACGAGCCGGTCATCAGCCTCGACCTCTTCGCCACCTTCGCGGGTCTCGCTGGTATCTCTCTCGACGACGGCGTGGTCCGCGACGGCGTCGACCTCGTCCCCTACCTGACCGGCGACACCGACGGCCGCCCCCACGACGTCCTGTACTGGCGCGCCGGCCCCAACCGGGCCATCCGCATGGGCCGCTGGAAGCTGTTCGAGGTCAACCGCGCCGACCCCGCCGCCACCCACGGAGGAGGCCGCCTCCTCCCGCTGCAGGACTACCCCGACGCCTCGCCCCACGGGCAGGTCTCGCTGCTCTACGACCTCGAGGACGACGAGGCCGAGCGCGTCAACCTCGCCGATCAGCTCCCCGAGCGGATGCGCGACCTGCGGGAGCGCCTCGACCGTTGGGAGGACTCGCTCGCCCTACCCGTGTGGCCGTCCAACCGTTCCACCATCACCGAGATCGACGGCGACCTGGTTCAGTTGTTCTTCTGACCGTCGGGACGCATTCGTGTCGGGCGCAGCCTTACGCGTCACATCCGGTGGCGATCGCCAGGGCGCGGCACAGTTGGCGCATCTTGTCCGGACCAAGGGTGCCGACGAAGCCCTGCAGTTGACTCCGGGGTACCGTGAAGAGATTGCACAGGTTGACGCACGACGCCTGCTTCAGGCCCTCCTCCACGCCGACGGGCACCTCGGTGGGCGCTCCACGCGAGGTGGACGACACCGAAGCCACGATCACCGTATGCAAGAGGGGTATCAGAGAGGGCCGACTGATGACCACGACCGGACGGCGCTTGTCGGGACGCGGCCGGTGCAGACGCCAGATCTCGCCGCGATTCACTCTTGCGGCCATTCCTGGGCGTCCATCAGGTCGCTGATCTCCGCCAGCAGATCGTCGGAGTGTCCGGCGTAGGCGTTCCTGAGCTGCTCGTCGATCTCCCGTCGCTGCCGGGCGCGCAGGTACATCTCGATCGCCGAGCGGATGAAGACGGACCTGCCCCGTTGGCGAACCTCGGGGTCGGCGTCGATGCGTTGAAGAAGCTCCGCATCCATTGAGATCTGAACGGGTCGAGCCGGCATGTTGAAACACTAACACATGTTCTTGATGGCTGGATTATTGGCTCCCTTCGGTACTTCGTCCCGGGGGCGCGCCGGTTCGCGGAACGACGCGTATCCGCACCTCCAGGATCGGACGGTCAGGGCGAGCCGCCGCGCGCGGTCCATGCTGCGTGCGGCACATCGGACGAGCGCGTTCTCGTCCAGGCCCGACCGCGCCAGGCCGCCCGCGGCCCCCTCGGTCCATTCGAGCGCGAGAGTGCAGCCCAGCGCCGCAAGCACCGCGAGCGCCTTGCCGATCCGGGCCGTCGCCTTCCCGGCTTCCAGCTCCACGAGGAACCGCCCGCCGACGCCCGCGGCGCCCGCCAACTGGTCCTGCCGGAGCCCCTGAGCGCAGCGCGTCCTGCGAATCAACTGGCCAATCCGCGCCGGTGTCATGATTCGATTTCCCGATCGGGAATGTAGACGACTCGACGAGGCCTGCCAAGCGGCATTGCCCCGATCGGCAAATGCGTCAGTGCTCGTCGTAGGCGCTGCCCGGCGCACGCACGTCCGCCGCGCGCAGGCGCTGGCGCAGCAGGTCGTCGGCGAGCTCGCGCTCTTCCTCCTCCGCCCACCGGCGGCGCTGCTCGGCGCGGCGGCGGCGATGGGCGTAGATGGCGCCGAGGGCGAGCATGGTGATGACCATCCACTGGTACAGGGGGCGGCCCGCGAGCGCCACCCACCTGACCCAGATCGGCCGGCGCCGCCAGAACCGGCCGACGGCGGCTTCAAGCGGCTCTCCCGTCGCCTCCTCGAAGGCGCGGGGAAAGGGCCGGTCCTGTCCGAGGCGGGCGAGTATGCGGCCGGCGACGGCATCGCCGTGGCGATCGAGCACGTCACCGACGAGGGCGCTCGAGACGGCATAGGCGCGGCGCGTCGCCGCGGGGCCACCCGTGAACAGGCGCTCGAGGTCCGACAGGGGGACCTCGCCGTGGCGGATCCGGGTCCAGGCCACCCGGGAACGGTCCTCGAACCCCACCTGCCGCTCCGCCGCGAGGGCCAGCCCCTCGTTGAACCACCGGGGCAGGGGGCGCCCCCGGGCAGCGCGCGAGAACAGCACGTGGGCGACCTCGTGCTGCAGCAGCGCCTCGAGCGAGTCGGTCGGATAGAGGCGGGTGCGCCCGGGGAAGAGCACGACGAGGCTGCGGCCGGGGTCGGCGAACCCCGAGATCCAGGACGGGGTGCGGCGGGCCAGCTCGGAGCCCTCGGCGACGAGGACGACGTCGATCGGGGGGCCGGGGTCGGTCAGCCCGGCGAGGCGCATGGCGTTGGCGAGCCCGCTCAACGGGAACCGCGCGACCCGTTCGGCGACGGTCCGCAGCGAGGCGGGAGCGTCGATCTCGAGCACGGGCGCGCGCGGCTGGACGGCGGGGCGTGACTGCGCGACCGGGCGGGCGGCGCCCGCGACGAGCATCGTCAGGGCGAGGGCGACGGCGGGCCGAACGCGTTCGGGATGCACCGTGCCTATTGTGCACCGGCGGGGCGCCGGCCGGACCGGTTCGGCTCACCGAACCCGGGCCGCGCGAGAGCTCCGGTGGCGCGCCCGAGCGACACCGCGCCGGGCCGGCACGGGACGCCTCCGGCTCGTCGACGGCCCGCCGTCGGTCGAACCGCGTGCGGGTGACGGTGCGACCGCGCGCGCATCATCGATGCCTTCGTCGGCGGCGGTGGTCGCAGCGCCGGCCGCGTGCGGATGGAGATGCGGGCGAGCGCGGCTCATCGATGGGTCACGACATGGTCGAACGGCTTGCGGACGATGGCGGGGACGGTGGCGCCGGGAGCGGGCGCGCGCCTCATCGATGGGTCACGACGTGGTCGAACGGCCTGCGGGCGATGGCGGGGACGGTGGCGCCGGGAGCGGGATGCCCCACCACGAGGATCAGGAACGGCCGCTCGTGCGGCGGGCGGTCGAGGATGGCGTTGAGGAACCGCATCGGGCTCGGGGTGTGGGTGAGCGAGGCGAGGCCGGCCTGGTGGAGGGCGCTGATGAGCATGCCGGTGGCGATGCCGACCGACTCGTGCACGTAGTAGTGCTTGCGCTTGCCGCCGTCGGCGTCGAGGTCGTAGTGCTGGGCGAAGATCACGATGAGGCACGCCGCCTCCTCGAGGAACGGCTTGTGCTCGTCGGTGCCGAGGGGGGCGAGGGCCTCGAGCCAGTCGTCGGGGGCCCGCTCGCGGTAGAACGCGCGCTCCTCGGCCTCGGCCTCGGTCCGGATGCGGCGCCTGGTCGCGGCATCGGTCACCACCACGAAGTGCCAGGGCTGGCGGTTGGCCCCGCTGGGGGCGGACGCCGCCGCCTGCAGGCAGGCGTCGACGACCTCCATCGGCACCGGCCGGTCCGAGAAGTCCCGCACGGTGCGGCGGGTGGCGAGGTCGTCGCGAAGCCGGGTCGCCCGCACGAGCATCTCGGCGTCGTCGACGGGCGGCCGGGCCGGCAGGGGCACGCGTCCGGGGGGGACCGGCTCAGGCGTTCGGCTCATCGGCTTTGGGGTCGGCGCCGGGCCCCGGCCCGGCCTGCGTCCCGGCGGCGGCAAGCCGGGCGACGGTGGCGCCGAGGCGGGACTCGGGCGCGTCCCACAGCTCTATGACGAGGGGATGCCGCTCGAGGACGGTGTGCACGGCGCGGCGCTGCACCCCGATGCCGCGGCCGTGGATGAAGCGCACCTCGGTCAGCCCGCACCGGTGCGCCTCGTTCACGTACTCCTCGACGACGGACGGCACGTCCCTCGGGGCGAACGTATGCAGGTCCAGAGTGTCGTCGACGGCCACGCGATGGGGCGGTGTCTCCACGGGTGTCTCCGACCGCCGGTGTCCCCGTCCCGGCCCGAGAGCGCGGCCCGCGGCCGCTTCGCGCCCGACCCGCGACGCCAGGCCGGCGACGCGTGGACGCGGCAGGCCACCGCGGCCACCGGCCCGGCGGCTCCACGT
>JAJEEA010000522.1 GCA_022821235.1 Vicinamibacteria bacterium
GACGGGAGCGTCCGGCGACCACATGGTGTTCGACGTCCGGCCGCCCGCGGCGGACCCCCGCGCCGAATCGCGCCCGGCGGACGTCGGGGAGCCGCGGCGGCGCCCCCCCGGCCAGGCGCGAGGATGACCGGTCCCCTGCCGCCCGCCCTCGTGCTCGCCGCCGGCCTCGGGACCCGCCTGCGACCCTTGACGTTCTCGCGGGCCAAGGCCGCGGTGCCCGTCGCCGGAACGCCGCTGATCTGCCGGCAGCTCCGGGCGCTGGCCGGGGCGGGCGTCCGCGACGTCGTGGTGAACCTGCACCACCGGCCGGAGACCGTCGCCGGCGTCGTCGGCGACGGCGCCGCCCTGGGCTGCCGCGTCCGCTACTCGTGGGAACGGCAGGTCCTCGGCTCGGCCGGCGGCCCGCGCCGGGCGCTGCCCCTGCTCGACGACCGGTTCTTCATCGTCAACGCCGACACCCTCTGCGCCGTCGACTTCGGCGCCCTCCTCGACCGGCACCGCGCCTCGGGGGCCGCGGTCACGCTGGCGGTGACGGTGCATCCCGCGCCCCGCCGCTACGGCGGCGTGCTGGCCGATCCCGCCGGCCGGGTCGCGGGGTTCGCCCCCGCCGGCGCCGACGCCGGCGCCGACGCGCCGTGGCACTTCGTCGGCGTGCAGGTCGTCGAGGCCGCGGTGTTCCGGGACCTGCCCGACGGGGTGCCGGCGGCGACCGTCGGCGGGCTCTACGACACCCTGCTCGCGGCGGGGCGGCCGATGGCGGTGCACGAGGTCGCGGGGCCGTTCCACGACATCGGGACGCCGGCCGACTACGTGGCCACCGCGCAGGCGGTCGCGGCGGCGGAAGGGCGCTCGCCGTTCTCGGCCGGAGATCGTTCGGAGGTCCACCCCACCGCGCGGGTGGAACGCTCCATCCTGTGGGACGACGTGGCGGTGGGGGCCGGCTGCGTGGTGACCGGCTGCGTCCTCGCCGACGGGGTCCGGGTGCCGGCCGGCGCCGTCCTCGACGGGCAGGCGGTGGCGCCGGCCGGCGCCGGCCACGACGGCGAATCGGCGCCCCCCGCGCACGAGACGCGGCTCGGCAGCCTGCGGATGGCGCCTCTTTGAGCCGCGTCGACCGCGTCGCGCCGCCTCCCGGGCGAGGGACGACGCGTACCGCTCCGGGCTCGAACGGAGCCGGGGCGTGGGCAGCCTTGCCGCGAACGCCCCCGCTGGCCGGAGCCCTGGGTCGTGACGCTGCAACCCGGGGCGGACTGACCCGGGGGCGACTCGAGGCGCACGGGACCGGCGCGCCGCAGACCCGACGGGGCGTGACGAGCGTGAATTCACGGACCGGCTCTCATCCCCATCACTGATTCACCGAACCATGTCCGAAACACGTCGAGCGACTGACCGGTAGCCAGCTACCGCGCCGGTGTCGGCCTGCCGACTCACCGACCATGTCCGGAGACACGTCGAGCGGTGCCATCGACGAGCGGGTGGCCGAGTACCTGCGCCGCTCGAACGTGCCCCCGTCGGCGACGCGGGTCGAGCCCCTGCACGGCGACGCCTCCAGCCGCGCCTACGTGCGGGTCGCCGCGCCCGGCCGGCCGACGGTGGTGCTGGCGCTGCACCCGGAGCCGTTCGTGCCGGGCTCGCTGCCGCAGATCGTCGTGGGCGCGATGTTCCGCCGGCTGGGAATCCCGGTACCCGCGGTGCTCGACGAGGCCGCGGACCTGGGCATCCTCGCCGTCGAGGACCTCGGCGACGAGACCCTGCAGAGCTGGATGGCGGGCGGCGCCGGCCGCGACCCGGCCCCGCTGTACCGCGAGGCGATCGACTACCTCGCGGCCCTGCAGACCCGCGGCGCGTCGCTGCGGGACGAGGGCGCCCTCCCCTTCACCCTCGCCTTCGACGCCGCCAAGCTCACCTGGGAGCTCGACTTCTTCCGGTCGGAGTTCCTCGAGGCGCACCGCCGGGTCACGCTGAGCCCGTCCGAGTCGGAGGCGCTCGGGCGCGAGCTCTCGGTCATCGCCGAGGAGCTGGCGGCCGAGCCGCGGGTGCTCTGCCACCGCGACTACCACTGCCGAAACCTCATGGTGCGGGCCGGCGGACTGGTCGTCATCGACTTCCAGGACGCCCGCCTCGGGCCCGGCACCTACGACCTCGTCTCGCTGCTCCGGGACTGCTACGTCGACCTGCCGGACGACCTGACCGCGGCGCTGACCCGCCGGTTCCTCGACGGCGTGCCCGCGCAGCGGACCCGCGACTTCCGGGCGCGGTTCGACCTGATGTCGGTGCAACGGCACCTGAAGGCCCTCGGCACGTTCGGCCACCAGCTCGCGAGACTGGGGCGCGGGCGCTTCGCCGAGCCGGTGCCCCGCACCCTCGCCCATCTGCGCCGGACCCTGCGGGCGTACCCGCGCTTCGAGCGGCTGCGCGGGCTGCTTTCTCCGCACGTGCCCGAGCTCGGCTGACGGCCCCGCCGAGGCGAGCGCGACAAGGAAGCGAGACGCCGCCGGGAACGACGCCGAACCGCCGGCCCGACCGGCCGGGGGCGGTCGTCGCGATTCCGCGGCGCCCCCGCGCCGACTTCGGAGACGACTTCGGGGACGACTTCGGAGAGAATCATAGGGAAGCCGGGTACCGCCCCATGAAGCGCCGACGCATCCGCGACGTCCTCGCCGCCCCGCCCTCCGACGACCCGGTCACCGTCTGCGGCTGGGTCCGCACGAAGCGGACGGCCAAGCGCTTCGCCTTCCTCGCGCTCAACGACGGCTCGTCGCAGGAGACCCTGCAACTGATCGCCGACGCGGGCACCCCCGCGTTCGCGGCCCTCGACGGCGTGCTGACCGGCGCCGCCGTCCGCGCCCGCGGCGTCATCAAGGCGTCGCCGGGGGCGGGCCAGCGCGTCGAGATGCAGCTC
>JAJEEA010000106.1 GCA_022821235.1 Vicinamibacteria bacterium
ACCGCCGCCAAGACCCGGGTCGTCATCGGAACAGTCCTGTGCATTGGCGCAAGAACGGTGGCCCGTCCGTCGCCAGATACGCCGCGAACCCCGCCGCATGGGCTCGGGTCGTCATCGGAACCGTTCTCGCGCCGCGCATCGAAGCCGGGCGGCGCCCCCGCCACGAAAGCCGTGAACGCCGCCGCCGGCCCGCGGCTACTCATCGGAACCGTTTCGCCCGCTCGCGGAAGAACCGCATGAGCCGGTCGACGTAGGGCCGGTCGGTCGCAATCTCCACCACGTCGACCCCCGTCTGCCGGAACTCCCGCTCGCGCGCCTCCCGCGCCTCGGCCACCTCGCGGTGGAACGCCCGGCGGAACGCGGGGTCCGACACGTTCACGGTGAGCCGCTCGCCGGTCTCGGCATCCTCGAGGTCGAGGTAGCCCACCGGCGGCAGCGTCTGCTCGCGGGGGTCGCTGATACGTATGACGACGGTGTCGTGACGGCGGCCGGCCACGGCCAGGGCCCGCCGGTAGCCGCCGGCGATGAAGTCGGAGACCACGAAGGTGACGGCCCGCCGCCGCACCACCCGGGCCAGGTACTCCAGCGCCCCCGCGACGTCGGTGCCGCGCCCCGCCGGCTCGAAGTAGAGCAGCTCGCGCAGCACCCGCAGCACGTGGCGCCGCCCCTTGCGGGGGGGGACGAACTTCTCGATGCGGTCGCTGAAGATGATCAGCCCGACCTTGTCGTTGTTGGTGATGGCCGAGAACGCGAGCACCGCGCATATCTCCACCGCCACCTCGCCCTTCATGCGCCCCGACGAGCCGAAGTCGCCCGAGGCGCTCACGTCGACCACGAGCATCACCGTCAGCTCGCGTTCCTCGTCGAACACCTTGACGAAGGGGGCGCCGGTGCGCGCGGTGACGTTCCAGTCGATGTTGCGGATGTCGTCGCCGACGTGGTACTCGCGCACCTCGGCGAAGTTCATGCCGCGGCCCTTGAACACCGAGTGGTACTCGCCCGAGAAGACCTCGTTCACGAGGCCCCGGGTGGCGATCTCGACCCGCCGGACCTGCTTCAGGATCTCGCGCGGAATCACCGGACGCTCCCTCGACAACGGGTTCCAGGCCGCGTGCGCATGGGCCGGGCCCGCGCGGCCTCTCCTCGAGGACGGCGGCGGAAACGACCGCGCCGCGCACCAATCGCGGGAAGCGGCGGAAACGGGCTACGCTCGCGGACGGTCGGCGGCCTCATCTCGATCACCGGCCTACGGCACCTCGATGCTGTTGAGGACCCGCTCGACCACCGTCTCCGCCGTCACCTCCTCGGCCTCGGCCTCGTAGGTCAGCAGGACCCGGTGGCGCAGCACGTCGGGGCCGATGGAGCGCACGTCCTCAGGGGTGACGTAGCCGCGCCGCCGCAGGAACGCGTGGGCCCGCGCGGCCCGGGCGAGGTTGATGGTGGCGCGGGGCGAGGCGCCGAACGCGATGAGGTCGGCCAGGTCGGCGAGGTCGTAGTCCTTGGGCGCCCTAGTCGCGAACACGAGGTCGACGATGTACCGCTCGACCTGCGGGTCCATGTAGATCAGGTCCACCGCCTTCCGGGCCCGGAGAATCTCGTCGGGCTCGACCACCGCCTCGACCTCCGGGGCCGGGCCCCCCGCCATCCGCCGCAGTATCTCCAGCTCGTCGTCCTTGTCGGGGTAGGTCACGGCCAGCTTGAGCATGAACCGGTCGACCTGGGCCTCGGGCAGGGGATAGGTGCCCTCCTGCTCGATGGGGTTCTGGGTGGCGAGGACGAGGAACGGCGAGTCGAGCGGATAGCTGGCGTCGCCGATGGTGACGGTCCGCTCCTGCATCGCCTCGAGCAGGGCCGACTGCACCTTGGCCGGCGACCGGTTGATCTCGTCGGCGAGGATGATGTTGGCGAAGATGGGGCCCTTGCGGGTCTTGAACTCCGACTGCCGCGGGTCGTACACGAGGGTGCCGATGAGGTCGGCGGGCAGCAGGTCGGGCGTGAACTGGATGCGCCGGAACGTGGTGGCGACGGCGTCGGCGAGGGTGCGGACGGTCATCGTCTTGGCGAGGCCGGGCACCCCCTCCATCAGCACGTGGCCGTCGGCGAGGAGGCCCACGAGCAGCCGCTCGATCATGGTCCGCTGGCCGACGATGACCCGGCCCACCGCGTCGAGCAGCCGCTCGACTAAGGCGCTCTCGGCGTGGATGCGTTGCTGTATCGCTTCGATGTCGTGATGCATGGCGGTGTCGTCGCGCGCGTTCTCCGATCGACCCTCTATTGTAGGAAAACCGGCGGCCGGTCCCCAATCCCCGGAAGGGGCGTTCCCCGCGGGCGGCTGCCGCGAAGCGCGGCCCGCCCGGCGCGGTCGGCGGGCGAACCACGTTCTCGTGCTGGTTCAGCCGGTACTCGGCCGCCCGGCGCGGCCGGCGGGCGAACGCCCCGGCCGAGCGATCGGGGTCCTCGTCCTTGTGGCGCCGCCGCGGCCCGCCCGGCGCGGCTGGCGGGCGAACGCCGCCCCGGCCGAGCGATCGGGTGTTTTGTACTTGTGGCGCCGCCGCCGCCCCCCGCGGGAGCGGTGGGCGAACGCCGCCTCGGCCGCCCCGCCGGTCCCGGCCCGTCGGCGATCTGTCAGACGATCCGGAGACGGGGATGGCCGGCGGGGCGGTCGCAGCGGCGTCCGGAGACGCCGCCGCGCAAGGCCGGGGCCGCGTCAGCGGACGGGAAAGAAGATGTCGGTGCGCCACTTCGCGGGGTCCGGCTCCCGGCCGGGGTCGGTGACGTAGACCTCCCAGGGAGCCCCGGCGGGCTCGAGGCCCTCCGACTTCATCCACGCCGTCAGCGCCTCCCACGTGTGCCGGAGCTGTTCGTAGTGGCCGGTGTGGGTGACCGTCGCCGCCTTCCCGGGGGGCAGCTCGCCGGCCCGGATGCGGTCCGTGCCGTCCAGCGGGGAGGCGACGGGCATGCCGCACTCGAGATCGACGGTGCCGCCGTGCATCTCGTGGTAGATGGCGAAGGGCATTCCGGCCGGCGCCTGCCCGCTCTGCTGCACGTACCCGTGCAGCTCGCCGAAGAGCATCCCCATGGTCTCCGCGATCTTGTCCATGGTGGTCTTCGTCCGGATGCCCACCATGGGCTGCGCCTCCAACTGCCTCGTTCCGAACTCCGATCTCATCCGCGTTCCTCCTCGAATCTGCCACCCGCCCGGACATGTCCCACCCGGCCGCGAGGCTGCCAACCGTGACAGGGTAGTTGCAGAAATCCGATTGACGGACTCAACCCGGTGACACTAACATCGGGGAATGGAGCGTAACACGTCCTTCTCGACAGGGCTGCAAGTGCTGCGCTCGTCGGCGTCATGGGCGTCCTGACCGTCAACGACAGGGTCGACCAACTCGCCGGACAGGTCGGGTCCCTCCAGGAGTTGCTCGTCACGCACGCGACGACGCCTGGCATGCATTCGGACTGACGAGCCCCGTGCCCCGCGCCTCATCCCCATCACCCCCGACGATTCTCGAGTTGGCGTTCCCGGTCTCCCTCGGCGGCGTGCGCGGTTCGTGCTCTTACGATACTCTGCACCGACGTGGCCGTGCGCATCGACGCGCAGCGCGCCTCGCTCGCGACATTCCCGGGAGGAAGCCGATGAGAACAGTGCTGATCGCGGCATGCGTGCTGGCGGCCCCGTGGGCCGCCGCGGCGCAGGACGGAGGCATCACGGGCACCGTGACCGACGACACCGGCGGGGTCCTGCCGGGCGTGACCGTCGAGGCGGCCGGCGGCGGGCTGTCCGCCTCCCTGCCGGCGGTGACCGACGGCGACGGCCGCTACGCGCTCGCGGGTCTCCCCCCCGGCGGCTACGTCGTCACCTTCACCCTGGCCGGCTTCGAGCGCCTGGAGCGCGAGGTCGAGCTGGCCGCCGGGGTCACCGCGACGGTCAACGCCGACCTGCAGTTGGGCGGCCTCTTCGAGGAGGTGACGGTGGCGGTCACGGGCACCGCCATCGAGGCCCCGGCCATCAACATGCCCCACGCCGTCACCGTGGTCAGCCGCGAGACCCTCGAGCAGCAGGGGGCGACCCAGCTCGTCGACCTCTTCCGCAACCTCAACGTCAGCCACGGCGTCGTCGGCGAGCGCAACAGTTGGTACAACTCGAACCAGCCGTCGACCCTCACCGAGAACGTGGCCAACGTCAACCTGCGCGGCCTCGGCGCGTCGCGGACGCTGGTGCTCATCAACGGCCGGCGCCACGTGCCGGTGCCCGCCCGCCTCATCGGCGGTCGCTTCGTCGACGTCAACACCATCCCCGCCATCGCCGTCGGCCGGCTCGAGGTGCTGAAGGAGGGCGCGTCGGCCACCTACGGCTCGGACGCGGTCGGCGGCGTGGCCAACTTCGTCACCCGCAACGACTTCCGCGGCTTCGAGATGAACGTCTCCCACGACTACTTCGACGGCGGGGGCGACACCACCGTGGCGGGCATCTGGGGCGGCCGCATCGGGGCCTCGAGCGCGGTCCTCTCCATGGAGCGGGTCGGTCGCCAGGAGCTGGAGATGTCGGAGCGGCCGTGGGCCCTCGACCGCCTGAGCACGTACCCCTCCGGCACCCGCGGCGGCTGGTCGAGCATCGGCAACCCCGGCACGTTCGCGGTCGGGGCGCCGGACCCCTTTCACGGCGGCACCGACTACGTCGCCCCCGTCTTCGACCCACGCTGCACCGACTTCGGCGGCCTCGACGAGGGCTGGACGTGCCGGTTCCGCTACGCGCCCTTCGACAACCTGATCGACGAGCAGCGGCATACCCGGGCGTTCCTCGAGCTCAACGGCCCGGTGAACGAACGGATCGACTACCACGTCGAGGCGCTCTGGTCGGACGCCGTGATTCCCCGCTGGTACACGACGCCGTCCTATCCGCCGTTCCCGCTGACGAGCACCACCATCATGGAGGTGGCGGCCGACCACCCGGGCCGCCAGCAGTTCTGCGCCGACTACGGCGGCGACCCGAGGGCCGATTCGATGAACGCCTGCGCGGGCGGCGACCCCTGGTACTTCAACGGCCGCCCGTTCGGCAACTCGGGCCCCGGGCGCCGCCTGAGCCGCGAGTCGCGCACCCAGCGGTTCGCCGCCTCCGTCGACGGCGACTTCCTGCTCGGCGGGCGGGACGCCAACTGGGACGTCGGCGTCAGCTACTCGCGGGCGCGGGGCAACCTGAACCTGCCCGCCGTCTACACCGACCGCATCTTCCGCGCGTTCCGCGGGTTCGGCGGCGCCGACTGCGGCGTCGGCGTCGTCGCCGACCCCACCTCGCCCGCGGGCATGCGGCTCGGGCCCCTCGGCGGCGCGGTGGCGGGCCAGGGGCCGTGCATGTACTACAACCCGTTCAGCAACGCCATCGAGTCCTCCGCCCAGCCCAACTCCCCGCTGGAGAACACCGCGAACCCCGACTACGTCGCGGCCCTCGCGAACCAGGGGGCCCTGCGGGGCTGGCTCAACGAGGAGGTGGACCTGTTCAGCACCACCGACATGATCGTGGCCGACGCCACCATGAGCGGCAATCTCGTCCCCAACGTCGCCGACTTCGCGGTCGGCTACCAGTTCCGCGGGGTGAACGCCGACGGCACCCCGAACAACGCCGGCGACGTCACCGTGAACCCCTGCCCGGTGGCCGGCGACATGGGCTGCTCGCCCGGCAAGCGGTTCGGGCCCTACCTCTTCACCAACGTCCACCGGCCCTACGCGGCCGACCAGCAGGTGCAGCGGCTCTTCGGCGAGCTGGCCCTGGGCATCGGCCCCCGCCTCGACACCCAGCTCGCCGCCAACTACGAGTTCTACAACGTGGCCGGCCGCCGCGTGAACAGCATCGACCCGAAGATCGGCTGGCGCCTCGACGCGGCCGAGAACCAGCACTTCTCGCTGGCGTTCCGCGGCTCGGTGCAGACCACGTTCCGCACGCCGTCGCTCGACGACCTGAACACCAGCCCCCTGACGACGCTGGAGTGGATCAACGAGACCGGCGCCTACCAGGCCGTCGACCGCTTCGGGCGCGAGGACCTCCTGCCGGAGCGCGCGTTCACCTACAACGCGGGCACGGTGCTCTTCCTCGAGGGGGGCGTCGAGGCGACCATCGACTTCTGGCACTACGACTTCGAGAACGTGATCGGGTCGATGCCCTACGACGCCATCACCAGCCTCTACGCCAGCGGCAACCCGGCGGCCCGGGACGCCGTGTCGCCGTTCATCATCTGCCCCGGCGGCCTGGCCTCGGACCTCGCGCCCGCCGACCGCTGCGTGGCCCAGAACCTGCAACGCGTCCAGATCGACCTCGTGAACTGGCCGGGGCTCACCAGCTCGGGCATCGACACCCACCTCGCGGCCCGCGCCGACGCCGGGCCGGGCCAGCTCTCGCTGAGCTGGGACTCCACCTACACCGTCGGCTACGACACGAAGGAGCTGCTGCTCGAGGGCACCGACCTGACCCTCTACGCCGAGCGCGAGGCGGCCGGCTACCTGAACTTCGCCCACCCCATCGCGGTGCCCCTGCCCCGCTGGAAGAGCCGCTGGTCGGCGTCCTACGACTGGAGCCGCTACAGTTGGGCCAACTACGTGAGCTACATCGGCGCCTACGAGGACCGGGGCAACGACGTCGTGCCCCGCATCGACCCGTTCCTCGCCTGGGACATGAGCTTCCTGATGCGCTTCCCGGGCACCGGGATGAACCTCACCATCTACGGCATGAACCTCACCGGGCAGATTCCGCCGTGGGCCAACGTCGAGCAGGCCTACGACGGCTTCACCCACGACCCCAAGGGGCGGCGCATCAAGGCGGCGGTGAGCTGGCGCTTCGGAGGGTAGACGGGCCGGGCCGCCGAGGGGCGGCGCATCAAGGCAGCCGTGAGCTGGCGCTTCGGGGGGTGAGCCGGCCGGGTCGGGCATCGGCGGCCCCGCCGGACGGCGCCGTTGTGACCGCATTGGGGCGGAATCGGTCAACATTTCACAATGTTTCCTGAAAATGGCTGCTTGATCTGAATTTCGGGTCAAGTTTTGATAATCTCGTCGCCGTGGCCGCCGTTCCCAGGCTTGCCGACATTCCGCGACAGCTCTCCCCGGACGCGTTCTGGGACCTGTTCGGGCGGCTGGAGCACGCGGAGCTCGACTTCAAGCGCGGCGTCCCGGCCGACGTCCGCGACACGATCGCGGCCATGGCCATGACCCGCGGCGGGCGACCACCGCCCGGCGCTCGTCGGCGGCGCTACCACGTCCGATGAGGGCGGACGGACCCGCGGGCGGCGAGGGCGGACCCGCCGGCGAGACGCAGACCCGCCTCGCCGGTCACGGCCTGCAGCTTTCGCTGCGCTACGGGTTCTGAGCCGATTGCGCGCGACGAGCCTGTTCCCTCGGCGCCGCCGGGGTACGGGCCGATACCGTGCGGGTCGGCGACGCGCCGTGCCCGGCCCCGACCCTCTACGCCTGCCGGTTCCGCCCTTCCGTTGGCCGCCTACGCGACTTCGTAGTGTCGTTCTGTGCTGGCGGGTTTCCCGCGACCGGCAGGCTATTGCCCTGAACCGCGGCCTTCGCAGCCTTGCTGCTGTTTTCCGCCGCCTCCCGTTCCGTGTCGGTTGCTCCCCGGTCTACACCCTGGAGGTCCCGTCCGGCCTCCCGGCTGAACCCCCGATTCAGCTCCCTTATGTCCTTCTCATCGTCGTTCCGGTTGGTTCCGGTTTTCGACCGGATGAGATCGTCGAAGCCGACGTACGGCACGGTGGTGCCGGCGATGGTCGTCGTCAGCTTCGACTTGCGGGCCGCCTCGTAGTTCAGCCCTTGGGCCGCCTTGAGGATGTCGACTCGCGGATCGTCTCCGACGATGGTAATGGGGTTCCGGTCGACGTGCTCGGGGTTCATCTCTTTCGCGATGCCCCACGGCAGTTCGCCGAGGGCCTCGAGGACCCGTTTCGTGTTCTCGATGTCTCGGGGTATCAGGATGTCGATGTCCTTCGTCGCCCGAACGTACCCGTGGAGTGCCACGGCCACGCCGCCGATGACGATGTAGGTGGCGTCGTGCCGGTTGAGCAGCTCGCAGACATCTACCCACTTGTTACCGATTCCACGGGTTCGTTTGGCCATTTCTCCAGGCCTCGTACGCCTCGAAGCTCTCGAACGACCCCCCGAAGTACTCGCGGGCGTAAGGGCTCAACGCCGCTGCGGCATCGCTGAGGTCCGCCAGTTGCCAGAACCGCTCCTCGGGGCTCTCGTCCCTGGGCGTGGGTTCATCGGTGTTCTCGTCGAGCCACCGTTCGTATTCCTCGAAGGTCTCGAACGTTTGGGCGTACGCTTGGCGCCGTGCTTGGCTCCGACTCTGTTTTGGCGTCATGCAGCACCCGTCCTTCCCGCACCGCCGACTCGATCATGGTCCCGTCGGCCGCCCGCACCTGCATGCAGGTGTCCTGGCCGGCGCCGCCGGAGGTGTTGAAGTCTCATTCCGACCCGTCCGACGACCAGGTATTCCGCGCCGTGGGCGTTCAGCAACCGGCATACCTCGATCCACCTTTAGCGATATTCGTTCTTTCGTCGCTCACGCTTCCACGATGCCGTGAAAAGCCTGTCGGGTAGAGGACTCAACTGCCGGTACGCGTTGCTCAACGCCGCCGTTCTTCGGAACCCCCTTCGGGTGTCCGTCGCTGGGCCAGCGTGATTCTGTGCTCTCTCTCCCACGCATCGGCTTCTTCGAAGCTGTGGAACGACTTCGTGAATCCGAGCTCTTTTTCCTCGGTGGTCTCGTTTCGCGGCTTCGTGCGTGGCGACGGAACCGGGGCCGCCGTTCGCTGGCCTATTCGTTGCACCGTAGTGACTCGCCCAATACCCACGGAGCCGTCCGGGGTCGCTCCACAGCGTCCATAATGGACGTGTTTTCAGTAGTTTACACCAGGTCCGGCAAGGTCCGCACGGAAGTGCCCGCCGGGGAGGCGAACCCGGCGAACCGACGCACCGCAGTCGGCGGGGAAGGGCTGGTCCCGCCCGTCGGCGGGACTGGCTCGCAGGACATCGGCCGCCCGCGTGTCGAAAGGTGGTCCCGCCCGCCGGCGGGGCTGGCCGCCCGGCGGCCGGAAGCCGCGCGGCGGCCGAGCGGGAGGACGAGCGATGCCATCCGGCGGACGCATGGCCGCTCTGCGGGGCCGCTCCTCGCGTGGGTGCTCCTGGTCGCCGGCGGCCGCAACGCCCGGCGTTGGAGGCGGGGAGCCTTCAGCCGCCCCAGCCGTAGCCGAGGCGCACGTAGTAGTAGGCGCCGTTGAAGCCCCACGGCGTGTACTCGCTGTACTTCTCCCCGACGGACATCGCGCGCGCACTCTCGTCGGGATAGGTGTCGAGCACGTTCTGCGCCCCGACGGCCACCGTCGCGCCCCCACCGGCGTCGACGGTCAGCTCGAGGTCGACGATGGGCCGGCCCTCGAAGAAGCCGTTCTCGATGCCGCCCGTCGGGTCGAAGACGCGCGCGAACCCGCTGTCGTAGTCGTACCAGCCGCCGAACCAGTTGACGCGGCCGAGGAGGCTCGCCCGCCCCAGGCGCTGGGTGACCCCGAAGTTCCACCGCGTGCGCGGCAGCGCCCAGGCGAACTCGGCGAGGCGCCGGTCGTTCAGCAGGCCCCGGCCGTTGTCGGTGACCTCGGTGTCGGTGTAGTTGAAGACGGCGCTTAAGACGGTGTTGCCGCGCAGGGCGATGGGCGTGAACGTCGACACGAGGTCGATGCCCTGCGAGCTGGTGGCGAAGGCGTTGGTGAAGAACCGGAACCGGCGGAGGTCGCGGGCGGCGTCGACCCCCTGCGCGAGCAGGGCCTGGATCTCGGGCTCCTCGAGGGTGAAGTTGCTGGTGATGCCGATGCGGTCCGACACGTCGATGCGGAAGTAGTCGGCGGTGAGGCTGAACGGCCCGGTGTCGAAGACCACGCCCGCCGTGTAGTTGACCGAGGTCTCGGGACGCAGGGGCACGCCGCCGCGCAGGGCCGCCACCGGCGAGTTCGACGGGATGGTGCCGTTGTTGACGAGGTCGCCGAGGGCGGGGTCGAAGATGGTGGAGATGTTGAACCCGTTCTGCTGGCCGGGCGTCGGGGCGCGGAAACCGGTGCTGACGCCGGCCCGGAAGAAGCCGACGCGGGCCGAGACCTTGCCGTTGGTCGTCGTGCCGAAGTCGTCGAAGTTCTCGACCCGGACGGCGGAGCCGAGGGTCCAGGCGCCGTCGGGGTCGTTCACCTCGAGGTCGCCGTAGACGGCGACGTTGCTCCGGCTCCACGTACCGGCGGCGAGGGGCCCGAAGCCGAAGAAGCCGTTCGAGCCGGCCGAGAAGCCCTGCCCGCGGCCGTAGGGGCCGACCGTCCACGACGTGGGGTGGCCCTCGGTGGTCGTGTACCGCTCGTCGCGCCACTCGGCCCCGGCCGCGACGTTGACCCTGTCGGTGGCGGCGTACGACACGTCGACGTTGACGCCTACCTCCTGCTGCCGGTTGCCGCCGAGGTCGAACGCGGTCGGCGACTCGGGGCCGAGCGAGGCGTTGACGGTGTCGCTGATGAAGAGGTCGGTCTCGTGGGCGCCGATGGTGCCGCTCACGTCCCACGCGAGGCCGCCGGCGGTGGAGCCGCGGACACCCCCGACCAGCGACACGTCCCGCGCGTCGCCGCCGAAGCTGGGGGTGAAGCCGCCGGGGAACAGCTCGCGGAACGAGAAGCAGCTCGGGTCGTCGAACACCCGCTGCAGGGCGGCAGGGTCGGCGACGTCGTCGGTGATCGCGACCACCGGGCAGTTCGCGACGCCGGTGCCGGCGGCGACGAGCGCGTCGCCGACGAGCAGCGTCCGCCCCCCGTCGATGCTGTAGACGCCGCCGCGGGTGTTCGGGTTGCGGAAGAAGAAGCCGCCGGTCACGGTCTTGCTGGCGTAGTTCGTGTGGCCGTAGAGCTCGACGCCGTTGGCGGCGGTGTAGCCGAAGTTGCCGAACAGCTTGAGGTCGTCCTCGACCCGCGGCGAGCCCCACACCTGGGGGGTGTCCGAGGCGACGTCGGTGTTGCCGGCCGCCAGCAGGGCGATGGCGTCGCTGCGCGGCGCGCTGCGGTTGGTGGGGTTCGAGCCGCCGTACTCGAGGCTGAGGTTGGCGAAGCCGGCGGCCCCCAGCGGCAGCCCGGCGTTGGCGACGACGTTGAACGCCTAGCCGTCGCCGGCCCCGAACGTCCCCGTGTTCAGCTCGACGGCGCCGCCCGAGGGGGCGTCCTTGAGCTGGAAGTTCATGACCCCGGCGATGGCGTCCGAGCCGTACTGCGCCGCCGCCCCGTCCCTCAGCACCTCGACCTGCCGCAGCGCGATGGACGGGATGGCGGAGATGTCGGGCCCCTGCGACCCGAAGGCGACGCCGTTGCCGCCGTGCCAGTCGATGATCGACGAGCGGTGGCGGCGCTTGCCGTTGACGAGGACCAGGGTGTGGTCGGGGGCGAGGTTGCGCAGCATCGCGGGCCTGACCACGGTCGAGGCGTCGCTGATGGGCTGGGTGTTGACGGCGAACGACGGGACGATGGTGCGCAACTGGTCCTGCAGGTTGACGGCGCCCTGGCTGACGAGGTCCGAGGCCGAGAGCACGTCGACGGGGACCGGCGACTCGGCCACGGTGCGCGGCTGGGCGCGGGTGCCGACGACGACCGTCTCCTCGGTGTAGCCCTCGAGCAGGACCTGCATCTCGTCGTCGGTCAGGCCCAGCGCCTCTATCTCGTCCGCCGTCATGCCGAGCACGCGGCCCAGCTCCTCGACCTGCGCCTGCCGGTCGTCCTGAGCGGCTTCAGCCGCCGATGCGGCAGGCAGCCAGGCCAGGGCCGCCGCCAGCGCGGCCGCCTGCGCCGCGCGACCATGGTTCCTTCCCGTCATCGGCTTCATGTGCGTGTTCCTCCTCGGGTCGCTCTCATCTCGCTCGGCGAGTGCGCCCGCCGTCAGTCCTGGCTCGGCCGGCGCGGACCCGCACCTGCCTGGGGCCGGTGGACCGTTTGACCACTGGCGCGGTCCGTCTATCGCGGCGGTCGGCGCCGGACGTCACGGAACATCGACCCCCTACGGCAAATGGCGTCCGGCAAGCCGGAATCGAACGGGAGCGAGGAGCAGACGTGCTCGAGTTCCCGGAGACGAGCAGACGCTCCGCCGGAATCCGCCCGCCGGGCCGTGGTCAACGTAACCGGCCCTGTTCGACCCGGCCCGGGCAACCCGATCGGCTGCACCCCGCTCCACGCCCGCTACCCGGGACATACGGATTGTTCCGGCCGCGCCACCCCCGAACGGGCGCCGGCGATCAGGACGTAGGATACCCCTCGCGATCGGAGGTCGTGGCTCGCGCCTTGATGGACGTCGATGCGCCACGCTCGTCGGCAACCGACCGCGCGCGGGACCTGCGCGACCGCTGCGCCGCGCCCCCGGCGCTTCACCGCGTCCGGTTCATCCCGAAGATCACGCCGAACAGCACCACACCGGCCGCGTCGAGCACCGGCACCGGCAGGCCGGCCATCGCCACGGTCGGGCCGGGCGCCAGCAGCAGGGCGGCGGCGGCGAACATGGCGAGGCGGAGGGGCAGGGGCAGGGCGGTCCGTAGCTGTCCGGTGATGCCCGAGGCGAAGCACAGCACCCCGAGGGTGCCGATGGCCACCGGCACCAGCATCGCCAGGGGCCCCGCCGTCTCGCCAGCCGGCGTCAGCATGAGCAGCTCGGGGCGGTAGACGAAGATGTAGGGCAGCGTGAACCCCACGAGGGCGAAGCGGAACGCGGCGAAGCTCGTCGCCATGAT
>JAJEEA010000374.1 GCA_022821235.1 Vicinamibacteria bacterium
GCTGGCCGCCGACGACCTGATCATGTCGGACGCGGACGGCCGGGCGGTCCCCTTCGTCGAGCCCGTCATCCGGCACGCCGTGGTCGACGGCGCGGCGGCCAGCACCGACATTGCGGTCGCCGGCATCGCGACGACCGACACGCTCGACGCGGTCGTGAACCTGAGCGACAACGACGTCCCGGCGGGCGCGTCCATCACCTCGGACGGGAATATCCAATCGACCGACGCGACCAGCAGCGACAAGCTGCTCGTCGTCTGGCGCAGACCTTCCCGGCCGGTCGGCCGGGCCCTCGCAGCCGCCACCGCCGCCGGCAAGTATGTGCCGGTGCTCCTCGGGCTGGGCGTCTGATCGACACGGACAAGACAATGAAGCGATTGCGCATCGAACTGAACCACACCCAGCTCAACGCCGGGCCCACGGGAGAGCAGCTCGCCGGCGCCGCCGCGCGCGTCATCGACCCGGTGCAGACGGCTGCGGCGCGCGGGTATCGGCACCCCGATCACATCCACCGGCACCTGTTCCCCGCCGTCCCGACCACGACCCGCGGCGGCACGCGCATCGAGTTCTCGCGCGACGATTTCCGGCGCGTGAACGCCCGCCGGGCCCCCGGTGCTCGCACCGTGCGCGTGCAGTTCGGGCACTCGGGCGAGAAGTTCGCGCTCGATCAGTATCGGCTGGCCGGCCAGCAGCCCGTCGAGCCGGCCCAGGAGGCGATGGCGGTGGCCGGCGTCGACATGAACATGCGCACCGTCGACGGCACCCAGGCGCTCATCTCCCTCGACAAGGAGATCGCCGCGGCGGAACTGGCCACGGCCGCCGCGAGCTATGATTCGAGCCACGTCGAAATGACGCTCGCCGCGGACAAGTGGGACGCCGAAAGCAGCTCGCCGCGCGATCAGATCGTGAAGGCCGTGTCGGCGATACGCTCGGAGATCGGGATGCGCCCGAATACGGTCGTCATGGGTGGCGCGGTGTTCGACACGGTGAAGGTGCACGCCGAGTCGCTGCTGCAGATCAGATACAAGGACGGCGGCAAGCAGTTGGCCGACACCAGCGACCTGGCCCAGCTCTGGGGCGTCGCGAACGTCCACGTCGGCGACTCCATCTGGGTGGACGAGGACGGCGTGACCCACGACACGTGGGGGAACCACGTCGTCATCGCCTATACCCGCATCGGACCGGTCTCGCGCTACGAGCCCTCGTTCGGGTACGGGTACCAGCTCACCGGCACCCCGCTCGTCGAGGAGCCGGACTTCGACCGCGACACCAACTCCTGGCTGTACTACGTCTGCGACGAGTACAGCAACGAGATCGTGGGCAAGGACGCCGGATACCTCCTGAGAGACGTCATCTGATGGACAAGGTCCTCTGCCGCGCGGTCTGTGTCGTGCGCGCCGACAGGCGCTACCTCCCCGGCGAGACGCTCGAGCTCGACCGCACCGACTTCGACGCGCTCCTCGCCGCCGGCGGGGTGGAGGCGGTGGAGCCGGACTCCGGCGTCGTCGACCCCGCCCGGGCGCCGACGTGGGCCGCTCCCGGCCGGCCCGCGGGCACCCTGACCGACATCTCCGGGATCGGCCCGGTGACGGCCGGCCGCCTGCATGTGATGGGCGTCGACTCGCTCGCCGCGCTCGCCGCGCTCACCGACGAGGAGCTCGAGCGCACCGCCGGCGCGCTCGACGTCATCGGCGACGAGACCGCCGCGCTGATGCGGTGGCGCGACGACGCCCGCACGCTCCTGTCCGGCGATGCCTGACGAGCGCTACCACATCGTCCCGCGCACCCGCGCCACGCTCGGCGCGTACGGCCACGTGTGGCCCGCCGAGGGGCGCACCGTCACCGCGGCCGAGGTCGGAGTCGACGTGCTCCAGCGCGTCGAGGCCGACCCGAAGCTCGACCTCGAGCGCGTGCCCGACCCCGCGCCGAAGCCCCCGCCGAAGCCCAAGCCGAAGCCCACGCAGCGCCGCCGCCCTCGCAAGGGCTGACGGAGACTGTCCGGTGGCGACCCGCTACGTCACCCCCGAGGACGTCGCCGCCATCGTCGGCGATGCGTTCCTCACCGCCGCGGCGCCCGACCCCGACGACGCCTCGCGCTGGCACGCGCCCACCGTCGCGACCGCCATCGACGCGGTGAGCGAGCGCGTGGACGCGCGGCTGCGCGGCACCTACGACATCCCGCTCGGCGACGTGCCGGCGTTCCTCTCTCGCGCGGTCGCGCGCATCGTGCACGACGAGCTCACCGACCCGGCGACGGACAACGAGCAGATTACGCGCCGCGCCGACGCCGCGTGGAAGTGCGTCGAGGCCATCGCTGCGGGCAAGCTCCACATCGGCGACGGCGACGACGACGGCGACGGGCGGGAGAACCCCCGCACGCGCCAGGGCAAGGCCGTGCTGGTGGCGCCCGCGCGGCGCTACCGGCGCTCCGACCTCACCGGGGTGCTCTGACGATGGCCGGGGTGTCGGTCGCCATCGACGCGCGCGAGCTCGCCGAGCTCGGCCGTGTGCTGCGCCGCCTGGCGAAGGCGGACCTCGCGCCGCTGATGGACGCCATCGCCGGCGCCGGCGAGGAGGCGACCCTCGAGCGCATCGTCGAGGGCGGCCCCGCACCGGACGGCACCGACTGGCCCGAGCGGCACCCGGCCTACGAGAGCACGCAGCGGATGCTGAACCGCGACGGCGGGCTCGCCGACTCCATCGAGAGCAGCGCCGGCGCCGACACCGCGGTGTGGGGCTCCTCGCTCGTCTACGCCCGCATCCATCAGCTC
>JAJEEA010000262.1 GCA_022821235.1 Vicinamibacteria bacterium
CCCGCCGAGGCGCTGCGGCTCGAGGTCGGCAAGCGCCGCAGCGCCCTCGCCCTCGGCGAGCTCCTCGCCCTGAAGCGCGTGTTCGGCGTCAGCATCCAGGCGCTGACCCACCGCTGCCGCGACCTCGACATCATCGGCGCGGCCACCTACCGCGCCCTGTTCAACGAGTTCGGCCGGCTCGGGTGGCGCTCGCCTCCCTACGAGGAGTACGGCGCCATGGCCGGCGAGCTCCCGAACCGGTTCGGCCGGCTCTGCCTGCGCGCCCTCGCGGAGGGCGCCATCAGCAAGTCGAAGGCGGCCGAGCTCCTGGACATCGCCATCGCCGACGTCGACGACTACATGCGGGGCGTCCTGCCTTCGGCGGCGGCCGCGGGGTGACGCGCGTCCCGACGGGTCGTCGTGTCGGACTCGTCCGTGCTCATCGACCTCGAACCCGGCGCCGTCCCGGGGCCGAGGTCGCCAAGCGCCTGACAGGATGGACGAGGCTGATGTCGCAGGACGTCGTCCCTGCGAGAGGCCGTCAGGCCGTGGACCGGTCGGTCTCCGGTGGGTCGTCCAGCGCGGCAAGGCCGGTCAGCGCCACGGGCGGCCGGTCGGGGAACTCCACCACGAGGCTCAGCTTGCCGCCCATGGCCGCGACGTAGCCGCTGAGGGTGGAGAGCAGCAGATCGCTGCGCTGTTCGAGACGAGACACGTTCTCCTGATTGATACGGAGCTTCTCGGCGACGCGCACCTGCGTCTGCTTCCGCGCTCTGCGCAGGTCCCGCAGCGACATCTCCTCGGCAACCAGTGCCTGGGCGCGTTCCTCGACCCTCTTCCGGCGCGCCGGCGGCATCTGGGCCATTCTCTCCGTCAAGGTGCTCATATGTTCCCTCGCGGCCTGCCACGCCCACCAACATGACTCGGGGAACATATGCCGTCAAGGGCATGCCGGCAGGGCACTACCCGCGATCTGTCGCGTCGTCCGTCGACGTGCTGACGAGAGCGAGATCCGCCGCGGCCGTACCGCGGGCTCAACCGTCAACGTGCATTCGCCGGGGCCGCCTCAACGCCCCATCGCGTTGACGTCCGCGCCACCCCAGGGTTGCAGTTCCTGCACCATCGGCCGTTCGCCGCCCGCTCGTTCCCCGTGCGCGCGGGCCGTCCCGCGTTGGCCCCGTTCTTGCTCCTGAAGCACCGCGTCGACCGGCTGCCGAGGCCCGAGGCTCTCCGTCACACGCCGCTGGTCTGCAGACTCGGGATCAAGAGGGAGCGGAATGCACGACCCGGCCTACAAGCTGCTGTTCTCGCGCCCTCGGATGGTCCGCGACCTACTCGACGGCTTCGCCGCCAGAAGCTGGAGCGGCCTCCTCGACTTCGAGTCACTGGCCCCCCTGCCCGCCAGCTTCGTCGGCCGGGAGCTCCAGCAGCGCCACGGCGACCTCATCTGGCGCGTCCGCTTCCGCGACGACCGGTGGCTCTACCTGGTCCTGCTCCTCGAGTTCCAGTCCACCATCGACGCGGCGATGGCGGTGCGCATCCTGGAGTACACCGCGCTGCTCTACCGGCGGCTGGTCGCCCACGACGTGCTCCGAGAACACGGGGCCCTGCCGCCGGTGCTGCCCGTGGTCCTCTACAACGGCCGACGGCGGTGGACGGCGCCGGTCGAGGTGACGAACCTGCTGGCGGCGGGGAGCGAAGCGCTGGCGCCGTACCAACCGTCGCAGCGATACTATGTTCTGGACGTGGCGCGCGCGGCGGACGCGGACCTGCCGGCCGGCAACCTGGTGTCTGCGCTCATCGGTCTGGAGAAGACGCGCGACGCGGCGGGCCTGCGCGAGGCGCTGAAGGTGCTGTTCGACCTTCTGCGAAGACAGAAGGACGACGAGTTGACGCAGGCGTTCGTGACGTGGCTGCACCAGGGGCTGCGGCACGCGGGTCGGCTGCGGGCGGACGGGGAGGACCCGTTGGCGCAGTTGCGGGAGACGCAGACGATGCTGGAAGAGACCGTGCGGGAATGGACTCGTGAATGGCTCGAGCAGGGCATCGAGCAGGGCCGCCGCGAAGAGCGGGCGCTGCTGTGCCGTCTGGCGGCGCGGAAGTTCGATGCCGGCGCCGGCGAGGGGCTGGCCGCCGCCCTCGCCGGCGTCACCGACCCCGACCGCCTCGCGCGGGTCGGCGACTGGATTATCGAGTGTGCCACGGCGTCAGAGCTGCTCGCCCGCGTCCGCGGCGACAACGGGTCGGGCGATTGAGGCGTCGGTGGCACGGACCCGTCGGCGGCGCGTCCTCGGCGTCGAACGCGATGACGCTGCTCGCCACCTCGAAGAGACGCGTGTCGCGACGGGTCGTCGAGTCGATCTGTTGAAGGGGGGTCTCCGACAGGCGGGTTCTTGACAAAAGACGTCTGGACGTCTATTCTCGATGCATGTCTGAAGCGCCCAGACCCCGGCGAGCCCCGGGCCAAGTGCGCGACGCGGTCATGACCATCCTCGAGACGCACCCGGGCGGCGCGTCCGTGACGCAGATCGTCGACGGCGCCCGCGGCATCATCGGCGATGTCCCCGCGTCGAGCGTCCGTTCCTATTTGCGACTCAACACGCCGCGGCTGTTCGTTCGGGACGGACGCGGCGTCTACCGGCTGCCGGGTCTCGAAGAAGAGACCGACGGCAACGGGAAGGCGGAGACCGGCCCGGAGTTCCGT
>JAJEEA010000188.1 GCA_022821235.1 Vicinamibacteria bacterium
GCGCTGCCGGCCGGCTGGCTCGGCGACCGCTGGAGCCAGGTCGGCATGATCGTCATCTTCTTCCTCGGCATCGGCGCCGGCGCCATCGTCACCGGCCTCGCCGACGGCCCCGACACGATCTTCGCCGGGCTGACCCTGATCGGCCTGTTCGCCGCCATCTACCACCCGGTTGGGATCGCCTGGATCGTCGCTTCGGCGCGCAAGCAGGGGATGAGCCTCGGCATCAACGGCGTCTTCGGCAACGCCGGCAACTCGCTGGCGCCGGTGTTCGTCGGCGTGATGATCGACTACTTCTCCTGGCGGGCCGCCTTCCTGGTTCCGGGTGTCGTCGCGGTCGTGGCGGGAATCGCGTTGCTGGTTGCGTGGCGGCGCGGATGGGTCGCCGACGCCAGGACCGACCGGGTCCCGCCCCGGGCGAGGGAGCCGGGCGACGCCTGGCGGGTGTTCATCATCCTGACCGTCACCATGGCCTGCTCGGGGTTCGTGTACGCGGGTCTGACCAACACGATGCCGAAGATGTTCGAGATGGGACTCGGCGACGGTCCGGGCGCCAGCTACACGCAGATCGGGCTGCTCGTGGGCGTCGTCTCCGGGGCGGCGTCGGCCAGCGGCATCCTCGGCGGCTGGCTCGCCGACCGGTTCTCGGCGCGCAGCATCTACCTCGTCTTCTGGATGCTCCAGGTGCCGCTGCTGTTCGTGATCGCGTCGGTGGCGGGTGCATCGCTGCTCCTGGTCACGCTGCTGGTGCTCGGCTTCAACCTCTCCTTCACCGCCGCGGAGAACATGCTCGTCGCGCAATACACGCCGTCGCGCTGGCGCTCGCTTGCCTACGGAGCGAAGTTCGTCCTGGCGCTCGGCGTCGCGGGTCTCACGGTCATCTTCGCCGGCCGCATCTTCGATTCCACCGGCGGCTTCGATCTGCTCTACGTCTGGCTCGGCAGCGCCGCGATCGTCGCGGCGACGGCGGGAGCCCTGCTGCCCGGCCGGCGCAGACCCGTCCCCGTGCCCGCGGGCGCGGGCGCGGACTGAGCGGGGCTTTCGGCGCCGCCATCGCGCGACGGTCCTCGCGATGAACCCCGACGTATCCGACGATTCCGATCCCGCCCGTCTCTTCCGGACCCTTTCGCCCGACGCCCGGGCCGCGGCGCTGGTCTACGGGGTCGTGGACCCTCATGTCCGCACCACGTGGCAAGTCGCGCTGATACTGCGTCACGCCGACATCCAGTCCGGGAAACGACGTCTGACGAACACGCGACTCCAGGGCGCCGCCCGGGAGCTCGTGACGCACGGGCTGGCGTACGCTCCCGGGCGGAACGACGGTCTGCGGGCGAGCTCGCACTGGGCGCCGTGGCTGACGATGGAAGCGCACCGCACCGGCGTGCTCGACAGGATCGTGGCCGGCCACGATCACGTGCAGCCCAGGCTCTCGTACTACGACGACGCGGCCCGGATGGAGATGGCGTTGCGTTGCGATACCGTCGCCGGCCGCCTGGACCGCGCCCGCGGAGACACGGTACACCCGCAGGCGTGGGGATTCCTGGCCGAGCCCGGCGCCGCCGGCCTGCTCCGCACCCTGCCCGAATCCTGCCGGGACCGCGCCCTCTCGGGCTGCCTGATGCGCGTCATCAACGCCGCGGCGCCGCCCGAGCCCATCATCGACGCCTGCCGCGAGCTGGGGTCGACTCCGGTGGCATTCGCCGCGGAGATCGCGTTCATCCGCATCCTTCAGGGCCGTCTCGACGAGGTGGACGCGGTCTTCGACGCCCTGCCCCCGAAGGTGCGCGAGGTCAAGCACGTGAAGATCGGCCGTGCCGGCGCCCGCGCGCTCGTCGCCCTGCTGCGAGGCGCCGACACGGAGGCCCGCCGGCACATCGAGTCGGCCATCGCCGAGGAGCGGGCCGGTACCCGCAAGCGCAACGTGTTCCCGGCGACCGTGGCCTTCGCCCTGTCCCTGCTCTCACTGGTGCGCGACGACTCGCCGTCAAGCCGGGCGCTGCTCGCGCCGCTACTGCGCGCCGCCGCGCGGCGCAAGGCGCAGCCGCTCGTGGTGCACTACGTCACTCGCGCCGCCGAGGCGCGCAAGGGTGCACCCATTGCCGCGACGACGTTTCCGTATCCGGCCTTCGGGACGATGCTGCAGGGACTGGAGTGCTGCTGGCTCGAACAGTTCGGACAGTACGCCGATTCGGCCCCGTGCGGGGCGCTCGCCGGCTACACGGACCGCGTACGGGCCAACGGTTTCGCCTGGACGCTGGCGGAGTGCCTGACCGTCATGGGTCAGCCCGAGCTGCGGATGAAGGAAGGGCGCCCCCGGCCGGCGGCGGAGTACCGGGAGGAGGCCGCCGCGATTCACGCGCGGCTCGGCACCCGGTCGCTGGCCTCCCTGCTCGCGCCGATGGCCGAGTGGGAGTATCCCCTGAAGGCGCTGGAGGAGCTGGCGTTCGAGGCCCGCAACAAGCCGCCCGCGGCGAAGAAGCGCAGTCCCTCCACCCGCCGGCGCCGGCTGACGTGGGAGCTTCACGAAGACGCGGGCGAGGTGGTGGCGAGACCGCGCGAGCAGCACGAGTACAAGAACGGCACGTGGTCCGCCGGCAAGCCGGTCTCGCTGAAGCGGCTCGCCGCGTCGGCGGCGACGATGGATTTCCTGCTGGAGCAGGACCGCACCGCCGCGGCGAAGATCAGGCAGGCCCGCGACCGGGACGGCCGGCTGCGCCACACCGTGGACGCGGCGGCGCTGTTCGAGCTCGCCGGCCACCCGCACGTCGTCAACGAGGCCGGCGACCCGGTGGAAGTCGTGCGAGGGGAGCCCGAGCTCACGGTCGACGAGCACGACGGGGGCTTGCGCGCGCGCCTCGTCCCCGACGACGGCGATTCCGAGCACTACCATGTGCGGCTCGTGGGCGGCCGGCGTTGCGAGGTGATCCGATTCACGCCCGGCCACCGGCGGCTGCGCGAGATCATCCCCGAGGGCGGCCTGGAGCTTCCCGCCGCGGTGAGGACCCGGCTGCTGGACGCGGTATCGGGCCTTGCCTCCGAGGTCCGCATCCACGGGGGTATCGAGGGCGGCGAGGACACCGCACATGTCGTCGATGCCGACCCGCGCCCCCGGGTGCGGCTCGAGCCTTCGGGCGCGGGGTTGGCGGCCGAACTGGTGGTCGAGCCCGTCCCGGGGTCCGGGATCTGCTTCGAGCCGGGCGCGGGGGGAGCGACGGTGTTCGCCGGCCGGGACGGCGAGACGGTGCAGGCCCGGCGCGACCTCGCGGCCGAGCGCGCCGGCGCCGAGCGTATCGCCGCCGCCTGCCCCGCGCTCGCCGCGACCGCCGCCGAGCCGCCGCCGTGGATGTTCCCGGACCCGGCCGGTGCACTGGAGCTGCTGGAACAGCTTCACGCGGCGGATGCGCCCTGCCTGTGGCCGAAGGGCGAGCCGCTGAAGATCGTCGCGCGCGCCGCGACCTCGAAGCTGAACCTGACCATCAAGTCCGCGGAGGAGTGGTTCAGCGCCAGCGGCACGCTCGAGGTCGACGAGGCCCGCACCCTCGATCTCAAGCAACTGTTCGCGCTGCTCGACGCAAGTCCCGGATCGAGGTTCCTGGAGCTCGGAGACGGCGAGTTCATCGCGCTGACCGCATCGTTCCGACGTCACCTCGACGATCTTCGCGGCCTGTCCTCGCCGGCCGCGCGCGGCGCGGTGCGCATGCACGGCACGGCGGCGCTCGCGCTGCGGGACTTCGCCGAGCGCACGACCCTCGACGCGGACGCGGGCTGGCGCGCGCAGCGCGAGCGGCTGCGCGACGCGGATGCGTTCGAGCCGGAGCTGCCGAGCACGCTGCGCGCGGAGCTTCGCCCCTATCAGCACGACGGCTTTCGCTGGCTCGCCCGGCTTGCCCGATGGGGCGCGGGTGCGTGTCTCGCCGACGACATGGGCCTCGGCAAGACCGTGCAGGCCCTGGCACTGCTGCTCGACCGCGCGCCGGACGGACCGGCGCTGGTGGTGGCGCCGACCTCGGTAGTCGCCAACTGGCTCGACGAGACGCGCCGCTTCACCCCCACCCTCAACGTCATCGCCTACACCGGGGCCGCATCCTCGCGCACCGGAAGGCTCGACCAGCTCGGCCCCTTCGACGTGGTCGTCACCACCTACGGACTGCTCCAGATCGACGCCGGCGCACTCGCCGCCGTCGACTGGCACAGCGCCGTGCTCGACGAGGCGCAGGCCATCAAGAACCCGGCGACCAAGCGCGCGCGGGCGGCGCGAACGCTGAAGGCGCGCTTCCGGCTCGTGACCACCGGCACCCCGATCCAGAACAACCTCATGGATCTCTACTCGCTGTTCGGCTTCGTCAACCCGGGAATGCTCGGCTCCACGGAGCACTACCGGCGCCACTTCGCGACGCCCATCGAGCGCAGCGCGGACCCCGCGGCGCGGGCTCGGCTGCGCCGCGTGATCGCGCCGTTCGTGCTGCGGCGACTGAAGACGGAAGTGCTCGACGACCTGCCGCCACGCACCGAGATCACGCTGCACGTGGAGTTGTCGCCGGCGGAGACGGCGTTGTACGAGGCGCTACGCCGGCGCGCGGTGGACGACCTGGAGTCGCTGATGGCCGAGGGCCCCGGCGCGGGGGAAGGTCGGCTGGAGATCCTCGCGCACCTCACGCGGCTGCGGCTCGCATGCTGCAACCCCAGCCTGGTGCAGGACACCGGCGCCCCGGCGAGTTCCAAGCTCGCAACGTTCGCCGAGACCCTGGACGAGCTGCTCGCGAGCCGTCACAAGGTCCTGGTGTTCTCGCAGTTCGTCAAGCACCTGAAGCTGATCGAAGAGCACCTGGCCGGCGCGGGCGTCGCCTTCCAGTACCTCGACGGCTCGACGCCGGCCAAGGCACGGGCCGAGCGCATCGCGGCGTTCCAGGCGGGGCAGGGCGACGTCTTCCTGATCTCGCTCAA
>JAJEEA010000356.1 GCA_022821235.1 Vicinamibacteria bacterium
GCCGCCGACCGGCGCCGTCAGGTTCGCAGCGAAGCCCTCGCGGCGCGCGTGGCGCTGTGCGATCGGCTGACCGCCGTCGCCGCCGACGAGACCCGGGACGCCGATGCCCTCGCAACCGAGATCGGCGTCGTGCGGGCCGAGTGGACGGCGCTGCCGGCGGTTCCGCCCGCCGGCGACGATGACGGGACGGCCGGGGAGGACCGCACGGGCGGAGACGCCTCCACCCAGGTCGAGCGGCGGTTCGCCGACCTCGTGGCGGCGGCCGAGCGCCAGGCCTAGCGGCGCCGCAACGCCGCGGAGCGCGTCGCCCGGCTGGCGGCGCTGGCGGAGAGGCTCGAGGCGGTGAGCGCGACGCAGGACCTCGAGGAGCTGACGACGGGGTGGAAGGCGCCGCACGGCGAGTGGACGGCGCTGGCGGGCGAGTCCACGCCGGGCGAGCTCGCCGAGCTGGCCCCGCGGGTGGCCGCGGCGGAGCAGAAGCGGGGCGACCGGTTGTTCGCCGCCCGCGAGGCCCGGCGCCGCCGGGAGCAGGCCAATCTCGTCAAGCAGAAGGCCCGCTGCGACGAGATCGAGCGGGCGCTCGCCGACGAGCAGCTCACGCTGAAGGACGCCGAGCACTTTCTCCGTCTCACCCGTTCCCTGCTCGGCAATCTGGGGCGGTTGCCTGCCCGCCAGGACCGCGAGGCGCTGTCGGAGCGGCTCCGGGCCGCCCAGACCGGGTTGACCGGCCGGGTGCGGGAGCTGCGGGCGCTCGTCGAGTGGAAGCAGTGGGCCAACGTCGGGGTGCAGGCGGCCCTCTGCCAGCGCCTCGAAGCGCTCGCCGAGCGGGGCGAGGAGGACGACGAGGCGTTCGCCCGCGAGTTCCGGCAGATCATGACCGAGTGGCGCCAGGCCAGCGACGTCGCGCGGGACGAGGGGAACGACGTCTGGCGGCGTTTCAAGACCGCCCACGACGCGCTGTATCCCCGCTTCGAGGCGTTGCGGACGGCCAAGGACGCGGTGCGCGGCGAGAACCTCGCCAAGAAGGTGGCGCTGTGCGAGGAGGCGGAGCGGCTGGCCGACTCCACCGAGTGGATCAAGGTCGCGCAGCGCATGACCGAGCTCCAGGAGCAGTGGAAGCAGGTGGGGCCGGCGACCCGCAAGGACGAGCGCGAGGTCTGGAACCGGTTCCGGGCCGCCTGCGGCCATTTCTTCCGGCGGCGCCGGCAGGACCTCGCGGAGCGCAAGGAGGTCTGGGCGAAGAACGCGCAGCTCAAGGAGGAGCTGTGCGGCAAGGCGGAGGCGCTGGCCGACGAGAGCGACCTCGACGCGGCCAAGGCCGCGGTCAGGCAACTGCAGGCCGAGTGGAAGACGGTGGGGCCGGTGCGGCGGTCGCGGTCCGAGACGTTGTGGCAGCGCTTCCGCGCCGCGTGCGACCAGGTCTACGCGCGGGCGCGCGAGGCGGTGGACGCTCCCTTCGTCGAGCACATCCGGGCCCGGGCCGCGCTGTGCGAGCGCCTGGAGGCGCTCGCCTCCGACGCCGGGGACGACGGCGGCGCCGCCGATGCGCGTCCGCCGGCAGTCACCCCCGAGGCGGGCGGCGAGGGCGGGGGCGAGGGTGGTCCCCCTGCCGGGCCGCCGGCCGATCCCGCGGAGACGGTGGCCGCGGCACGGGCGGAGTGGCGCGCCATGGAGCCGATACCGCGGCCGCAGGAACGCACCCTGGCGGCGCGGTTCGACGCCGCCGTCGGTCGCGTCGTCGATCGGTTTCCCGGCGCCTTCGCCGGCACCGACCTCGACCCCCTGCGCCACGTGCCGGCGCTCGAGCGGCTCTGCGAGCGCGTCGAGTCGTTGGTCGAGGCGGAGACGAGCGCCCCGTCCGCCGACGCGCGCTCGCCGTCGGAGATTCTCGCGGCGCGGCTGCGGGAGGCGCTGGCCAGCAACACGATGGGGGGCCGGGCCGATGCGGACGCGAAGCGGCGGGAGGATGCGGAGACGGTGAGGCGGCTGCAGGCGGAGCGGCGGGCGCTGGGGGTGATTCCGGGCGAGACCGGGCACCAGCTCTCCGAGCGCTTCCGCGCGGCGTGCGACCGCTACTTCAAGCTGAATCCGGCCCCGCCCCCGCCCCCGGCGGCGTCGAAGCCGCGCGGCGGCCGGCCCCGCCGCGGTGACGCGTCCCGGGGCGACGGGCCCCGCCGGCGCCGCGATTGACGGTCGATCGGGCCCTGCCCGGCGCCGTCCATGGCGCCGGGTTCCCCTTGGGGGACGGTTGCCGCGTCGGAGCCTCGTGCCAGCGCCCCGGGCTCGTGGTGGAAGCGCGCGCGCCACCGAGTGCCAGCGCCCCGGGCTCGTGGTGGAAGCGCGCGCGCCACCGAGCGCCAGCGCCCCGGGCTCGTGGTGGAAGCGCGCGCCACCGACCGGAGGCCACCAGCCTCGCCATGCAGGACTTCCATCCCCTCACCGCCGAGTGGTTCCGGGGGCGCTTCGCCGCCGCCACCGCACCGCAGCTCGTGGCGTGGCCGGCCATCCGGGCCGGCCGCGACGTGCTGGTGTCGGCCCCCACCGGCTC
>JAJEEA010000111.1 GCA_022821235.1 Vicinamibacteria bacterium
CGAGCGCTGCCCGAGCGCCGGCGCTGCGAGTCAGCTCGCCGGCAATCCGGTCCTGGAGGTCGAAGATGTCGGCGAAGGCGCCGTCGACCCGCGCGGTGGCGGCGAGGCTGCCGCTCAGCGTGTCGACGAGCCGCGCGGTGATGCGCAGCCGATCGCCGATGCGCTGATAGCCGCCGGCCACGACCCAGCGGGAGCCCAGCTCGCGCCCCAGCGCCGCCGCCACCGTGTCGTCCCGGTTCGCGGCGACGCCGCCCATCGCGGCCGCGACGCGCTCGAGCGCGACCACCGTGAAGGCGTTCCGGGTCTCGAGGTCGGCCGCGACCGTCTCCGCGATGCCGTGGCCCAACCAGTCGTCCCGCTCGTTGCGGGAGATGTTGGTGAACGGGACGACCGCCACCGATTCGACGGCCATCGATTCGGCAGAGCCGCCGCCGGAGACGGCCTGGGCGGCGGGGGGCCCCGGCAGGCCGGTGACCTGGCCCGCGACGGTGCCGGTCGCAACGAAGGAGGCCGCAATCAGCAACGTGGCGCGGCCGAGCACGCCGGCGAGGCAGCGGATTCTCATGATGCGTCGTTTCGATGTCCCCGCGGCTCCGTCGATGAGACCGCGGGGGACCCAGCCGACATTCCCTCGCTCCAGCAACGGCGCGAAGGAAACCCTTGACGTTCAGACGGATCGGGCAATCGCGCCGTTTACCGGACCCCGGCGGCAGGCCCCGTTCGACCCGCACGCCGGCGGCGCTCCCGGTACAGCGATCGCGCCGCTACCGAACCCCGACGGCCAGCCCCGTTCGACCCGCGCGCCGACGGCGCTCCCGGTACCAGCGATCGCGCCGCCTTTACCGAACCTCGACGGCCGATCCGTTCGATCCGCGCGCCGGCGTCGCCCCCGGTGCGACGGGCGCGACCCGCCGGTCACGCCCCGGGCGGCGCGCCGTCCCCGACGCGGGCCGCGATCTCCCGCGTCATCGCCGACCCGCTCACCGCGGTCGCCTGCCCGTCGGTCACGAGATCCGCGGTCCGAAGCCCGGCGGCGAGCGCCGAGCCTATCGCCCGCTCGACCGCGTCGGCCTCGGCGTGCGCCCCGAGGGCGTGCCGCAGCAGCATGGCGGCCGAGGCGATGGCCCCGATGGGGTTGGCGACATCGCGGCCCGCGAGCGCCGGGGCCGACCCGTGCACCGGCTCGTACAGGCCGCCGCGCCCCCCGATGCTCGCCGACGGCAGCAGCCCGAGCGAGCCGACGACGGCGCCGGCCTCGTCGGAGAGGATGTCGCCGAAGAGGTTGCCGGACAGCACCACGTCGAACTGCTTCGGGCTCGTCGCGAGCAGGAGGGCGCACGCGTCGACGTACTGGTGCTCGAGGGTCACGTCGGGGTGGCGCGCGCCGACCTCGGTCACCACCTCGCGCCAGAGGCGGGAGGTCTCGAGCACGTTCGCCTTGTCCACCGACGTCACGCGCGACCGGCGCGCGGCCGCGCTCTCGAAGGCGACCTCGGCGATGCGCTCGATCTCGGGCCGGGAGTACCGCATGGTGTTGAACGCCGACCGGCCGTCGTCGGCCACCCCGCGCGGCTCGCCGTAGTAGATGCCGCCGGTCAGCTCGCGGACGATGAGCAGGTCCGCCCCCGCCACGCGGTCGGGCTTGAACGCGCCGCCGTCCTCGAGCCCGGGCCAGACCCGCGCCGGCCGCAGGTTGGCGAACACCCCCAGGGCGCGGCGCAACTGGAGAAGCGCCGTCTCCGGACGGCCCTCGCTCGACCCGCGGTCGAAGGCGGGGTCGCCCACCGCCCCGAGCAGCACCGCGTCGGCGGCGAGGCAGGCCTCGCGGGTCTCGTCGGGCAGGGGCGGGCCACCGGCGCGGAGGGCCGCCCCGCCCACCGGATGCGAGGTCATCGTGAACGCGTGGCCGAACCGCCCCGCCACCGCGCGCAGCACCTGCTCGGCCGCCGCCGTGACCTCCGGTCCGATGCCGTCGCCCGGCAGCAGCGCAATCGTCGCCCGCATCGCGCTACGCGGCGCCGGCCGAACGGTCGGCCTGGAGGCGGGCGACGATCGCCGCGAGGTCGGTGTCCTCGACCGTCTTCTGGCGGTCGGCGAGGTCGATCATGGCCCGGTACACGCGGTCCAGCTCGAGCCGGCTCAGCTCGAACCCGAGCTGCTCGCACCGCTGCCTGACGGCGTGGCGGCCCGAGTGCTTGCCGAGCACCAGGGTGGACTGGGCCACCCCGACGTCGGCCGGGCGCATGATCTCGTAGGTGCGCCGGTCCTTGATCACGCCGTCCTGGTGGATGCCCGCCTCGTGGGCGAAGGCGTTGCGCCCCACGATGGCCTTGTTGGCCTGCACCGGCTCGCGGGTCAGCTCGGACAGCAGTTGGCTGGTGGGGTAGATCTCGGTCGTCCGGATGCCGGTGGCGTACGGCATCCGGTCGTTCCGGACCCGCGTCACCATCACCAGCTCCTCGAGCGACGCGTTGCCGGCCCGCTCGCCGATGCCGTTGATGGTGCACTCGATCTGGCGGCAGCCGGCACGCACCGCCGCGAGCGAGTTGGCCACCGCCAGCCCGAGGTCGTCGTGGCAGTGGGCGCTGAACACGGCCCGGTCGGCGTTGGGGACGCGGCCGATGATGCCGGTGAAGAACTGCTCTATCTCGTCCGCCGTCGAGTAGCCGACGGTGTCGGGCAGGTTGATGGTCGTCGCCCCCCGGTCGATGGCGGTCTCGACCACCCGGCACAGGAAGTCGGTGTCGCTGCGCGTCGCGTCCTCCGCCGAGAACTCCACGTCGTCGGTGAACGAGCGGGCCAGCTTCACGTTGTCGACCACCGACTGCAGGCACTCGTCGCGCGAGATGCGGAGCTTCCGCTCGAGGTGCAGGTCGGAAGTGGCGATGAACGTGTGGATGCGCGAGCGCCGGGCCGGCTTCACCGACTCGGCCGCGCACTCGATGTCGGCGGGGTTGCAGCGGGCGAGGCCGGCGATGACCGGCCCGTCGATCTCGGACGCGATGAGGCGGACGGCCTCGGCGTCGTCCTTCGACGCAATCGGGAACCCCGCCTCCATCACGTCGACCCCCAGCACCTGGAGCTGGCGCGCGAGCTGCAGCTTCTCGGCCGTGTTCATCGAGAAGCCGGGGGCCTGCTCGCCGTCGCGCAGGGTGGTGTCGAAGATGATCAGTCTGTCGTCCGCCACGATGTCTCTCCCTGGTTGTTTCCTGTTGATATTAGCCCGAAAATCGTCGCCGAAAGCGACCGCATGGTCGCACCGCGGCCTTCGATTGCCGCCCAACCAACCTGCTCACGGCCGTCGCCGTTCCACGACACGGCCCCGGAGACCGTCGCCCGCGGCTCCGATCTGCGGCCCGACCGACCCTCCGGTAGCATCCCGCCCGGCCGTGCTTCTAGTTCACGTTCAGCCAATCGAGAAGTCAAGCTTATAATAGTTACAATTTGATAAATCCTGTTTATGGAGCCTCCCAGGGATGGAGCTGCACGAGCTTCAGGTGTTCCAGGCGGTCGCGGCCGAGCGGAGCTTCTCGCGGGCGGCGGCCCGGCTGCACCGCACCCAGCCCGCGGTCAGCCAAGCCATCCGGCGGCTGGAGGACGAGCTGGGCGAGCGGCTGTTCGACCGGTCGTCGAAGGGCGGACGGTTGACCGAGACCGGTGCCGTCCTGCTCGACTACGCGGAGCGCATGTCGCGCCTCAGGAACGAGGCGGTGGGCGCGGTACGCGAGCTGCAGGAGCTGCGGCGCGGGCGGGTGGTGGTCGGGGTGAACGAGGCGGCCGTCCACGTGCTGCTGCCCATCGTCGAGCAGTTCCGGCAGGAGCACCCCCACGCGCAGGTCGAGATGCGGCGGGTGCACTCGCGGCAGATTCCCGGCGAGGTCCTCGACCGCAGCCTCGACTTCGGGTTCGTGACCTATCCTCCCAGCGAGCGGGTGCTGAGGTCGGTGCGGCTCGGCGTCGACGAGCTCGTCATGCTGACCCATCCCGGGCACCCGCTGGCGCGCCGGCAGACCATCACGATGAGCGAGTTCGGGCGGGAGACGGTCATCGCGCACAACGACCCGTCGCCGCGCCGCGACCTCGTCCTGCGGCTCTTCGAGGAGCAGCACGCGTCGATCAACATCCAGCTCTCGCTGCCGAGCCTCGACGGCATCAAGCGGGCGGTCGAGATGGACCTGGGGGTGGCGCTGCTGCCGCGGCGGTGCGCGCTCTCCGAGATCGCCCGGGGACAGCTCGCGGCGGTGCGGGTGCCCGAGCTGCGCGCGCCCCGCGACCTGCGGCTCGTCTATCGCCGGACCGGGGAGTCGTCGCATGCCGCCGCCGCCTTTCTCGAGGCGGCCCGGGCGCACGCGGCCGACCGGAAACGGCCCGCCGCGGGTCAGAAGCCGCGCACGTAGGGCACGCGGGACGCGACGCCGCGGACGACGTCGAAGTCGTCGAGGAGCAGCCCGGTGGCGTCCCACGTCCCCGCGAGGAGGGCGTCGCGCACCTGGTCCTCGACGGTGACGGCGACGCGCTCCCCGGCCGCGTCGAGCACGCGATCGGACACGGACAGGGTCAGGGAGGTGGCGGGGGCCGTCTCGACCCGGGTCATCAGGCCGCCGACGACGTCCCGCGGGGCGGTCACGCAGGCGAGGCCGATGGCGAGCGAGTTGCCCCGGAAGATCTCCGCGAACGACTCGCCGACGCAGGCGTCGATGCCCCAGCGCTTCAGCGCCTGCGGTGCGTGCTCGCGCGACGAGCCCGAGCCGAAGTTCTCGTTCACGAGCAGGATGCGCGCGCCGGCATAGGCGGGGTTCGAGAAGGGGTGCCCGGGCATGGCCGCGCGGTCGTCCTCGAAGACGTGGTCGCCGAGCCCGTCGAACGTGATCGCCTTCAGGAACCGCGCGGGAATGATGCGGTCGGTGTCGATGTTGTCGCCGCGCACGGGTATCCCGGTGCCTTCGATGCGGTCGATCTCGCGCGTGGACAACGGTTCCCTCCCAGCCGCTACAGCACCGTCCGCACGTCGGTCACCTCGCCGGCCAGCGCGGCGGCCGCGACCATCGCGGGGCTCATGAGCAGGGTGCGGCCGGTGGGGCTGCCCTGGCGCCCCTTGAAGTTCCGGTTCGACGACGAGGCGCAGACCTGCCGGCCCTCGAGGCGGTCGGGGTTCATGGCCAGGCACATCGAGCACCCCGCGCCACGCCACTCGAACCCCGCCTCGCGGAACACCTGGTCGAGGCCCTCCGCCTCGGCCGCCGCCCGCACCGCCACGGAGCCGGGCACCACCAGCGCCTTCACGTGGCGGGCCACCCGCTGTCCCTTCGCGATGCGCGCCGCCTCGCGCAGGTCCGACAGGCGCGAGTTGGTGCAGGACCCGACGAAGGCGACGTCGATCTTCGTGCCCCGGATGGGGTCGCCGCCGGCGAGCCCCATGAACTCGAGGGCCTCGGCCACCCCGCCGTTCGACCCCGCGGCCGGGATGCGCTGGCTCACCCCCACCGACTGCCCCGGGTTGATGCCCCAGGTCACCCGCGGCTCGATCTCGGCCCCGTCGATGGCGACCACGTCGTCGTAGTCGGCCCCGGGGTCGGAGGCCATCGAGCGCCACCACGAGACGGCCCGGTCGAAGGCCTCGCCCTCGGGCGCGAACGGCCGCCCCCGCAGGTAGTCGAACGTCGTCTCGTCGGGGTTCACGTAGCCGACCCGCGCGCCGCCCTCGATGGACATGTTGCAGACGGTCAGCCGCTCGTCGATGCTCATGCCGTCGACGACCGAGCCGCCGTACTCGTAGGCATGGCCGACGCCGCCCTTGACCCCCAGCCGGTGGATGATCTCGAGCACCACGTCCTTGGCGAACACCCCCGCCGCCAGCTCGCCGTCGACGGAGATGCGCCGCACCTTGAGGGGGCTCATGGCCAGCGACTGCGACGCCAGCACGTCGCGCACCTGCGACGTCCCGATGCCGAACGCGACCGCGCCCAGGGCGCCGTGGGTCGAGGTGTGGCTGTCGCCGCAGGCGATGGTCATGCCGGGCTGGGTGAGCCCCAGCTCGGGGCCGATGACGTGGACGATGCCCTGGCGCTCGCTGTCGAGGTTCCAGAGCGGAATGCCGAACTCGCGGCAGTTCCCCTCGAGGGCCGACAGCATCGCCTCGGCCAGGGGGTCGGCGAAGGGCCGCGCCTGGTCGAGGGTGGGGATGATGTGGTCGGTGGTGGCGAACGTGCGCTCGGGGAAGGCCACCCCGATGCCCCGCGACCGCAGCATGTCGAACGCCTTCGGCGTCGTCACCTCGTGGATCAGGTGCAGGCCGATGAAGAGCTGCGTCTGCCCGGTCGGCAGGCGCCGGACGGTGTGCAGGTCCCAGACCTTCTGGAGCAGCGTTCGGCTCATGTCACAAGGGCGCGTCGGGTCCGCCGCGCGGCGGGTACTCTACATCGACCATTCCGGCCTCAGAGCGGCAGCCACCTGCGTCAGCGAGCCCCACGGCCTCACCCGCGGGCAGGCGCGCATCGTCGCCGGCGTCCTCTCGACCTCCGCATCGGCCAGCTCGTCGACGCGCCCAACGTGGGCGTGACGGCCCTCCTGCCGCTGGACATCTTCACATCCCCCAGACGGTGATCGTTCGGCCGCCGGCCGACTCCTCCCGCCGGAAGATCCGGTCCTCCCACGATCGGCCGGCACGCCGGTCGAACACGACGAGATGACCCGCGGGTGCCGCGCAGCGGCTCATGTACGCGGTGGTCTGCCGCACGCCTTCCTCGATGGTGCGCTCGAGGCCCTTGTGCACCACCTTGCATTCGATCACGAATCTGTCACGTTCGGCGTCCGGCGCGGGGGCCGGCCCGCG
>JAJEEA010000472.1 GCA_022821235.1 Vicinamibacteria bacterium
TGTCGTGCGGCTCGAATCGCGCGGGCTCGCGACCGCCCCGGCGGTCGAGGGGACCTGCTCGTTGGCCGAGGGGGCACGGCGATGCGGGTGACCGGCCCGGGCGGACGCTCCGACGACGTAGACACGGGCCGCCACCTGCTGCTGTACGACGGCGTGTGCGGGCTCTGCGATCGGTTCGTGCGTTTCGTGCTCGCGCGCGACCGCCGCCGGCGTTTCCGATTCGCGGCGCTGCAGAGCCCCGTGGGACGGAACCTGGTCGCCGACCTCGGCCGGGACCCGGAGCGGCTCGAGACGGTCCACGTCTCCGTCGACTATCGGTCGGGGACGGGTCCCGTGCTGAGCCGTTCAGCCGCCGCTCTCTTCGTCCTCGACGAGCTCGGGTGGCCGTGGCGGCTCGCGACGGTCCTGCGCCGAGCGCCGGCGGCGCCGCTCGACTGGCTGTACGACCGCATCGCGGCGCATCGGTACCGGCTCTTCGGCCGCCATGCGACGTGCCTGGCGCCCGACCCGGCGTACCGGGATCGCTTCATCGACGCGTGATCTCGGCTCCGGCGGTCGAGGGCGGTCTCCGGCCCGCTCTCCGCGCCGCTCGACGCCCGCCCCTCGTCGCGAGCGCTCGTCTCCTCCTCCGATCGACCCTCTGCCGCCGCGGGCGCGGGCACTTCGAGAAAGGGGAGGCGAGATGGATCAGTACTACGTCTCTGCCGTTGCGGGCGTGGGCACTCCTCGGTTCAGCGCGAGTGTCGAGGGCTCGGGGCGTTTCTGCCGCCGCGGGCGTGGGCAGTCCCCTCTCCATCCTGGCCTGCCTCGTCCTGCTGTTGGGTTGACGCGCAGCCCGTCCGTTGTCGTCGGCGCGCCGTTTCCCGATCCTGATGCGCCTTCGCCAACCGCGTCGGCGGCTCCCCGCGCGCGGACGGTGCGGGGGGGCACGCCCGCTTCCCGCACCGACGGTTCCGACCCGGTAAGGCGGCTCAGGGCGACCGGGCCCACCCGGCGACGCCGGGCGACGCCAGGCGACGCCGGCGCACGGGTCGATGTACGCGATAATTCCCACCTCTGCCGGTGAGCCCGTGGCACTTTCTGCCGCGTCGACGCCCCGCCGGCCCGAGGTGGCCGATGTTGCGACGTCTCCGCGCGATCGAAGTCTCGGCAGTTGCCATACCGCTGCTGCTGTCCGCGGTCCTGCCTGCGCTCGCGCCGGCGCCGGCCGCGGCGCAGGTGGTCGAGCGTGTCGTCGACGGCGACACCATCGTCGTGCGGGGCGTGGGCCGAGTGCGGCTTATCGGCGTCGACACCCCCGAGACGGTGGCGCCGGGGCGGCCCGTCGAGTTCTTCGGGCGCGAGGCAAGTGCGTTCACGAAGCGGCTGCTCGAAGGCCGGCGCGTGCGCCTCGAGTACGACCGCGAGCGGACCGACCGCTACGGGCGGACCCTCGCCTACGTTCATCTCGCGGACGGGACGTTCGCCAACGCCGAGATCGTCCGGCGGGGCTACGGCCACGCCTATACGCGGTTCCCGTTCCGGTACCTCGACCGGTTCCGGCAGCTCGAGCGCGAGGCGAGGTCGGCGGGACGGGGGCTGTGGAACCCGGCAACGTCGCCGTCGCGGGCCGCCACCGCCGCGAGGGCGCCTTCGGGTGCCGCGGCGGCCCGGATACCCTGGGACGACAACGGGAACGGCCGCGTGACGTGCGCCGAGGCGCGGCGGCACGGCATCGCCCCGGTGCCGCGGAGCCATCCCGCCTACGCGTACATGCGCGACGGCGACGGCGACGGCGTCGTGTGCGAGTGAGCGCCGGAGAACGCGGCACGTGGCCGTCGTGCGGGCGGCTCCGGAGCCATCGCCGTCGCGGCGGCCGCACCGCCGCCGGCGGCCCCGGGGCCGACTCGGAGGAGTCCGAATCGACGGCCTCGTGCGGCTTCGTCAGCGGCACAGAAGAGGGCCGGACTCATGAACACCCTGCTCGAGGAAGCGATAGAGGCGTGGGACGGCGCCCGCCGGGGCGTCATCGCGGAGGCGGCGGGCATCCCCGCCCGCGACTGGGACTTCCGGCCCGCGCCCGGCGCGCGTTCGGCGGCCGAGCTGGTCGGCCACGTCGTGGCCACCGGCATGATGTGGACGAACGAGCTCACGCGCCCCACCGCCGACTTCACCCGCAAGAGCTTCCCGGCGTTCATCCGCCACTATGCCAAGGGGGTCGAGAAGTCCCGCCCGCGTGCGGAATGGCTGCGCCTGCTGCGCAGCAGCTTCCGCGACGGCGCCCGGCAGCTCCGCGCCGCCGGCGAGGTGCAGATGCTGCAATACGTGCGGCGGTTCGACGGCGAGCGCGGCACCCGCCTGACCTGGCTGCACCACGGCATCGCCCACGAGGAGTACCACCGCGCCCAGCTCGCACTCTACGCCCGGCTGCTCGGCCGCACTCCGGCCCTCACGCGGGCGATAGAGGGCGAGGACGGCTGACACGCGACCCTGGCCGTGCCTCGCTGCTCGGTGCGGCGCGGCGTTCCACCGACCCGTTACGGTAGCAAGTCGTCGACGGCGATCGCCGCCGCGGGGCGGGCCAGCGAGGCGACCGCGTCGCCGGCCCGATGCATCGAGATGGTGCGGTATCCGTCGTCGGTCGGGTCGCGGTAGACCTCGAGGCGCCTGTCGGGGATGGCCACCAGCCAGTACTCCCGGATGCCGCTCCGGGCATAGATGCGCTGCTTGATGGCCCGGTCGCGCCGCAGGGAATCGTCGGCCACCTCGACGACCAGGAGGGCGTTGGCGGGATGGGCGTCGAGGTGGTCGCGGATGTCGCCTTCGATGACCGCCACGTCCGGCTCCGGCTCCGAGTCGTCGCCGGCGGCGAGGGGCAACTGGATCCGGATGTGACACCCGGCGCCGAACGCGCTCCTGAGCGCCTCGCCCGCGAGCGCCACGCCTGTCGCGTGGCGGCTTCCCTGAGGAGTCATGGCGAGGATGTGCCCCTCCAGCAGCTCGGCGCGGGCATCGGGGTCGAACGCGCCGGCCTCTACGGCGCGGTCGTATTCCGCCCGACTCCACCGATACGGCTGCTCCGTGTGAATGCTCGCGTCGGCCATGGCGCTGGCACCGGTGATGACCCGGCGGGTGGAGGCAACGGCCTTCCACCCGCCGGTGTTCCGAGACAGTCATCAGGAGTCTGCGTCCTGGAACGGCGGCGCCGCTGTCAGGAGGCGTGACTCCCGCCGCCTCGGTTGTGCGGCAATCGGAACCCACGCGACGATTGCCGGGCTACTGCTGCTCGGCCGCCGCCCGCTCGTCGGCGCGGGCCCCGGCCAGGATGCCCTCCATCGAGTAGTTGCCCTCGTGGCACGCGTACTCGTACAACGGCTCCTCGCCCCGCCGCATCGGGACCTCGGCCGTCCACGGCTGCACCCAGGTGTCGGGATCGGTCACCGTGAACGTGTAGACCAGCGTGTCCTCGTCCTGCCGGGTCAGCCGCTCCACCAGGGTCATGTTCTCGGACGATCCGCGCCAGCGGGTCTTGTCGGTGAAGTTGTCGGTCTCGATGACGAGGGTGTCGCCCTCCCAGCGGCCGCGCGACTCGCCGGTCCACGATCCGATGCCGGTGCGCGGCGTGCCGTCGATGGGGATGATGCGCGAGTCGTGCACCATCTCGTTGAGGATGACGACGGTGTCCTCGGTCTGGAACACCTGCATGTTCTGGTTGTAGCCGCCCGGAGTCATCGGCGGCCCGGTGTTGAACCCGAGGATGCAGCGGTCGAACGTGCTGCGGTCGAGCCACGAGTCGGCGGGGTGCTCGGCCCGGTACTCGCGCCGCGCGTCGGCCCGCGCCTGCCCGGCCTCGCTCAGCGCCGGCATGCGCCCGTTCGGGGGATCGACGATCAGCGAGGTCCGGCGGGTCCCGATGGTGCGGGTGCCCCGGTCCATCCAGAAGTTGTTGTAGGCGCCGACGCTGCCGCCCGCCTCGGTGCGGCGGGGCGGCGCGAGGAGGAGCCGCTCGTCGCGGTCGACGGCGCCCTGCTCGAGGG
>JAJEEA010000288.1 GCA_022821235.1 Vicinamibacteria bacterium
CGCGGCGAGGGCGACGCCGCCGACCACCGGGTCGATCTCGGAGGCGAGGGTGGTGAGGTTGCGGTAGCCGCCGAGCCCGGCGTCGAGGCCGTAGCGCGCGGTGGTGAGGATGCCGATCAGGCCCGCGAGCACGGACATCGCGGCCGCGATGAGCCCCCCGAGCAGGAACGCCGGCGCGATCTGCCGCTCGGTGCGGGCCGCCGTCGAGTAGTTCGTGTACACCGAGGCGGCCGGCGTGTGCACCGACGCCGCGAAGAACATCCCGATGACGGGGAGCCACCCCGCCCCCGCGAACCCCCACCAGGCCGTCTCGCTCCGGGAGGCCGCATCGAGCTGGCCGCCGACGGCGGCGGTGACCTCGGCCCAGCCGCCGAGCTGCCCGATGCCGGCCAGGCCCACCCAGAGGAGGCCGACGAGCACCACCGAGCAGTGGATGAGGTTGGTGACGGCGGTGCCCCACAGCCCGCCGAGGGAGACGTAGGTGGAGAAGATGACGGCGGCCACCATGACCCCGCCGAACATCGAGAGGGGAGTCAGGGTGCTCAGGATGACCCCGATGACGTAGGCTTCGATGAGGTTGACGACGACGTACTCGGTCTGCACGCACAGGCTCGTGAGCCACTGGCAGCGCCGCGTCCCGAAGCGGATGGTGAACAGCTCGCCGACCGTGTGCAGCCGGAAGCGACGATAGTAGACGCCGAAGAAGATGCCGACGATGGCTAGGGCGAGGAACGTGTTGATGCCGTACCACCACAGGTTCCAGACGCCGCCGGTGATGACGTCGCCGGCCACCCCGTAGGTGCCGGCGCCCCCGATGCGGGTGCCGGCGACCCCGAAGGCGACCATGGCCGTGGACATGCCGCCGCCCGCCACCGCCCAGCCCGCCGAGCTGCCGGCGCGCCGGGCCATGAGGCTGCCGACGGCGGTGGCCGCCACCAGGTAGACGACGATGGTCGCGGGGGCGATGGCGTCCATGCGCGGGCTCCTCTACGGCTCGGCCGGGCGCCCTCCTCACGGGTGGCGAGGCTCGAGCGTCCCTGCCCACGGGCGCCCTCCAGGACAGCGATCGACACGAACCCGCCACCTGCGGCCTGGAGTCGCGCCGCCGTGGCAAGGCGATTCCCGTTTGCCGTCCTCGCGGGGTCTCGCCGGCGCCCTCCCGGCCCCGCGAGAGGCGCGGGGCTCTACGGCAGGCCCCTACGCCGGGGCCGTCAGCGCGGCGAGGATGTCGTCCATCGCGTCGCGCGCCTTCGCCCGCATCTCGTCGTCGGTGGCGTCCTGTATCGGATGCGGCACGAAGACCGAGCCGCTCGCGATCTCGGGCATGCCGAGGGCCTCCGCCTGCATCCGGGCGGGGCGGACGAACTCGCTCGACGCCACCATGACGGCGGGGATGCCGCGGGCCTCGTAGTCGACCAGGTCGTGCACACTGCACGACGTGCAGGACCCTCAATCGGCGAGGGCCTGGATGACGGCCCGGCACCGCGCGCCCACCTCCTCGCGCAGGTCGTCCGGGGCCGGCTTCGTGTAGGTCGGCTTGCGGAGCCGGATGACCTCGAGCGACGGCAGCCGCTCGCGGACGAGCCGCTCGACCTCGTCGCAGAAGACGTCGCCGCGCGCCTTCGCGATGTCGATGATGCCCAGCGCGCCCTCGAGGCGGGCGGGGCGGGCCGCGGGCTGCCGCCCCATGGGGGCGCGCTCGTCGGTCGGGTCGAGAATGACCGGTGACTCGTTGTGCATGGCGTTCACCCTCAGGCCGGTGATGCTACGGATCGACCGGCTTCAATGCAGCGTGGCCCTCAGAACCGGATCGAGAGGAAGCTGCCGACCGCATGCAAGCGTAACGCGTTTCTGCGGGTTCGCGAGCTTGGCACAACGGCGATGCCCCGGTCAGGGTCCGTGGCTCCCTTCACGAAACGCGGCACCCACGAAGACGTGGCACCGTCGGGCGCCGGGGCCGCCGGCGGGTTTGCGACCACCCGTGCGCGTCCGTCCACCGGAGGACCGATCCTATCCCTTGATCTCCCGCGTCACCGCCGTCGACCCTGCGGCGCCGCTCGCCCAGCCGCCGACCACCGCCGAGAACTTGCCGGCGGTGCCGCCCGCCACCACGATCACGATGTCGTCGTCGCGGCGGAACTTCGGCAGCGGCGTGTCCAGCGCCTCCGGCGTCGGCCGGCCGTCCGGCCCGAGGAGCTCCGGCGGCAGGGCGCCGGGGACCATGCCCTTCTGGCACTCGTCGTCGGGCAGCAGCTCGCGCAGGGGCCTCGCCGTCGCCTCCTGGATGCGGGCCCGCAGGTCCGCCTTCGTGTAGCCGTCGCGCGCGAACGTCTTCGCGTGCTCGGGGCTCACCACCAGCAGCACCTCGCCCATGCGGTGCAGCCGGGGATGGGCCACCGTCTCCATGCACCACCCCATGCTGGCCCCGAGCGAGCGCGCCGTCCGCGAGAGCTGGTCGCGAATGGCCCGCGGCCCCTCGCCCGCGAAGACGGTGACGGTGCTCGCCCCGGCCGGGAACCCGCGCTCGACGTGCAGGGGCTCCCAGGCGCTCAGCTCCTCGTGCTCGCCGATGCAGCAGGTGAACTTGCCCGGCTGCCCGAGGGTCGACATGTCGACCTCGCCGGGCCGTCCGCCCCCGACGTTGCGCACCAGGAGCTGCAGGGCCCGGCCGATGGTGGCGTTGGCCCGGAACCCCTGTCCGAAGACGTTGCCGCCGCAGTTCAGGCCGATGCGCTGCCGGATCGGACCGTTGACGACGATGACCGGGGTCGCGAAGTAGGTCGTCGCCAGCACGCCGTGCAGGTTGAACGTGTCGGTGCACGCGGCCTCCGCGGCGGCGATGACCACCGGCAGGTACTCGGGTCGGCAGCCGGCCATGACCGCGTTGATGGCGACCTTCTCGACCGTGGCCGGGGCGAGGTTCGGGGGCACCCGGGCGACGACGTCGGACGCCGCGCGGGTGGTGCCCTCGAGCATCCGCAGCACCCGGTCCTCGGTCGGGGGGACCACGGGCAGCCCGTCGCCGAGCCCCTGCGACGCCATGAACTCGAACGGGTCGTCGTCGACGGGGATGCGCACCCGCCGCGCCCCCAGCGTCGCCGCGCCGCGCCGCACCGCGAGGCGCCGGGCGACCTCGGGGTCGTGAATCTTCGACCCGCACCCCGGGCGATGGTCGGGCAGGCCGTCGTCGTCGCGGACGATCTCGGGCGCGGCGACCCCGCACGCCGCCGCCGCCTCGCCGATCAGCGCGCGGAGGTCCTGCTTCGCGAACCCCTCGAAGCTGCGGCGGACCCGGCGCGTCCCGCCGGCCAGCACGAGGGCCGGCACCGCGTCGAACCCGTAGTCGGCCGATACCGTGAGGTCGGCGTCGAGGGCGACGTCGAAGCTCAGGCCGTGCCGGTCCACGAAGCCGGCGGTGTCGGCGTCGGGACCCTGCGACACGCCCGCGACCCGCAGGCCGTGCGGCCCGAGGGTCCGGTGGAGCCGCTCGACCAGCGGCGCCGTCAGCTCGCACGTCGCGCAATCGTGCTTGAAGAAGAAGAGCAGGGTGGCCCCGGGCGCGTCGCCGTCGCCGTCGAACGCGAGGGTGCCGCCCCGCCGGTCGGTCAGCGAGAACGCCGGCGCCTCGGCGCCGGCCGCGGGCAGGTCGGACATGGCGGAGAGTTTACCCCGATGCGGCGGTTTCACTGTGGCGATGCGAAGAACGGGTGCGGGATTTCGCCCAGGCGCGGCGGCCGGTCCGCCGACGTCGCTTGCCCGCCGCGCCGGATGTCTGGTAGCGTTGGAGAGTACGGACAGTCATGTGGAGACGCCCCCGTGGCCACGCTTGCGTTTGACACTCACAAGGCCGTCAAGGCGCTGTGCGACGCAGGTTTCGACCCTTCCCAGGCCGAAGCGGTCACCGAGCAGATCGGCATTGCGATCGGCGGCAACCTTGCGACGAAGGACGATCTGTCGAAGGTACGGGACGATCTGCGGGCCGAGATGGAAAAGGTCGAGCTGCGGATGACCAACAAGCTGTACGCCGCCGTTGCCGCCGGCGTGGGTCTGGTCAAGGCGCTCGACTTTCTGATCGGCTGACCTCGACATGAACCGAAACGTCCTGCTGTCCGTGACGCTGGTCGTCGCGACCGGCGTGCTGGCGGGGTGCGACTCCGTCGGCTCCCTCAATCCCTTCTCGCCCGACGAGGAGGACCTGCAGCCGTCGTTCGCGGAGTTCGTCTCCGACCAGGCCTGGACGGTCGGCGTCGCCATCCACATGTCGCTGCCGGCCGCGACCGGGGGGAACCCGCCCCTGACATACCGCCTCTCGCCGGAGCTCCAGTCCGGGCTGACCTTCGACGCCGCCGCGCGGACGATCTCCGGCACTCCGACCGCCGTCCAGTCGGCGACCACCTACGTCTACTCGGCTACCGACGACGACGACGACACCGCGTCCATCCAGTTCCAGGCCAGCGTGGTCGCGGCTACACAGTGACGCGGACGGTGACGCCGGCGGCGAGGCGGGTGCGCGGGCAGCGCGCCGGTCGTTGGCGCGGGGGGGGGGGGAGCCGGTCAGGCCGCGTCGCGGTCGCGGCGGCCGGCGAGGAAGCCTTCGAGCGCTCCCTCCAGCCTCGCCATGCGCTCCCGCAGGTCGCCGATCTGGCGGCCGGCTTCATCGAAGCGGCCGTTCATCTCGCGCCGCAACTCGCGCACGTCGGTACGGAGCCAAGCAAACAGGGCGATGACCAGCGCGGGCGTCAGCCAGGGGGCGAGCTCCTGCATTCATCCAATCGTATCACCCTCTGGTCTGGTGGCCCCGCCCGTCCCGCCCGTCACAGCCCGTCCCCGCCCGTCGGCGGGTCCGTGGTGAGCGTCGTTCTTGGCAGCGGCGGGCGCTGCCGGCCGGTGCCCCGCCGGGGTCACGGAGCCGTCAGCAACTCCGAGTACAGCTCGTAGAAGGCGCCGACGTCGAGATCGAGCATCACCTCGACCGGCCGGCCGCGAGGGTCGCCGGGGTCCGTCACGGTGGTGGCGCCGCAGGCGGGGCCGAACGCCGTCTCGACCGCGATGGGCAGCGTCTCGGACACCGTCGCCACCGACGGGTCGATGAGCCACGCCGCGGTGATGCAGTCCCACACGTAGTACGTCGCGGCGGGGTCGCGGGCGTAGCGCGGCCCCATGTGGTGCTGCATGAGCCGCGTGAGCGGGGTGTCCGCGGCGACGATGCGGTCGAAGAGCGTCTTGCGCACCGGGGCGTGGTTCGTGATGTCGAGGCCGAACATCACCATCTCGGGCACGCCGGCCCGCAGGACCTCGTCCGCCGCGTCCGGATCGAACCAGAGGTTGAACTCGGCCGCGGGCGTCACGTTCCCCGGCACCCGCGCGGCGCCGCCCATGAAGACGAGGCGTCTGACGCGGGGCGCGAGGTCGGGGCGGGTGCGGAACACGTGCGCGAGGTTGGTCATGGGGCCGACCGCCACGAGGGTGACCTCGTCGGGCCGGCTCTCGATGGCGTCGATGATGAACGACGCCGCGTCGGCCGGCCGGGGACGGACGGCGGCGAAGCGGCCCCCGTGCGGCGGGCGCACGTCGGGCCCCTCGTCGAAGGCGCCCTTGAACGAGATCGGCCCCCACCGCGCCTCCTGGCGGGCGGCCCGTTCCGGGGTGTTGACGAGGGGGGCGTGCGCGCCCAGGTGAAGCGGGACGTCCTCGGCGCCGACCAGCTCGAGCAGGTGCAGCATGTGCTCGGCGCCCTGCGGAACCGTGTGGTTGCCGGCGACCACCGTGACCCCGAGCACGTCGACCCGGTCGGGCCGGCGGAGGAGCATGGCCAGGGCCGCCGCGTCGTCGTTGAAGATCGCCGAGTCGGTATCGTAGACGATGGGCTCGGGCTCAGAAACGGACATCGACTCTCACCTGTATTACGCCGGGCAGCAACGTCGTCCGCACGTCAAGAAAGTTGGACGCGGCCCGCAAACCGTACCGCTGAGGCCGGGACGGCGCGTTCCGGAGGGGTTTCGCAACCCAGAACACCGAGAATCGGGAGCCTGACAGCCCAGGGTCGCAGCCATCTCACGAATCCGGGGTGCACCCCGCGCCAGGCGAGGGTGAGGCTCAACGGACATCGGCTCCCACCTGCGCCGAACCGGGCAGCGCCGCCCGCACCCCGACGAGAGCGACCTCGGCACCGGACACCGACCCACCTGCGCCCGCGGGCAGCGCCGCCCGCGCCCGACCTGGTCAGAAGTCTGCGTCGTAGCACGGTGCAGACTCCCGGCGGGGTCGGTTGGGCGGTGAGCGGAGCCGCAGGCGACGCTCCGAGCTCAGAACCGGACATTGATCCCCACCTGCGCCCGCCGGGTGTCGCCGAGGCCGCTGCGAATGGTGCCGTCGAAGTTGAACAGCAGCGACCCCTGGGCGGTGTCGAGGATGTTGTCGGCGTTCAGGACGTTGAACACTTCGAAGACCGGCTCGACGGTGGCGCCGTTCCCGAGGCCGAAGCGCCGGGCGAGCCGCAGGTCCCACGTCACGAACTCGTTCTCGCGGCGCAGCGTGTTGCGCTGCAGGATCGACCCGTCGGCGCAGATCCGGTCGGAAGGCTGCGCGGCGCGCGTCCCCGGGGCGGCGCACCGCTCGGACACCGGCGACGCCGACAGGACCTGGAACGCGTTGTCGAAGCGCACGTCGCCGGGCAGGGTGAGCAGCACGTAGCCGTTCGCCCCGTGGCGCCGGTCGCGGTCGGACCAGCCGAACTCGGGCGCGAGGTCGGCGGCGCTCGCGTAGCGGAAGGTGAACGGGTCGCGCTCGTTGTCGTCGTCGGAGCGGTCGAACGCGAGGGTGTAGTTGGCCTCGAAGGTCAGCCGGCCGCCGAACGCGTTGCGCCCCCGCAGGCCGAGGGTCAGGCCGTGGTAGCGCGAGCGGGCGCTGCTCTCGGCGACGGTCAGGGCGCCCAGCCCGCCGCCGGCGGGGTGCGTGCCGATACCGAAGGGCGCGCCGAGGACGGGGTCGTTGCGGTTGACGAAGCGGAAGAGGCCGTCGGTGCGGGCGTGGGTGAACGTGACGCTCGCGGCGAGGCCGCGCCCGAGGTCCCGGTCGACGGCGGCGCTGAACGACCAGGTGCGCGGCAGCTCCAGGCCGCGATCGGCCACCCGCACGTCCGGCAGGAACGGCCGGGCCGCGGCGCCGTCGATCTGCCGGTCGAGGGGCGGCACCGGCCCGAGGGCGGGCGAGGCGGCGCTGCTGCGGAAGATGACCTGCTGGAAGGCCCCGTTGTCGGTGCGGTGCCCCGCGAAGACCAGCATCGGGATGCGCGCGACGTAGGACCCGGCGTTGGCCCGCACCACCGTGCGGCCGTCCCCGCCGGCGTCCCACGCGAGCCCCAGGCGGGGCTGGAAGTTGTCGAGGTCGTGGGGAATCCGCCCGTCCGAGGGGAAGCGCGGATCGTCGAGATAGGGCGCGAAGAAGGTGTCCTCCGGCGCCACGAAGACGTCGGGGTGCCACGTGCCCTCCCAGCGGAGCCCGAGGTCGAGGGTCAGCCGGTCGTGCGGGGTCCAAGTGTCCTGGAGGAAGAGCCCCAGCTCCTGCGTGCGGAGCCGTTGCAGCCCGAGCTGGTCGGGGGGCACTCCCGGCACCGTCGCCGACTGCAGGTAGAGCAGCACCGGCCCGGTGATCTCCGTCCCCGCGGGGCAGACGCCGGCGTCGCTGCTCGACCCGTCCGAGCAGGTGACGTAGCGGTTGCCGCGGGTGGCGAAGCTCATGAAGCCGTCGACCGAGTCGAAGAGGTAGCGGCTGTTCGCGAACCCGATGAACTGCTGCCCGGCCCCGGTCCGGTTGTACTCCACGCCCGCCTTGACGAGGTGGCGGCCCAGCAGGACCGAGGCGTTGTCGAGCACCTGCAGGCGGGTGTCCCAGGCCGGGTCGATGGGCAGGAAGAACGGGAGCCCGATGCGGAAGCCGTCGGCGAAGTCCATGCCGACGTCGGGGAAGGGCCGCCCCCCGAGCCGGTCGAACTGCGGCGGCCCCGGCAGCGCCGCCCCCGGCATGAGCGGGCCGTCGTACCAGCGGGGCCGGTCCTCGCGCGCCCACTGCACGCGGAGCTCGTTCGAGAACGTGTTGCCGAGGAGCGAGCGCAGCCCGGCGTTGAACGCGTGCGACCGGTCCCCCTCGATGCCGTTGGCCGAGCGCCCCCACGAGTCGACGTCGAAGGTGCCGTTCACCTGCTCGGACCACGTGTGGTTGTACTTGCCGGAGAGCTGGTGGCGGGCGTCGAGGGTGACGTCGATCTTGGCGAGGAGCGACCGGGCGTCGTCGGTGCGGCGGATGGGCCCGAACTCGTCGTCGAAGAGGCCCGGCCAGCGGGTCTGCAGGAACGTCTCGAGCCGGGCGAGCTCGGCCGGGCTCGCGACGCGGCGCTCCACCTGCCGGGTCTCGGCCGCCGCCTGCTGGTCGTAGGCGACGAAGTAGAACGCGCGGTCGCGCACGAGGGGCCCGCCGACGGTGCCGCCGACCTGGTTGCGCCCGAAGTCGGGCTCGCCGCCGCCGCGCTCGGGCGAGTACGCGGCGGAGATCTCGTCCCACTGCCCGAAGTAGTGGGCCGACCCGCTCGGGTCGTTCGTCCCCGACTTGGTGATGACGTTGACGAAGCCGCCGGCCGAGCGGCCGAACTCGGCCGTCGCGCCCTGGTTCACCACCACGATCTCCTCGATCGCGTCCTGGTTGAAGGTGAACGCGGGCCGCTGGCCGCCCCGCTGCTCGCCGAAGAACGGGTTGTTGAAGTCGGCCCCGTCGACGATGACGTTGTTGAAGATGCCGCGCTGGCCGGCGATGTTGAGGACGTCGCCGTCCGGCCCCTGCGAGATCGACGCCCCCGGCGTCAGCAGGGCGAGGTCGAGGTAGTTGCGGCCGTTGCTCGGCAGCCGGTCGACGACCTCCTCGGCCACCCGCTGCGAGCTCGTCACGTCGGCGGTCGAAACCAGGAGCGCGGTGTCAGCGGCCACCGTCACCGTCTCCGCGGCCACCACCCGCAGGTCGATCCCGAGGTCGAGGGTCTCGCCGACGCGCAGCACCGCCCCCTCGATGCGCTCGATGCCGTACCCCCCGTCCGCCGTCACCGTGAGGTCGTAGGTGCCCGGGGGCAGGAGCGCCCGCACGAACGTGCCGGCCGGCGTCGTCTCGACGATGGACTGCAGGTCGGTCTCGCGGTGCAGGACGACGAGCACCGCGCCGGGCATGGGCTGACCGAGCGGATCGCGGACCACGCCCCGGATGACGCCGGTGGTCGCGCCCGCCTGGGCCGCCGCGAACGGGGCCGAGGCCGCGACAAGGACCAGCGCCGCGCCGGCGGCGATCAGCCGGCGCCGGGCGGCGTGCGGCCGAGGCTGGCGTAGCGCGCGGCAACCCGTGGCGGCGGCTTGCGTCGTGTCGGGGCCGGCGGGGCGCGGGATGCACCGCCGCATCGACGCCGAGCGAGCCGTGCCGGCAGCGTCGGTCATCGTCGCGGGCCCGGGGCGATGACGCGCCGCCCGCGAGCGCCGGGTCGTCCCGTGTGGCGGCCTTTCCCGGTCGGATGGGCCCAATACTCTCCCTCGTCGCTCTTGTCGAGCCCGGCGATCTTCACCCGTTGGCCCCTTCCAGCCCGCTGGCCCGTCGCCGCTCCCGGTGCAACGTGGAGCTCCACCACGGCTTCTGGCTCGTCGACCTCTATTCCGGCAGGGCCAGCGCGATCAGCTCGGGCACCGGCGAGCCGCCGACGGTCAGGGCGATGTACTGCCGGCCGTCGAGCAGATAGGTCATCGGCGTGCCGATGGCCCCCCGCGGGATGTCGACCGACGCCAGCTCCTCGCCGGTGGCCTTGTCGACCGCGAGCAGCCGCGGCCCGCCCGTCGAGCCGCCGGTGGTCAGCGCGTAGATGAGCAAGGTGGGGGTGACCAGGGGTCCGCTGCGGCTGTGGTCGCCGCCCACGGGCGGCAGGTCGAGGTCGCGCAGCAGGGGGTGGTTCCGCACCCGGTCGCCGTCGCCCATGGGGTTCATCCACACGTGGTCGCCGGTGTTCAGGTCGATGGCGGTCATCCGCGAGTAGGGCGGC
>JAJEEA010000228.1 GCA_022821235.1 Vicinamibacteria bacterium
CGTCGTCGTGCTCGTCGAGCAGCTCGCGGATGCCCCCGGTGTCGCCGAGGTCGCCCACCAGCCGCGACCGCCACGCCGCGCCCCCCTGGTAGGCGAGGGCCGAGTACGTGGAGTTGGGGCAGTCGTCGATCCACCGGCGCAGGGCGCCGCCCCCCCGCCGCGTGAACGCCGCCTCGAGACGGTGGCCGTACTTCAGGGTGACGACCCGCCACTCCATCGTCTCGAAGACGGTGTCGAGGCGGTGGAAGAACCGGTCGGCGACGATGGCGTCGAGGCTCTGGCGGTTGTAGTCGATGATCCACCAGACGTCGGTGACGCGGTGCTTCCAGGCCTCGAGCAGGGCCTCGAAGACGTTCCCCTCGTCGAACTCGGCGTCGCCGGCGATCGCGATCATCCGCCCCGGCGGGGCATCGTCGGGGGCGAGCCCGCGCGTGCGCAGGAACTGCTGGGCGAGGGCCGCGAAGCTCGTCATCGCCACCCCCATCCCCACCGACCCCGTCGAGATGTCCACGTCGTCCTTGTCCTTGGTGCGGGAAGGATAGGACTGGGCCCCGCCGAACGCCCGGAACCGCTCGAGCTGGTCGCGGGTCTGGTTGCCGAGCAGGTACTGGATGGCGTGGAAGACGGGGCTGCCGTGGGGCTTGACCGCGACCCGGTCGGCGGGGCGGAGGAGGTCGAAGTAGAGCGCGGTCATCAGCGTGACCATCGACGCGCACGACGCCTGGTGGCCGCCGACCTTGAGGCCGTCGCGGCTCGCCCGCACGTGGTTGGCGTGATGGATCATCCAGGTGCTGAGCCACAGCACCTTGCGCTCGATGGCGGCGAGACACCGGGCGGCGTCGGCCGCGGGCGCCCCGGACGGCGCGTCCGAAGGCGGCAACGAAGGTAAGGCGGTCATCGCCCTGTGTCGTCGGGATTGCGGGCGCCGAGCCCTTCGCGCGGCCGGCCCCAACCGTCCGCGCCTGCCGCCCGATCGCCCCTCAGCCGTCCGCACCGCCCGGGACGCCGCGCGGCAGGACCGTCGTCGCTGGCCCGTGAATCGTCGCCGAGCCAGGTTCGCGCCAGCGAACTCCGGAAGCGGCCACAGGGGTCGCGCTGCGACCTCCGATTGCCGCCCGGCCACCTCCAGCCGTCGGCGCCGTTGCGGGCGGACGCCTACTGCGTCGCGATGGCGGCGCGGCCGCTCCGCAGGACGTACTTCTGGATCTTGCCCGTCGCGGTCTTGGGCAGCTCCTCCACGAACCGGATCTTCCGCGGCACCTTGAAATGGGCCATCTGCTCGCGCGCCCAGGCGATCAGGTCGGCCTCGCCCGGCGCCGCGTCGGGTGTCGCCACCACGAACGCGTGGGGGGTCTCGCCCCACTTCTCGTCGGGCATGCCGACCACCGCAACCTCCTGGACGCCGGGATGGCGCATCAGCACGCCCTCGACCTCCACCGACGAGATGTTCTCGCCTCCGCTGATGATGACGTCCTTGAACCGGTCGCGGATCTCGAGATAGCCGTCGGGGTGCACGACGGCGGCGTCGCCGCTGCGGAACCACCCGCCCCGCATCGCCTTGGCGGTGGCCTCGGGGTCGTTGTAGTAGCCCTCCATGACCACGTTGCCGCGCACCACGATCTCGCCCAGGGTCTGCGCGTCGCGCGGGACGGGCCGGTCCTCCTCGTCGAAGACCTGCAGCTCGCCCGACGTGATCAGCTCCACCCCCTGGCGCGCCTTGACGACCGAGCGGTCGGCCGGCGACAGCCCCGCGTGCTCGGGCCGCGGCTCGCACACGGTGATGAACGGGGCGGTCTCGGTGAGGCCGTAGACGTGGGTCAGGTCCCACCCGAACTCGCCCTCGACCCGCTGAATCGTGGCCGCCGCGGGCGGGGCCCCCGCCGTCACCACCCGCACGCCGGCCGGCACCTCCCCGCGCTGCGCGGCCGGGCACCCGGCCAGGCCGATGAGAACGGTGGGGGCCGCGCACAGCATGGTCACCCCCTCGTCCCGGATCAGGCCGAAGGCCTGCACCGGGTCGACCTTGCGGAGGCAGACGTGGGCGCCCCCGACGGCGGTGACGATCCACACGAACGTCCAACCGTTGGCGTGGAACATCGGCAGCGTCCACAGGTACCGGTCCGCGCAGGTCATCGGCAGGTGCACCAGGGTCCCCACCGCGTTCATGTACGCGTTGCGGTGGGTGATCATCACCCCCTTGGGGCGCGAGGTGGTGCCGCTCGTGTAGTTGATGGTCAGCAGGTCGCGCTCGTCCACGGGCGGCCGGTCCACCAGCCCCGACTCCCCGTCGCGCAGCCCCCGGTGGTCGAGCCAGCCGTCGCGGGCGCTCTCGAGGGCCACCCAGTGCTCGACGCCGGGGCACTCGCCGCGAATCTCGTCGACGGCGTCGAGGAACTCGGCGTGGGCGCAGACCACCTTCGCCCCGGAGTGCCGGACGATGTAGGCGATCTCCTGCGGCTTGAGCCGGAAGTTGATGGGGACGAGCACCGCGCCGATCTGCGGCACCGCGTAGAACGACTCGAGGTGCGACGCGGTGTTCAGCGACAGGTACGCGACGCGGTCGCCCTTGCGCACTCCGAGCCGCTGCAGCGCCGCCGACCACCGGTCGCAACGGTCGAAGAACTGCGCGTAGGTCAGGCGGTCGCCGCCGTCCACCACGCACTCGCGGCCGGGGTAGAGCGCCCGCGAGCGGCGCTGGAACTCGAGCGGCGTGAGCGGTGTCTCCACGTTCGGCGGGGGCAGGAACCGGTGGCGAAGGCCCTCGCTGCGTTCGAGCAACGCGGACCTTCACCCACGGGGAATCCTAGTCGTCGGTCCGGCTCGCCTGCCGGTCCGCGATGATCTGCTCGTAGTCCTCGTCGGTGAGGTAGGTGATGTTCACGTGCGCGTGGTACATGTCGTCGTAGCTGCGCTGGCCCCACCCCACCCACTGCGTGTGGTCCGGGTTCGCCCGGTTCGCCTCGGTGTTGTCGTGCCACGCGGTCAGCTTGATGACCGTGCCCGCGGGCAGCACCGGGGCCGAGTCGTCGGTGTAGACGTAGTTCACGTGCCAGTTGAAGTCGAAGTTGGCGACGTGGTTCAGCATCTCGACCCGGCCGTTCGGGTAGATGGCCTCCATGGACATCGCCTTGCCCCGGATGTGCATGTGCGGCTGGTAGTTCTCGAGCCGCGCGGGCAGGGCCAGGGGCACGTAGGCGTGGTGCACGGTCACCTTGCCGGGCGGGATGTCGAGGGTGTCCATGGCCTGCCGCACCCCGAGGGCGCCCCCGTGGACGCGGTACTTGGGCACGTAGCCCTTCGGGTGGAACCAGACGCCCACCGCGGTCGAGTCGACGAGCTCCTCGCCCACCGAGTGGTAGTGGTTGTCGAAGGCGATGCGCGACCCCGCCTTCATCAGCTTGCCGGTGTTCTCGCGGAACACGTCGCCGATCTTGCCCACCGCGAACTCCGTCAGGTAGGTGCCCCGCCCCGGCACGTCCACCACCGCCTCGTGGTCGCCCGGCTGCTCCTCCTGCTGCAGGTAGACGACGGAGTGGTGGGTGATGCGCCGCTCCGACGGCCGCACCTCGATGCCCGACACCCACCGGTCCTCGGTCAGCCCCGTCTCCATGATCGGCTGCCACCACTGGTCCTGCCCCTCGGCGCTCTGCGTCCAGGGCTCGGAGGCGATCACGAGGTCGGGCTGGCGGTCGAAGCGCTCGGCGAGGTGCCAGACGTCGCCGTCGGGCCAGTCGACGGGCGGCGGCAGGTCGGCGGGGTTGCCGCGCGGGGCGCCGGCGTCGACCCAGCGCGCGACGGTGTCGATCTCGGCGTCGCTCAGCGAGATGTCGTTCTCGAACTGCTGGATGCCGACGGTCTTGTCGAGATGCCAGGGCGGCATGGACCGCTCGACCACCTTGGTGCGGATGGCGCGGGCCCAGGGGCGGACCTCCTCGTAGCTCGTCAGGGCCATCGGCCCCATCTGGCCGGCGCGGTGGCAGCCCTGGCAGCTCCGCTGGAGGATGGGGGCCACGTCGCGGCTGAAGGTGACGTCGGCGGTCTGCGCCCCGGCGGTGGCGGCGGTCCCGGCGGCCAGCGCGAACGCGGCGGCGGACAGTGCAAGCCGCGCGGGGCGGCGTCCCATGGTCTGCGTCATCGTCTGTCTCCAGGCATCTCCTGTAGATCCGTCCAACCGTCCACCGTCCCGCTTCGGAACGGCGCCGTGCGGCGCACCACCGGATCCCGATGGGGTTTCTCGCCCGGACCGGCGATCGCGGGTCCCCAGGCGTCTCACGATCCGGCTCCAACCGTCCACCGTCCCGCTCCGGCACGCCGCCGTGCGGCGCACCGCCGATTCCGACCGTGCTCTCCCCGGCCCGACCACGCCACCCGTAGCGTAGCGTCGCCGTCCCCAACCGACCCGCGGGCGTCCGGTGTCCGACGTTGCCCGGCGCGGACGCCTACTCTTCGACGTCTACCGTCAGGTAGCCGTTGGTCCAGCAGCAGAAGAAGCCGCCGGCCATGATCGCGGCCTGCCCCCCCGAGTCGTCCCACGCGAGCACGCGCAGGACGTAGCGGCCCGGCGCGTCGAACGTCGCCGTCGTCACCGCCTTCCCGGCGTCGTCGGTCTCCGGCGAGGTGGTCTCGAAGGCCACCGCGCCGGGTCCGCGGTACTTGCTCCACACCAGCCCGAACTGGTTGGGCCGATCCGCCGCGCGCCGCTTGCGGACGCCGTCGTCGATCGCCCACACCGCGATCTGCGCCGGTTCGGACACCACCGCCCGCACCGCCGATCCCGACCGGACCCCGTACTGCCCCTGCCCCGGCTCGCCGTCCGCCGACCCGAAGCGCACGACGGGCGGGGTGTTGCCGCTCGTCACCTCCTGCAGCGCGTCGATCTCCCACTCGGGGCGCAGGTGCCCGGGGATGGCGATGGTCTCGCCGTACGCGGTCAGCGACCACGTCAGCCGCCCCTCGAAGTCGGCGGGCACGACCACCGCGAACATGCCCGTCTGGCGCCGCGGCAGGAAGTGGGTGGGCTGCCCCCGGTCGGCGGTGCCGGGCTCGAAGCGGTTGTCGGGGCCGACGGGGATGTCGAGGTGCTCGTCGTAGTTCCGGTTGAAGTACCCGAAGACGAGGCTGCGGGTCCCGTCGGGGTTGCGGTACCAGCCCTCGAACGACGGCGACACGCTCTGCCCGCGCACGTGGGGGATGGGGGCGTCCAGGCGGACATCCTGGCCGGCCGCACCCGCCGCCGCCATCAGCGTCAGGGCGGCAAGACCCGCCGCCGCTCCGTGTTTTCCACGCCGTACAGACCTGTTCACTATGGATGAGAGTTTGAACCAGGACCGGAGTCGTGTCAACGTCGGTGCCGCGCCGCCCCTCCCGACCCCACCGTGCGCGGCGAGGCGCCGGGGGTCTGTCCGACGAAGCGCGACGCGAGAGCCCGCAGAGCCCGAGGCCTGATCATGCTGGCCCCGAAGCAACGCCGGCCGGGCCGGATGCGACTACTGCGAGCAGCGGTTGTCAGGCGGGCCTGCGAGAGCCGGCGCCGAAGCGACGCCGGCCGGGCCGGATGCGACCACCACGAGCTGCGGTCGGTCAGGCGGGCCTGCGAGAGCTGGCGCCGAAGCGACGCCGGCCCGGGCCGGATGCGACGCCGGGCCGGAGCCGGGGGTGCACGTCAGATTCGTGAGATGGCTGCCACGCTGGACTGTCAGGCTCCCGATTCTCGGCGTTCTCGGCGGCGAAACCCCTCCGGAACGCGCCGTCCCGGCCTCAGCGGTACGGTTTGCGGGCCGCGTCTCACTTTCTTGACGTGCGCCCCGGAGCCGGCGTCCGCTTGCGCGGCGGGCTGGTAAGATACGCGCTGTCGATGCCGGCTTCCGTCCGACCTGCCTGCCCATGACCAAGACCGCCGGGGTCCCGGCGCCGCCCGCGCCGTCCGCCCATACGACCGTGTCGGGACGGCCCGTCGAGCCGCTGTACACCGCCGCCGACCTCCGGGGGATCGAGCCGCCGGCGCCGGCCGGCGAGTTCCCCTACACCCGCGGCATCCACCCCGGCGGCTACGCCGGCAAGCTGTGGACCATGCGGCAGTTCGCCGGCTACGGCACCCCCGAGGAGACCAACCGGCGCTACCGGGAGCTGCTCGCGGCCGGCGGCACCGGGCTCAGCGTGGCCTTCGACCTGCCGACCCTGATGGGCCGCGACCCCGACCACGCCTACTCGCGGGGCGAGGTGGGCAAGTGCGGCGTCAACGTCGCCTCGGTCGCCGACATGGAGCGGCTCTTCGACGGCATCGACCTCGGCGCCGTCACCACCTCGATGACCATCAACTCGCCGGCCGCGATGATCTTCGCGATGTACCTCGTCGCGGCGGAACGGCAGGGGGTCCCGTGGGCCGCCCTGTCGGGCACCCTGCAGAACGACATCCTGAAGGAGTACATCGCCCAGAAGGAGTACATCTACCCGCCGGCCCCGTCGATGCGCCTCGTCACCGACACGTTCGCCTTCTGCGCCCGCGAGACGCCGCGCTGGAACACCATCTCGGTCAGCGGCTACCACATCCGCGAGGCGGGGGCGACGGCCCTCCAGGAGCTGGCGTTCACCCTGCGGGACGGCATCGAGTACGTGCAGCACGGGGTCGACGCGGGCCTCGAGGTCGACCGCTTCGCCCCCCGCATCTCGTTCTTCTTCAACGCCCACAACGACTTCTTCGAGGAGATCGCGAAGTACCGCGCCGCCCGCGCCCTGTGGGCGACGGCGATGCGCGACCGCTTCGGGGCGCGGGACGAGCGGTCGTGGAAGCTGCGCTTCCACACCCAGACCGCGGGCGTGTCGCTGACCGCCCAGGAGCCCCACAACAACGTCGTCCGCACCGCCGTGCAGGCGATGGCCGCGGTCCTCGGGGGCACCAACTCGCTGCACACCAACTCGCTCGACGAGGCCCTGTCGCTGCCCACCCGCGAGGCCGCCCTCCTCGCCCTCCGCACCCAGCAGGTCATCGCCCACGAGAGCGGCGTCGCCGCCCACGTCGACCCCCTGGGCGGGTCGTTCTTCGTCGAGCGGCTGACCCGGGACATGGAGGAGGGCGCGCGCGAGTACTTTCGGGCCATCGACGACCTCGGCGGCATGGTCGCGGCCATCGAGGCCGGCTATCCGCAGCGCGAGATCGCCGAGGCCGCCTACCGGTTCCAGCGCGAGGTCGAGTCGGGTGAGCGGAAGATCGTCGGGGTCAACGACCGCACCGGCGAGGCCGGGGCCCCGGTCGAGACCCTCTACATCGACGAGGCCGCGGCCGCCGCGCAGGGCGACCGGCTCGCGGCCCTACGGGCGGGCCGGGACGGCGCCGCCGTCTCCCGCGCCCTCGACCGCCTGCGCGAGGCCGCCCTCGGCACCGACAACCTCGTGCCTCTTCTGATCGACGCGGTGCGCGCCTCCGCCACCCTCGGCGAGATGTGCGACGCGCTCCGCGACGTCTGGGGCGAGTACGAGGAGCCGGCGTCGTTCTGACCGCGTGCCCGCCTGCTAGTGTGTCACGTCTTAAGTTCTTGACCAGTAGGGCGGAAGTCGCGGATCCAGGCGTTGAGAAAGAAGGGCTGATCGTCGGCCGCTGGGCGGCGACGGACACGGCCGCGAGGCCAGGTTATACACGCTGACGCGGTCGGGCCGCGCGCACCTGAAACGCGAGGCTGCGTCGTGGGCGCAGCTTTCCGCCGCCATCGACCTCGTCCTGCGGGAAGCGTGATGGCGCCGCTGCTCAGGTTCGGCCGCTGGCTCCGACGCCGGCGGGCGGACCTCGAACTCATCCGGCGTCGTAGGTTTCGACAAACCCCAAGCGCTGCATCCGTTGAAAGTCGTTGTCCAGCGACCAGAGGGGCAGCCCCCGATCGGCGGCGATTGCCGCTATCAGGAGATCGCCCACCCCGAACCGGTGGCCCCTGGCGCCGGCTCGCGCAACCCAGCCGTCGATACGGTGCCAGGTCGCGCCGGTCGGGAACAGGACCGGCAAGCCGGACAGCGCGCGCCGCAGTCGCGGCTCCTGCGCGCGTGATACACCGCTCAGGAGTTCCATGCGCACCGGGACCGGCAGCGCCACCTCGTCGCGATCCAGGAGCTCATCGAGGCAGTGACCGGCGGTGGAATCGCGGGCGCGCAGCGCGGCGACCCAGACCGACGTATCGACACAGATCATAGGCGCGGGCGACGGCGGGATGCGGCGGTATCGACGTCCAGAGTCACGGACCCGAGGAGCTCCCTCAGCTCTTCGATTCGCTTCCGGCGTATCAACTCGCGCAGCGAGAGGACGACGGTGTCGGTCTTCGACTTGAATCCGAGCAACCGTTGTGCTTCCTGAAGCAGCTCTGCCGGGAGATCCAAGGTGGTACGCATACACTCATCCTACATCACGATGCTTATAGACGCACTGTTTCTCGCCGTCATGTATGCGATCCGCATCCCGCCGCGTCTTCGCGGCCGACGGGGACGCGGATGCCCTCGACCGGGTCGCCGCGTTGGTCTCCGGCTCGGACGAGCCCCCCACATCCAGTTCGGTGGAGCTACGGGATGTGACTGAGCCCTTCGCTACCGGGCAACCGCTTCCGCCGGCCGCGCGTACACCGAGCGCCCCCGCGAGAACGTCTCGATCACCGCGACGTGCTCCAGCTCGGCCGGGTCCGTCGTCAGGGGATTCCGGTCGAGCACCACGAGGTCGGCCTGCTTCCCCACCGTGATCGACCCCTTCGCGTCTTCCTCGAAGTACTGGTAGGCGGCCCCCAAGGTGACCGCGTGCAACGCCTCGCGGACGGTGGCGCGCTGGTGGGGCCCGAGGACGTGGCCGCTGCGGGTCCGCCGGTTCACGGTGATGGAGACCAACCGCATGATGTCCGGGGGCACGATGGGGGCATCGTTGTGCACGGTGAACGGCACGCCGCGCTCGATGGCCCAGCGCACGGGGCTGACGTTGTTGCCGCGCGCCTCGCCGAAGCTGCGCCGGTGCCAGTCGCCCCAGAAGAAGGCGTGGGCCGAGAAGAACGAGGGGACGGCCCCGAGGGCGGCGGCCCGGTCGAGCTGGTCGGCGCGCATGAGCTGGGCGTGGATGATGACGGCCCGGTGGTCGGGCATCGGGTCCCGGCCCGCCACCGCCGCCTCGACCCCGTCGAGCATGAGGTCGATGGCGGCGTCGCCGTTGGCGTGGACGATGATGGGCACGCCGCGTCCGATGAGGTGCGCGGCGCCGGCGCGCCAGGCGTCGGGGTCGAGCGTGCCGTAGGCCCGGTAGTCGGGCGGCGCCCCCGGCGGGCCCTCCGCGTAGGGCTCGGTGACCCAGGCGGTGCGCCCCTGCGGAGACCCGTCGAGGCTGAACTTGACGCCGGCGACGCGGAGCCCGCCGCGGTAGGCCGGCTCGTACGTCACGCCCTCCGCGTCGGCCATCGTCCGGAAGCGCGGGAACACCGCGACGGCCACCGCGAACGGCTCGCGCGCGGCGGCGGCGCGCAGCGCGCGGAGGGTCTCGGGGCCGGTGGAGCCGTCCTGCACGGTGGTGGTGCCGTAGGCGGCGTAGACCTCGAGGGCCCGTCGCGCCAGGGCCTCGATCTCGCCCGCGGTCGGGGCCGGACCACCGCCGGCGACCAGCCCCCCCGCCGTTTCCTCGAGCACCCCGTCGGGCTCTCGCGACCCCGCGCGGCGCCGGATGATCCCGCCCGGCGGGTCCGGGGTGTCGGCCGTGACGCCGGACGCCTCGAGGGCGGCCGAGTTGGCCGCCCGCAGGTGACCCGAGACGTGGGTCAGCACGATTCGGTGGCGGGTCGAGGCGCGGTCGAGGTCGTCGCGCGTCGGGTGGCGCCGCTCGGCCAGCAACGAGTCGTCGTAGCCGCTCCCGACCACCGCCCCGCCGGGCGGGATGTCCCGCTCGGCGATCCATGCCCGGATCTTGCCCACGAGGCCGTCGATGTCGGTGACGTCGCCCACCGGGGGCGAGTGCAGCGACAGGGTGTCGAGCCCGCGCCCGACCCCCAGGAAGTGACCGTGGGTGTCGATGAAGCCCGGCAGCAGGGCGCGCTCGCCGAGCTCGACGACGCGGGTCTCGTCCCCGCGCCGCGCGAGAACCGCGTCGCGCGCCCCCGCGGCGGCGATGACGCCGTCCCGCACCGCCACCGCCTCGACGGCGGGCCGCTCCGGGTCCATGGTGACGATGTGGTCGCCGACGAAGACGATGTCGGCGGCCTGGGCCGCCGCAAGGACGGGAGTGCAGGTTGCAAGGGCGGCAGCGGCAACGACGAAGCGGATCGGCATCCGGGCCTCCGTGCGCGCCACACCGATCAGTTGAAGACGAACAGCCTGAGCAGTATCAAGCCGACACCGACCAGTGTCGACGCGCCAAGCGTGATCAAGACGTTGAGCTTGATCTCGACTCGAAGCAGACGGCTGTCGAAAGCGGCCAGGGGCTTGCCCCGGGGGAATCTCGCGCCCGCGAAACTCCCAACGCGACCGCAAGGTCGCGCTATCTCCTCTGCCGCCTCGCGCGCCTGCTCGTCCGACACACCGCTGGCGGACCGAAACGCGTCATGGGTCTTCGACAGCACGAGCGACATGTCAGTGTACCACCCGCCGCGGCTCTCGGCCGGCCTTGACGGGCCCCTGCCACGCCCGTGATACTCGATTGTCGGCCCGCTCGCGCGGCGCCAGATGCCGGGCAGGCGCCCGGCATCACGAAACCACCCGTCTTCCGCGGAAACTCCATGACCACCGACACCATCGCACCCGCGCCGTCCCCCCTGACCCGGCTCTCCGAGGAGGAGGACCTGTTCCGCGCCAGCGTCCGCGGGTTCGCCGAGGCGGAGATCGCCCCCCTCGCGCGCGAGATGGACGAGCAGGCGGTCATCCCGCGGGCGCTCATCGACAAGCTGTTCGACCTCGGGGTCATGGGCATCGAGATCCCCGAGTCGCTCGGCGGGGCCGGCGCCCCGTTCTTCCTGTCGGTGCTCGCGGTCGAGGAGCTGTCGCGCGTCGACCCGTCGGTCGCGGTGGTCGTCGACGTCCAGAACACCCTCGTCATCAACGCCCTCCTGCGCTGGGGCTCGGCCGACCTGCAGCAGCGGTTCCTTCCCCGCCTCGCCGGCGGCGCGATCGGCGCCTACGCCCTGTCCGAGGCCGGCTCGGGCAGCGACGCGTTCGCGCTGCGGACCCGCGCGGTCGAGGACGGCGGCGACTACGTCATCACCGGCCGCAAGCTCTGGATAACGAACGCCCGCGAGGCGGGGCTCTTCATCGTGATGGCCAGCGTCGACCCCGACGCCGGCCACCGCGGCATCACCGCGTTCGTCGTCGAGCACGACCGCCCCGGCCTCGCCGTCGGCAAGAAGGAGGACAAGCTCGGCATCCGGGCCAGCAGCACCTGCGAGCTGCTCCTCGACGGGTGCCGGGTGCCGAAGAGCCACGTCCTCGGCGAGCGCGGCAAGGGCTACAAGGTGGCCATCGAGACCCTGAACGAGGGCCGCATCGGCATCGGGGCCCAGATGGCGGGGCTCGCCCAGGGCGCCCTCGACCACACGGTCCGCTACATCCGGGAGCGCGAGCAGTTCGGCCGGCCGATCGCGGGGTTCCAGGCCGTGCAGTTCCAGGTGGCGCAGGCCCAGACCGAGGTCGAGATGGCCCGGCTCGGCGTCTACAACGCCGCCCGCCTCCGCGACGCCGGCCGGCCCTTCCTCACCGAGGCGGCGATGGCCAAGCTCTTCTCCTCGCAGGTCGCCGAGCGGGTCACGTCGCTCGCCGTGCAGCTCTTCGGGGGCGTCGGCTACACGAAGGACTACCCCGTCGAGAAGCTCTACCGCGACGCCAAGATCGGCCAGATCTACGAGGGCACGTCGAACATGCAGCTCCAGACCATCGCCCGGCAGCTCCTGGGCTGAGGGCCCGGTCCCGGCGAGGCAAGATGCCCGTCCCACCGTCTCCCACCGCAGTCGGGAAACGAACGGCGCACTTGGCGCAGCGCCGGCGAAAAACTCGACGAGGCGGATGCGGAGCGGCCCGCGAGCCAACGGTATACTGCGGTCGATGGACCGTAGCGTTCTTCTCGAGCACGTCCGCCGGACCCGCTTCGCCTCGGACGGCCGGGCGGCGGCCCTGTCGGATGCCGGGCGCATCGCCCGCCTGCTCCGGCGCCACGGCGCGCGCCGCGTCGTCGGCATCGGCTCCGCGTTCGCGCCCGACCGTCGATTCACACCCCGCTCCGATATCGATCTCGCCGTCGAAGGGCTCCCCCCGGACCGCTTCTTCCGGGTATCGGCCCGCGCCTGCGCCCTGACCGACTTCCCGCTCGACCTCATCCCCATCGAGACGGCTTCCGCCATGTTCCGGCGGATCGTCCGTGAAGAGGGTGTCGAGTTGTGACGCCGGCCGAAGCCTTCGCCCGACGGCTGGCGGCCGAGATCCGCCACGAGCTCGTCAGCCTCGACCGGATTCGCGACCAGAACGCGGCGGCGCCGCGGGACGACGCGGTCTTCACCCTGCGGGCGCGCGGCTCGATTCTGCACGACTTCTACAACGGCATCGAACGCGTATTCGTACGCATCGCCGAGGAGCTCGACGGCGGCGTACCCCAGGGCGACGGGTGGCACCGGCAGATCTTGACGGACATGAGCATCGCGATTCCCGGGGTCCGTCCCGCCGTGATCGACGCGGCGCTCGGGGATGCCCTGGGAGAGTTCCTCCGCTTTCGACACGTCTTCCGCAACGTGTACGGCTTCGTGCTGGATCCGGAGCGCATGCGCCCGCTCGAAGAACGCCTCCCCGTCGTAATGGCGACGTTCCGCACGCAGATCGAGGCGTTCCTGACCTGGCTGGAGGGCGGTCCCCTGGGCGGATGATCCGCCGAACGCGTCGGCCCGTCACCGCCCGCCGCCGTGCTAGCATCCGCGCATGACCGTCGATCGCGATCCCATCGGCACCTATCTGGAGACCTTCGAACGCCTTCGCGCCCGCAAACGGTGGACCACCGACACCGCCACCTACCGGTTCGTCGCCCTCACCCTCGGAGCGGCCGGCGCCCGGATCTCGCACGACCGGCTGGAGGAGGTCGCAGCCGGGCTGCGGCGGCGCGCCGGCTGGACGAGCCCGTTGCGCTCGGAGATCCGCTACGTGGTGGCGGCGATGATCCTGCGGCGGGACCTCGATGCGGCCACGGTCCACGGCCAGGTCATCGCCACGCGGGACCGTTTCGCCGAGCACGGCATCAAGCGTCGGGGGACCGGCGCCACCCTCGCGGCCCTGCTGCTGGCGCTGCAGGCCGAAGGGAAGCGGGTGCCCAAGCAGCACCTCGATCGGCTCGCGCGCATCTACGCCCAGTGGCGCACCGATCACTTCTGGCTCACCGACGCGAACGACCTGCCGGCGGCCGCCCTGCACGCCAGCCGCGACGTATCGGTGGAATCGCTGACCGAGGACGTCCGCCGCGCCTACGCCCGCCTGCGCGACGCCGGGTTCCGCCGCGGCAACCAGTTGCAGCTCGTGTCGCACCTGCTCGCGGTCGACCCCCGCGGCGCCGACACTGCGGTGCAGCGCTTCGGCGTCGTCGCCGACCGCCTGCGGAGCGCCAGCGAACGCGTCGGGACCGGCCGCTACGACGAGGTCGCGGTGCTGGCCCTCACCCAGGCCCCGCCCGGACACGTCGTCGACCGCGTGCTGCGCTACCGCGACCGCCTGCGGAGCGCGAGGCCGCGGCCCTCGAAGGACATCGCGCTGTCCCTCGCCGCCGGCATCGAGCTGGCCGAAGACAGCGAGCAGGCCGGCGAGCGCAGCGCCGGCGACCTCGCGGCGCTGCAGTCCATCCGCGCCATCCTCGACGCCCAGCAGGCCGCCACCATCGCCGCGGTCAGCGCGGGCGCCGGCGCCGCGGGGTCGGGATCCTGATTGGCGGACGCCGCCTGGCTGCGGGAACGATTCGGTCTGGACGACGACTGATGCCGGTGTTCAAGTTCCGTGGCATCGAAGAGATGAAACGGCGCGCGTGGCGCCGGCCCGGCGACCCGTCCCTCTATCGCGCGATGCGGCTCGTCCTCGACGTCGGCCGCCGGACGCGCCCCCGCCGCTTCCCCCCCGGCGTGCACAAACATCGCTCCATCGAAGCGTTGAACGCGCAGACCGAGCGCTGGAGCATGGAGACCATTCCACCTTCGCTCGGCTTCCGACCGGGTGTCGATCCGGACTGAGGGCCCCTACCGCCCGCCCCCCGGCCGGGCGCCCCGCGACTCGAGGAACGCGGCGACGGCGCGCATGCGGGCCATGCGGGCGCCGTCGAGGGCGGTGCGGCCGCCGAGGTCGGTGGCGTTGATGTCGGCGCCGAGCTCCAGCGCGACCTGGACCGCGTCGAGGGCGAGCAGCTCGGCGTCGGCGGGGTCGGGAGGGACCCACGCCTGCAGCCGCCCGCCGCCCATGCCGGCGGCGGCCATCAGCGCCGTCGTCGACTCGGTGATGACCTGGGTGTACCGCTGCTTGTAGGTCGCGTGGTGCACGAACGTGGGGTCTGCGCCGTGCTCGGCGAGCAGGCGCATGACGTCGGGGGCCGCGAAGCGCGCGGCGAGCCAGAAGGGGGTGGCCCCGATGAGGGCGGGCCGGAAGTTGTAGTCGCGCGACGCGCGACGCGTGGGGGTCCACGTGCGCAGCACCGCGTCGGGGTCGGCCCCGTGGTCGAGCAGGGTCGCCACCATCCCGGCGTCGCGGCGCATGACCGCGGGGTGGATGGCGGCGAACCCCGCCTCGGCCGCGTTCGGGTCGGCGCCGGCCTCGAGCAGGAGGGCCATCAGCTCGCCGTGGCCGGCGTGGGCGGCCATGGTGACGGCGCTCACCCCCCACGCGTTCCTGTCCTCGACGTCGGCGCCGGCCGCGATGAGGAGGCGCGCCGAGGCGATGTCGCCGTTGCGCGCGGCGAACATGAGCGCGGTGTTGCCGCCGTGGGGGATGTCGGCGTTGTACTCGGGCTGGCCGTGCGGCGGCACCGCCATCATCTGGCTCCACACGTCGGAGCGCGCGTGCACGTCGGCCTCGTGGGCCAGGAGCACCGCGACGACCTCCGCGTGGTGCTGCGCGACCGCCCACATCAGGGCGGTCTGGCCGCGGGGGCCGCGGGCCTCGGTGTCGGCCCCGAAGGCGAGGAGCAGGCGCGCCACGTCGGCGGCGCCGGCCCGGGCCGCCACCATCAGCGCGGTCTCGCCCGCGAGGAGCGGGCGGTTCGGGTCGGCCCCGGCCTCGAGCAGGGTCTCGACCACGGCGGCGCTGCCGTTCTGGCTCGCCGCCCACAGCGCCGTCACCCCGAGGTCGGTCGCGGCGTCGACGTCGGCCCCGGCGTCGAGCAGCCTCGCCACGGTCGCCGCGTCGTCGCGGTGGCTCGCCCAGTGCAATGCGGTCGAGCCGTCGGCGTCCGCCGCCGCGACGCTGGCGCCGCCGTCGAGCAGCGCCGCCACCCTCGCCGTGTCACCCTGCTTGGCGGCGTCGACGAGCGGCGGAGTCTCGGCCGACGCAACACTCCCGGCGGCGAGAACCGCCGCGGCAACGACGATACGTGCTTTCAGCAAGCGCATGGTGGGTACCGCCCTCAATGCCTACCAACGTCCGGGAGACCAATCGCCACGGGCCTGCCGCCGTCACCGGCAGGCAGGCCCGTCTACCAATGTCAGACACGCCTCGAACATGTCGAGGCGGTCGTCGTCAAGGCACCTACAGCAGCCCGGTCAGCGTGTCGACGGGCAACGCGCCGGTGCTGCCGCCGATACGCTCGACCGGCACCCCCATCTTGTCCATCAGGGTGACGAGCAGGTTCGCCATCGACGGCTCGTCGGTGTACCGGATGTGGCGCCCGCTCGGCAGCCGCCCGGCCCCGCCGCCGGCGAGCATCAGCGGCAGGTCGATGCCCGAGTGCCGCGTGCTGTTCGAGATGCCCGACCCGTACAGGATCGTGATGTTGTCGAGCAGGGCGCCGTCGCCGTCGGGCGTCGCCCGCAGCTTCTCGAGATAACGCGCGAAGAGCGACGTGTGGTACGCGTTGATCTTCGACATGTGGGCGACGAGCGTCGGGTCGTCGTTGTGGTGCGAGAGCGGGTGGTGCGCCTCGGGCACGCCAATCTGCGGATAGGGCCGCGCGCTCTGCTCCTTGCCGATCATGAACGCGATGACCCGGGTCAGGTCCGACTGCAGGGCCAGCACCTGGAGGTCCATCATCAGGTCGTAGTGGTCCTCGAAGTCGGACGGCGCCCCCTGGGGCTGCTCGACGGTCGGCAGCTCGAGGTCGCTCTGCTCCTCGGCCCGCTCGATGCGGCGCTCGACGTCGCGGATGGCGTCGGTGTACTCCTCCATCTTGGTCTGGTCGCCGGGCCCGAGCTCGCGGCGCAGGGCGGCCAGCTTGTCCCCCACCGAGTCGAGCAGGCTCTTGTGCTGCTGCAGCCGCTCCGCGCGCGCCTCGGGGTCGGTGGTGCCGCTGTCGCCGAACAGGGTCTCGAACACCGCCCGCGGGTTCGACTCGGTCGGCAGGGGCAGCGTGGGGCTGCGCCACGACAGGGTGTGGGTGTAGACGCAGCTCAGGTTGCCGGTGCACGCGCCCGCGTTGTTGGGCGGGTCGAGCGACAACTGCAGCGACGGCACCTGCGTCTCGTCCTGGAAGTGCCGCGCGAGGAGCTGGTCCATCGACACGTCGGCGATGATCTCGATCTCGTTCGTCCCCCCGCGGGTGGTCCCGGTCAGGAACGACCCGGACGCCCCCGCGTGGATGTAGTTCCAGCTCGCGTTGAGCCCCGAGAGGACGATCATCTGGTCCTTGAACGAGGCCAGGGGTCCGAGAATCGGCGACAGCTCGTAGCCGGTCCCCTCCCCCTTCGGCTTCCAGTACGGGATGGCCATGCCGTTGGGCACGTAGAACGCCTGGAAGCGGGCCACCGGCCCCGGCGCCGCCTGCCCCCGCAGCGTGAACGCCGGATGCATGGCGTCGAGAAGCGGCAACGCCACCGTGGCGCCGAGCCCGCGCAGCACCGTCCGCCGCGGCAACGTCTTCGTCAGGAACGTCATGGAAGCCTCTCTCCTGGGTCTCCGGCGCTTCAGTTCGCCGTTTCCGGGTCCCGGACGCCGCGCATCCGGAACGTGGGACTCTTCACGATGCCGACGACGAGCGACGACCAGCGGTAGCCGTCGCCGGCCGCGTCGCGCACGATGCGGCGCACCGCGGGCCGGTCGTAGTACTCCAGGGGCCGGCCCAGCGCATAGGCCAGCAGCTTCTCGGTGACCGTCCGCGGGAACTTCTCGGGGTCGTCGAGCAGCAGGGCCCGCAGGCCCGCCAAGCCGTCGATGCTCTCGCCGGCCGTGGTGGTGCCGGTGGCGTCGACCGGCTCGCCCGCCTCGTCGATGGTGCGCCAGCCTCCGATGACGTCGAAGTTCTCCAGCGCGAACCCGAGGGGATCGATCACCGCGTGGCAGCTCGCGCACGCGGGGCTCTGCCGGTGCCGGGCGAGCCGCTCGCGGATCGACGGCGGCCGCACGCCGGGCTCCTCCTCGAGGGTCGTGTCGACCTCGGGGGGAGGCGGCGGCACCGGCAGCCCGAAGATGTTGTCGAGCAGCCACTTCCCGCGCAGCACGGGCGACGTGCGGTCGGGGTAGGACGTGGTGGCGAGCAGCGCCCCGTGCGCGAGCAGCCCGCCGCGCTGGCGGGAGTCGGGCAGGGGCACCCGCCGCAGCCGGCTGCCGTAGATGCCGGGAATGCCGTAGTGCTGCGCGAGCCGCTCGTTGACGAACGTGTAGTCGGCGTCGAGCAGCTCGTGGACGCTGCGGTCGCCGCGCAGGGTGCCGGCCACGAACATCTCCGTCTCGTCGCGGAACGCCTCGAGCAGGGTCTCGTCGTAGTTGGGATAGACGATCGGGTCGACGACGACCTCGGCGACCCGGCGCAGGTTCAGCCACTGGGCGGTGAAGTCGTCGACCATGGCCTCGGTGGCGCGCGGGTCGGCCAGCATACGCCGGGCCTGGGCCTCGAGGACCGCGGGGTCCGACAGGGCGCCCCGCTCGGCGAAGGCCAGCAGCTCGTCGTCGGGGACGCTGCTCCAGAGGAAGAACGACAGCCGCGACGCGAGCGCGAAGTCGTCGAGGGGATAGGCGGCCTGCGCGGCCGGCAGGTCGACCGGGTCGCGGTGGACCCGCAGCAGGAAGTCGGGGTCGATGAGCAGGCGCTCGAGGGCGAACTGGATGCCGTGCTCGAAGCTGCCCGCGGCCCGGCCCTGGTCGTAGAAGTCGAGCAGCACCGCGACGTCGGTCTCGGTGACGGCCCGGCGGTACGCCCGGCGCGCCAGTCGCGACAGGATCTCGCGGGCGCACGCCCGCTCGTCGACCGCGGCGGCGGGCCGGCAACTGAAGATGGCGCGCCGGCTCGGGGTGTCGGCGACGGTGCCGGTCGCCTCGTGGGGCCCGCCGATCTCGACCGCGCCGACCGCCGCGTAGCCCATGTAGATCTGGTCGTTGGTGAGCACACGGCCGCGCTGCAGCGGCTGCGGCAGGCCCTCCTCCTCCCACAGCTCGCGCACGAACGACACCCCCACGGTGTGGGGACCGGCCTCGACCGGCACCTGGACGAGCAGGTGGTCGTCGCCGGTGAGCTGCATGAAGGCTTCCCACTCGGGGTCCTTCACGAACCCCGGCTCGCCGGCGCCGGCGTAGCTGGCCGCGCCGGGAAGGCCGGGGGCGTCGCCGCCGACGGTGAAGCGTCTCAGCAGCCGCCCGTCGAGGCGGACGTCGAGCTGCTGCGGCCAGCCCATGCCCATCAGGTAGGCCTGGTACTGGCGCCGCAGCCGCACCCGGATGGCGTACTCGCCGTCGACGGGAAACTGGTAGGACACCGCGAGCCCGCCCCGCGAGCCGAGGGGCAGGTCCTCGCTCTGCCGGCCGTCCTGGACGATGTGCAGGGGCACCTCGAAGGTGTCGAACCCCGCCGCCGGCGGCGGCAGCCCCACCGCGAGGCGCGTCACCTGCCGGGCCACCGACAGGTACCGCTCGAGATGGGCGCGCGAGATGGTGAGGACGTCGGCGAAGTTGTCGAAGCTGCCGTCGGCCGTCTCGTCGCCCGGCAGCAGCGAGGAGACGTCGATGTCGAGGGCGAAGAGGTCGCGGACGGCGTTGGCGTACTCGGTCCGGTTGATGCGGTGCACGGCGCTGCCGCGCCCGGGATAGGGGTCGGCGGCCCACGCCGCGTCGAGCGCCCCTTCCAGGTGAGCGGCCACCGCGGTATAGGTCGCGGGGTCGGGCCGGCGCCGCCCCGGCGGGGGCATCGACGCCGCCCGCAGCTTCGCGACCACCTTCTCCCAGAGCTCGGGGTCGGCCTCGGGATGCTCGGCGTCGGCCCCGGCGAGGCTCAGCTCGGCCGTGCGCAGCCGGTCGTTGTGGCAGGCGACGCAGTAGCGGTCGAGCATCGCCCCCACGTCGGCCGCGTCCACCGCGCCCGGAGGCTCCTGCGCCGCCACGCCCGCGGCCGACGCCGCAACGAGGCAGACCGCCCCGGCGACCGTGGACATCCCGAAACGCCGCCGGCGACCCGTCCCACCGTCGTCACGCAGTAGCCGCATGCCTCTCCCCGTTCCCGTCCGGGTCGTGCTGCGCACCCGCGGGCACATTTGGACCGGTCAATTGTGCCCCATCGTCATCGAGTTGGCAACGTGTATTCCCGGCCGCGGCCGCCGGTCGGAGAACAACGTCAGGTTCCCGGTGGCGCCGGTCACGCGAACGGATTCCGAACCGTCACCCCGGCAAAGTTCATCCCCGGCTGCAGATCTTCGGTCAGCACCGTGGGGCAACGCCCGATTCGCGCGGCCTCGACGATTGCCGCGTCCCAGTAGGAGATCCGCCAGCGTGCGGCGGTCGCGATCGCCTGCCGGACCAGCGACACCGTCGTCTCGACCACGGGATAGCGCGTCCACGACTCGACCAGCACCACCGCCTTCTCGTGGGCGAGATGGTCCGGCCTGGTGGTGCGGGTGGCCTGCACGTAGAACTCCTGCAGCACCTGCGACGACAGCACGAGGTCGTTCCGTTTCAGAATCGCCCGCGCCGCCGCCCGCTTGTCCCGGTCCTCGACGACAGCCCCGACGGCGTACAGAAGCACGTTGGCGTCAACGAAGTCGGCCACGGCGATAGAGCTCCTCTCGTGGCAGCCGGTCTGCAGCGTTGAACGGACCGATGGTGCGCAACGTCTCGTCCTGCAAGCGCTTGAGCCGATCGAACTCGGTCTCCTCGCCCGACCACCGGACGAGGAAGTCCCGGACCGCCGCCGACACGGACGTGCCGCGCTCGGCCGCCACGATGCGCGCGCGCCGGTGCACGTCGTCGTCTATCGAGACTGTGATGTTTTTCATGGCCACAGTTTCACATGATTCGCCATCCCTCTTCAATTCGGCACGGGCGACGTCCCCCGGACCGCCACCTATAATGGACGCGCACAATCTTCACCGCGTACCACGGCGTACCTTGGAGGTCGCAGGATGCAGAATCGCGCCCTCGCGCTACCGGCCGGGCTCCTACCGTTGCTCGCGGGGCTCGCCCTCGCCCCCGCAACCCTCGACGCGCAGCCCCGCCCGACGCGGCCCGACGCCCCCGGCCTCTCCGCGATCGTGAACGCGCGGGTGGTGACGGTGTCGGGGGCCGCCATCGAGAACGGCACGGTGGTGATGGAGGACGGCGTCATCACCGCCGTCGGAGCGGGCGTGGACGTGCCGGCGGGCGCCCGGGTCCTCGACGGCGCGGGCAGGACCGTCTATCCCGGCCTGATCGACGCCCTCACCACCCTGGGCCACGGGCGGGAGCCCGAGGCGGGGGCCGGCCGCGGCGGCGCGGGCGGAGACGCCGACCGGCCCCACGCGTGGGGACCGGAGGACCGGCCGGGGACGACCACGTGGCTGACCGCGGCCGACGGCCTCGACCCTGGCGACGAGCGCTTCGAGCACTGGCGCGAGGCGGGCTTCACGTCGGTCGTCAGCACCCGCCACGAGGGGCTGGTCCCGGGCCAGGCCGCGGTGCTCAACCTGGGGTCGTTCGAGCGCCCGCGCGAGCTGGTGGTGGCGAGCCCGGTGGCCATGCGGGTGAACCTGCAGGACCGCGGCCGCAGCTACTCGGGATTCCCCGGCAGCGCGATGGGGGTCTTCGCCTACCTCAAGCAGCTCTACTACGACGCCGCCCACCACGCCGACGCGTGGGCCGCCTACGAGGCGGACCCGCGAGGCCGGCGGCGGCCCGAGTGGGACGGGGCCCTCGACCCCATCCGGCGCCAGCTCCGCGAGGGCTGGCCGGCCCTGTTCCCGGCGTCGAGCCGGTCCGACGTCGTGCGCGCCCTCGCCACCACCGCGGAGATGGGCGTCCGGCCGATCGTCTACGGGGCGCAGGGCGCGTGGGAGGCGGCCGACCTGCTGGCCGCGAACGACGTGCCCGCCCTGGTGAGCCTCGACTGGCCGGCGCCGCCGCGCGACGGCGACCCCGACGAGGTCCCGACCCTCACCGAGCTGCGGCGCTACGACCGCGCGCCGACCGCCCCCGCGGCCCTGGCCGAGGCCGGCGTGCCGTTCGCGTTCTACTCCGGCGGGCTCGACGACCCGGCCGAGGCCCTGCCGGCGGCGCGGCGCGCGGTGGCGCAGGGGCTCTCCGCCGACGACGCGCTCCGGGCCCTCACGCTGTCGGCGGCCGAGATCTTCGGCGTCGACGACCGGCTCGGCTCGATCGAGACGGGCAAGATCGCCAACCTGATCGTCGCCGACGGCGCGCTCTTCGACGAGGGCACGACCATCGAGACCATCTTCGTGGACGGCGAGCGGTTCGACGCGGCGCCCGGACAGGGCGCGGCGGGCGGGGGCGGGGACACAGGCGGCGCGGGAGGCTCCGGCGAACCCGTTGGCCGCCAAGCCACCCGATCGGCACCATCCGACCCCTCCGCCCCGCCCGTGCCCCTGGCCGCCGACCGGGGGCCGTACCGCGACGACCCGGTGACCTTCTTCCGCGGCGCCACCCTCCTCACCGCCTCGCGCGGCACCATCGAGAACGGCGACATTCTCGTCCGCGACGGCCGCATCGCGGCGGTCGGGACCGGCCTCGAGCCGCCCGAGGAGGCCGTCGTGGTCGACGCGGCGGGCAAGTACGTCACCCCCGGCATCATCGACGCCCACTCGCACCTCGCCGCCCTCAGCATCAACGAGGGCTCGGTGAACGTCTCGTCGATGGTGACCATCGAGGACGTCATCCGCCCCGAGGACGTCGGGATGTACCGGGCGCTCGCGGGCGGGGTCACCACCATCAACGTCCTCCACGGCTCGGCCAACCCCATCGGGGGCGGCAACGCGGTGCTCAAGCTGCGGTGGGGCGCCGACGCCGGCGACCTGCTGATGGGCGCGCACCCCGGCATCAAGTTCGCGCTCGGCGAGAACACCACCCGCGATCGCAACCCCGACCGCTATCCGGGTAGCCGCATGGGGGTGCAGGACGTCATCCGCCAGGCGTTCCTCGACGCGGGGCACTACCTCGCCGAGTGGGACGCGTACCGGACCGCCGACGGCCCCCGCCCCGCCCCCCGCCGCGACTTGAAGCTCGAGCGGCTCGGCGAGGTCCTTCGCGGCGAGCGGTGGGTGCACGCCCACAGCTACCGCGGAGACGAGATCCTGCAGTTGCTGCGGGTGGCCGAGGAGTTCGGGTTCACCATCCGCACCCTGCAGCACGTCCTCGAGGGCTACAAGGTCGCCGACGAGATCGCGGCCCACGGGGCGGGGGCGTCCACCTTCTCGGACTGGTGGGCGTACAAGGTCGAGGCGTACGACGCCATCCCCCACAACGCGGCCCTCATGACCGAGCGCGGCGTGCTCGTCTCGATCAACTCCGACTCGGGCGAGGAGATCCGCCACCTGAACCAGGAGGCGGCCAAGACCATGAAGTGGGGCGGGCTCGACGCGGAGGCGGCGTTGCGACTGGTGACCCTGAACCCCGCCATCCAGCTCGGCATCGACGACCGCGTCGGCTCGATCGACGAGGGCAAGGACGCCGACCTGACGGTCTGGGAGGGCCACCCCCTGACCATGTTCGGCAAGCCGGTGCAGACCTGGGTGGACGGCAAGCTGTACTTCGACGTCGAGCTCGACCGCGAGCGCCGGGCCGCCGTCGAGGCCGAGAAGCAGGCCCACCTCGCGAAGCTCGGGCTGGCGCCGAAGAAGCCGGAGGAAGACCGATGAGAAGCATCAGCGACGTTCGGATGATCGGGGCCGCCGCACCGCGTCCCGCCACCAGCTTCGCCGGCGCCTTCAACCCGGCAGGCGTCGCTGGCCCTGTCGGCGCGGTCGGACATGGTAATCGACGCACGGTCGCCGACGGCACCTCGGCACGGGCCGCCTTCCGCGATTTCGCCCGCCCGGCACGGGGCCGGAGGGCCTTCGCCAGCGTCCTCGGCTCTCTCGGCGCGACCGCCGCGCTCCGCATCACCGCCATCGCAGGGGCCGCCGCCGTCACCCTCGGCACCGCCCCCGCCGCCGCCCAGACCTACGCCATCCGAGGCGGGACCGTGCACACCCTGGCCGCCGAGCCGTTCGTGGGTACCGTAGTCATCCGCGACGGCCGCATCGCCGCGGTGGGCCCTGACGTGGAGACACCGGCCGACGCCGAGGTCGTGGACGCGGCGGGACGGCACGTCTATCCGGGGCTGTTCGACGCCGTCTCGCGGCTCGGGCTCATCGAGATCGGGGCGGTGAGCGTGACCAACGACGCCCGCGAGCAGGGCGGCTTCAACCCCCACCTGCAGGCGGCGACGGCCATCCATCCCGCGAGCGAGCACATCCCGGTGGCCCGCGCCAACGGCATCGCCGCGACCCTGAGCGTGCCGCAGGGCGGGACCATCGCGGGCCAGGCGTCGCTCGTCGGCCTCGACGGCTGGACGGTCGAAGAGATGCTCATCGACCCCGGGGCCGCGATGGTCGTCCACTACCCGTCGCTGGCGCCCGGGTTCGGCGACCGCGGCGACTGGACGGACCGGCAGGAGCGGTACGAAGAGGCGGTGGCGCGCCTCGACGAGTGGCTCGACGCCGCGCGCGACTACCACCGCGCGATCGAGGCGGGGGCCGGCGTGCGCCGCGACCTCGAGCTCGAGGCGGCCGCGAGGATCCTGGACGGCGGCATGCCCGTCCTCCTCGCCGCCAACGGCGAGCGCGACATCCGCAACGCCGCCGAGTGGGCGCAGGGCCGGGGACTCGACTATGTGATCGCGGGCGGGCGCGAGGCGTGGAAGATCGCCGACCGGCTGGCCGAGCACGACGTCCCCGTCATCCTCGGGCCGACCCAGTCGATGCCGGCCGGCCCCGACGAGGCCTACGACGAGGCCTACGCGAACCCGGGCCGCCTGCACGCGGCGGGGGTGCGCATCGCCTTCGGCACGTTCAACTCGTCCGACTCGCGGACCCTCCCCTACGAGGCGGCGCAGGCCGTCCCCTACGGCCTCCCGCGGGAGGCGGCGCTCGCCGCGATAACGAAGAACGCGCCAGAGATGCTGGGCTTCGACGACCGGCTCGGGACGATCCGGGAGGGCCTCATCGCCAACCTCATCGTCACCGACGGCGACCCCCTCGCCATCCGCACCCGGGTCAGCGAGCTGTTCATCCTGGGCCGCCGCGTGAGCACCGACAACCGGCACCGGTCGCTGTACGAGCGGTACCGCGCGCGGCCGCGCTGACTTGCCCAGGCGGCGGGAACCGGCGAGGGTCGACCGGGCGACTCAGGTTCGGCGGCTCGACCGCCGCTACGCCTCGATCGTCGCAGCGGCAGATCCCGGAACGCCGTCTCCATCGCGGACCGCAACCCGCCGAGCCCGGCGTGTGGATCCGGCACATCGGCCGGGCTGCCCGCCCCCGACTCGGCGCGGGTACTCGTGCAGGGGCACAACCTCACCCGCTGTCGGCACGGCGAGAGGTCGATTCCGGCCGCCGAGTTGCAGCTCGATGTGGTGTCTGTCGTTCACCAAACGCTGTTCGTGGTCGGTTCACTGGAGCGCGCGAAGGATGATGCCCGCCAAGGTCGCCGTCACGGCCGCGATTCCCAGCCCTGTTCCGACCATCCACTTGATCAAGTCGACCTTCATCTCCGCGAGCTCTGCACGCAGCTCATCGCGTGTCACGTAATGCGCCTCCGCCATTGACTTCCTCCGTTCTGCAGTCCACCGACTCTGAATCCGCTGTCGATGGCCGACAGGGACGACCCGGGTGATTCAGGTCGCCGCTCCTCACGCTATCACACCGTCCGGCTGATTGCCCGCCGTTGGCAGGCGCCCGGGCGCTCGGTCAGCCGGGCCTCGACTTCGTGAACGCCGCGGGACGCGAGGCGTGGAAGATCACGAGGCCGGGGCCACCGTCCTGCCGCGCCGGGCGGCGGCGACGCGCCCGGTGCCTGCTGCTCATGGGCCGAACCCCACGACCACCATCGCCGCCATTCTCGGTTTCACCATGACCTGGTCACGATTCGCCAGGACCGGCAGGTCCGCCGCGATCCTGAGCCCGAGCTCCACCAGCGAGAGGAACGGCAGGTCGAACTCCGGACCCCAGAATTCGACGCCGACGCCCGGCTGCAGCACGAACCCGTAGGCGGTCTCGCCCGCCGGGAACGGCGGCTCGCAAGGGGAGACGAACGTTCCATCCCCATCGAACGTGGCGCAGCGGGCGTTCGCGGCCTCGATGTCCACCGTGTCGCTCTCATACGTCATCGCGCGAGCAACCCGAAACCCGCCGGCCAGAAGCTGGTAGTAGAAGCCGACCCACCCCTCGCCCGAAGGGCTCCTGAGCCCGCCCAGCAGCGTCTCGTAGCGATCCTCGCGAGTGACCCTGACGTCGCCGTCGAAGTCCCCTCGCCGCGTTTCGAAGACGGTGTCCACGCGGCTCGTGCCCTCCAGCACCCATTGGTCGAGCAAGCGGCTCGATTGGACCCAGCCGGCGGTGACCGGACCGTCGGGGGCGTGCCCACCCCAAAAGGCCCCCGCCGAGAAATCGAAGGACCGTTGGGCCGCCGCCCCACCGGGGAACAGGAGCAGCGCGACAGCGATCACCACTCGCGAGGTCATCACACCGCCTCACCTCGACCTGTCAGCTCCATCGCCCGCGCGCGCCGCCGGGTCGTGCGCCGCCACCGGCCCCATCCCGGCCCCATCCCCGGGCCACCAGGCAAGGGGTGGAGGAAGATCATCCACTCCTCGATGGGCGCCGACAACAGGCGTTCGAGCTCGTCCGGACCCAGCAGCGACGACAGGCCGGCCAGCGCGCCGCGCCCGACGATGGCGTCGCGGAAGCGCCGCTGCTCCCTTTCGTCGTCGTCGATGAGGCGGCGGTTGAACCAGGCCGGCGACTGCTCGGAACAGGCCCAGATCTTGTCGAACAGCGCCTCGTCATCGACGAGCTCGGGCCACACCTCGAGCAGCGTGTCCTGGGTCGCCCGCCGCAGCCGGCGGACGGCATCGTCATCGAACCCCGCGTCGGCGAGCTCGCGGTCGCTCCAGTACTCGAGGATCGACGGTTCCCCCTCCGTGGTCGGCGCCGCCGGCGCCGCGACCGCGGCGAGCACGGACCCGTCGAGATCGAGCGCATTGGGCCGAAGGGGAATCAGACCGGGGCGTCCCGCCAGCGGCGCCGCAAATGCCACGCGGTCCGCCATATCGTAGATGGCGTCGTGATGTCCCGCCCGCAGCAGAACCGATGTCGGGCCCTCGCGGGCCAACAGCACCCGCAGCTCCTGCGAGGCGCGGATGGTCCCACAACCGCCTCCGGCCGCGACGCCCCTTGAGCTGTTCGAGGTTCAGTCTCGGCGCCTCGGGCTCCTGCTGGTACCTCGTGACCGACTTCAGCACGCGTTGCGAATCGCCCGGGTCGAGCCTGCCCAGCGACGGCAGGAACTGCGGGTCGAAGCAATCTCCATGGCTTGGCGCATGAGCGCTCCTATCGCGCCGTCTCCATCGTCACGCTGGCCCGCCGACCCCATCGCCCAGGCACACTGCCGGGTCGTCCGCTGCCACCGCCACCGCCCCTTGCGCCATCAGGTGGGCGTTGTCCGACGAATCCAGCGTGAACACCCGCTTGCCGGCCGCCAGCGCGTCCCGGCACAACCGTTCCGTCTTGCCGCCGGGCGCCGCGTGCGCCACAAGCAGCCGATCCGCAAGCGCGGCCACACAGGCGTTCCGCCTCCCCGCGATGGCTGCCGTAGGGCGCCGAATCGCCTCGTCAAAGAACGACAGCAGCAGCAGACGGCCGTCGCCGAGCGCCGCCCTCCACCCCCGAGGGAGCCGCATGACGCCCAGCCCTCGCGCCGGACAGACCACCACTCGCGCCGTGCCCCGCAGCAGCAGATCCAGGAACTCCTTCTCCATCGGTGACTGAAACCCGCCGACCACCGTCACGCCTTTGCTGCGCAGCGCCCGCGCCAAGTCGTAGATCTTGAGCACAGAGTCGCCGGGAACCCGCACCGAACAGAAGAACCCGAGCAGTGCGCCCTCCAGCAACTGCAGCCGGCCCCACGCCGTCACGTGCGCCGGACGCCCAGGCCCGAAACACCGCCGCAACGCCGCCGGATACCCCGGTGCGCCGGGATCCACCCGCCTCCGTCCCTCCAGCTCCATCAACTTCCCGACCGGTCGCTTCCACCGCCCTGACGCGCCCCACACTCCATCTGCACCCAGCCCACTGGCTCCGCACCGCCTGCCGCCGTCCCCTCTCCCGTCGTCCCCTCTCCCGCCGCCGCGCCCTCCTCCCGCTGCGCCCTCTCCTACCCCAATCGCAGATAGTACGCAGCCAGCCCACCCACATCGTACCCGTGCTCCCGGGCAATCTCGTCCTTGATCCGCCAAACTTCCTCGATGATCTCATCCGCCATCGCCGCCCCCTCCCATCAATTCCTGCGGAGTACAGATCTCCGGTATCACGTACCCCCACTCCTCCCACTCCTGGCAGATCTTCCGCATGACCGGCTTCGTCTCCGCGTTGTCCAGATGCCGACAGTTCCACGTCAACAGACAATCCAGGCCGTGCACCGCCGCCACCGCCACATGCAGCGCATCGCTCTCCGCGCTCGCCGGCACCGCGCCGCCCCGGACCAGCGCCCTCGTCAACCCGACGGCCGCTTCCGTGACCCGCAGAACAGTGACATCCGCAAGCGCGGCCAGCCGCCGCGCCGCTTCCGCGTCTCCCCGCCCAGCCTCCCCTACCGTCACATCCGATGCGTGGAGCTCGAACCGCTCCCGCTGCGGCTCCCACCAGTCGGCCGTAATCTTCTGCCATGCGGCTCCCACCAGATCCCCTGTGGGCCGTGCCGTCAGGTACGACACCACCGTCGTCTCGATGTAGACCGTCTTCTTCTTCATCGAATCTGGATCCTCGTCTTTCCCGTCTCGATCATCCCCGCCCCATGCGATACTTGACGTCGTAGTTGATGATGAAGTCCAACTCCTCGTCGGTGAAGCCGTAATGCATGGCCAAGACCCCGTCTATTTCGTCGATAATCCCCTTGATCGCCTTCGGTCTGAAACGCTGATACCGGACTCTGCCACCCACGTCATACGTAGCCTCCGCTACCTCCGAAGTGCGCTCGAGTAGCGCGGTGACCCTTCGTGACAGTTGGCCGAACTCAGCAACCCCTCCCGCGACTGAATCAGGAATCGGAACCGACTCAAGGTCGGTCGGGTTGAAGTCTCGGCAATTCGTACGCGCCTGATATAGCCAATAGTGAAGGGTGCTCCACAGGCAACAAAAGGCCGTGTCTCGCGCCACCCGGTCCGAGAAACACACACTACTCTCCCTGGTCGACGAGCCTTCCACGCCAGCGCGCCAAAACCTTGGCGGTGCCGTCGTGAAGGTAAACCAATGGCCCACCCCGGTAATCTTGTAGTATATCCGATGATCAGTATATGCCTCGGTTATGGTGCTTCCCAAAGTTACGACTTGACTCACTGTTTTCCGAAGAATGCTCTGTTCAGTGTCCGACCGCAGTTTAGGAATCACAACGCCAGGAGCCACGTTGTCCAGCCGTTGATAATGCAATAAGACCAGAAGATTCCTCCTTTCCTCTCGGTACCATTTATGGTATTTCGTTGTGAGAGTTTGGCGACTCCGCAGGTCAGTATTACACAATACAATACAAACCCTGCAGTGATGCATGCCGTTGAACAGCTTGGACGGCCGATCATCAAACGTCGCATACGCGCTGAAACCGCAACGCTCATGAACCAACTCCCGCAACGGGCCCATGCGTTGAGTCGAAACGATTGGCGCTTGAACAATGAAGCCGAACCACCGACTCGGGGCGAGCAAATCGAGGCTTCGTTCGGTGCAGAGCGCATAGAGATTTCCGCATTGCATCGACACCAGGTCCTGAACTCGATACTGCTCTCGAACTTTGCTGTATTCCACGTACGGTGGATTTCCGATGATCACGTCGAAACCGCCCCGATGCATGACGCCGTAGAACTCGACGAACCAGTGGAACGGTTGATGGCTCGCCCGCCAACGGCCGAGGCCGGCCTTGCTCTTCACACCGTATTCGCCAGCGAGATAGCCGTCGAGCTCGTCGCGCAGGTCGTCGAGCCGACGGCGCAGTTCCGCCTTCGCGTCGATGAACGCGCCGGCGTCCAGGCCGTGCTCGGTCTGCATGGCGCGGAACCGGCTAAACGCGCGGTCCGCGATCTCGGCGCGCTCTTCGATATCGGGGAGTGAGAGCTGCTTTACCAAGTTGGATCCCAGCGCCCGCTTCACTTCCTCCAACGACGTGAAGCCGACGAGCGTGTTGCCGGCGCGGACGTTGAAGTCGATGTCGGGCAGCGGCTCGATCTGGTCGTAGCGCTCCAGTTGGGCCACGAGCTTCAGGAACAGGCGCAGCTTGCAGATCTCCACCGCCTCTTCCATAATGTCTACGCCGTACAGGTTGCCGATGACGATCGACTTGAGGATGAAGTAACGTTCACTCGCGTGCCGGTCGACCTCGGCCAGGGCCTCACGGAAGTCGCGCAGCTTCTCCGGACGGTGCTTCCGGCGGGAGCGCGCTAGGTCGTCGAGA